>JAZQPB010000134.1:0-11073 GCA_045628165.1 Bacteroidales bacterium | reverse complement strand
AAAAAATTCTTTCCATTCTTTTATATTCTTTTAATTTTCGGATAAAGAACCAAGCCACCTAAGGTGGCGCAACCAACTATTAATTTTTGTATATTATGGCAGATCAGTTGAATATCAAAAACAAGAAGGCTACGTTTCAGTACGAGATTCTTGACAAGTATATAGCGGGCATTCAGTTGCTCGGCACCGAGATCAAGAGCATCCGCGACGGCAAGGCATCGCTCGTGGACTCATTCTGCTCGTTCGATAAGAACGAACTCTATGTAAGAATGTATATCGGAGAATATTCCCACGGCGGATACGTGAACCACGACCCGCGCCGTGAGCGCAAACTCCTGCTCACACGCCGTGAACTCGACAAACTTGAGAAAAAGGTTCAGAATGTGGGACTTACGATAATTCCGCTCCGAATGTTCATCACCGACCGCGGATACGCCAAACTCGAGATAGCCATCTGCCGAGGCAAGAAGATGGCCGACAAGCGCGAGGACCTCAAGGAGCGTGACTCAGCCCGCGAACTCGACCGCGCAAGAAAGAGATATTAAAAGTCAATCTCGTCGGCCTCGTATTTCTTGTATTTCTCGCTGAGGATGGCGAGCATTTTCGAAATCTTGGCCACGCCATATTGAGTGTCGTTGGATATTTCCTTTTTCTGGAGTTTCAGAAGCAGAATCATGTAGAGCATCTCAAAACATATCTCCACTTCTGAGGCTCCATCCTTTTTTGTGATTGCCAGGCTCTGACCGATCACAGGCGCGGCCTCCTGATACGCCACCTTGTAGTCGGGATGCAGAGGCGAGCGGAGGAGCTGAAGGTGAAGGTCGTTGAGGTCGGCCACCACATTCTGAATCTCCTGGAGATGGCCTTTCTGCTCCATCTTCTCGTTCTTCATGAGGGCGATAATATTGTCGTACCAATAAGTGATCTCCTCCATAACTGCCTCAGGCTGATTGTATTGGCTGAGAATGTTTTTCCTTACAACCTCAATATCAAGATTGCAGGCGCGCATCAGATCCTCTATCTGATACATATAGATTACATATTCAGCAATGTTTTCTTTTTTCTTCTGTCGTGCTATTATCATTTTTCTTTGATTTTCAGTTAATTAACCTCCCTTATTTTCCGCTCCTCGGGAATGGCGGTGATATTGAATATCTTGCTTCTGTTGCCCAAGCCGTCACGGAAATAAATATCGAAATTGCTCACCTCGCCAAACTTGGAACAGAATGAGTAGCTGATATTTCCATCGCTGTCAAAATCCTTGATTACCGCATTGTAGGTAACATTGTTGGCGAACTTGAGAACCACTGTAAGGTCCTGAACGTCAGCATAGTCGGTTCTGAAATTCACACATATGCGCACGGGATTTTCTGCGTCGTTGCTGTTGTGATAGCCGATGCTCAGCAGGCTAACGTTGAGGTCCTGACCGAAGGCTCCCAACTGCAACACCATTAGCTGTACAAAAAACAATAATCTCCTCATGCCCTGACGATTCGCGCTAAATAATCATAATGCTCGCCTTCCGAAACCACCTCGGCCTTGAAACCGCACTCTTCGGCATACGAGGCCAGCGTGTCGAAATCCACATATAGCCACGGAAACGGACGGCCAAGAATTTCGCCGTATTTCATGGTGTATTCCAGCTCGCCGTAATATTTTCCGCCGATGGGAATATCCATGCTTCCGTCCTCATTCTCAAACAGATAGCAGAGGTCGGATGAATCTATCAGCACCTGACCGCCATTGGACAGAATGCCATCGATATGATGGAAGAATTTAGGGAAATTATCCACGGTGCCTATGATTCCAGTGCCGTTCATCAGCATGAGGATGGTGTCATATTTTTGGCTAACGTTCCAGAAATCCTGAACCCTCGCATCAGCCACGCCACGCAGTTTCATTATATCAGCTGATAGCAATGAAATATCGATGGCCGTTGGGTAGAGGCCCATTTCCTGAAGCGCAAGACTGTGACAGCCGGCACCCGCGCCCACGTCGAGGATTTTTCCCTTGGCGAGTTTCAGGGCCTTCTGCTCGATCTCAGGCATCTCGTCGAAATCCCTGAAAAGCGTCTCTACAGGAAACTCGTCGTCATCGAAATCAGGCGACAACACCATCAGGCTCTCAGAAAGAATTCCGTTTTTCCAATAGTCGGCAATCGCCTGACCCATCGGATCTGTATTTATGTTTTTGTTGGTCATGATTCGTTATATTAATAATTTTGCCCACTCAGGAATTTCAGAAACATACTGTTTAAAAATTTTGCCATCAGTAGTTCTGAAAAGCAGTTTAGGTAAAGCATTCTCTTCCGAATTATCATAAATATATGCTCTATCAACCAGTTTAATGGCCTTTGAGGCATTGGCCATCGATTTGAAAAATCTTGAAATAATCTTAGAAATAGGAACCTCGTGGCCTCCACTTAATGTTGGTTTACGATTTGTCATTTTTCTGTTTGTTAGCGAGTTTTTCAAACTCTGATTTTATATACTCCTCTGCCTTTCTTGACGAC
Organism: Bacteroidales bacterium; assembly: GCA_045628165.1. Lineage (GTDB taxonomy): Bacteria > Bacteroidota > Bacteroidia > Bacteroidales > UBA3824 > UBA3824. The sequence continues at coordinate 8,561 of JAZQPB010000134.1, read as the reverse complement.
TCTTTGGCGGCTTCGGCCACTTTTTCCATTATAGCCTCAAGCATCTCGTCGGTGGGGTCTTCCATCGAATTCAAGCGATACGAGCGTAATTCTTTTTCTGTCATAACAAATTATTGTTTAGTTCATTAAACTTCATCCTTCATTTTGTCAGGACAACGCCTTGTGTCCCAAAGAGCTACTATGTGGATTACACCCTCTTCTTCATAAAAAATCATTTTGCTGAGACGACTTACCAAAATACTGCGATATGTTTTTTCCATTCCTGACAGCAACTGTTCCAATGGAGCAATCAACGGATTGGAGCAGATAAGATTCTGGCATCTTTTCAATTCGGCATTAAACTTTCGGGCAGGACTTTTACCGAATTCGCGTATTATATATTCCAAAATACTATTACGTTGAATGATAGCATTTCTTTGCCATACCACTTTTCTCTTCATTATTTCAATGAATCCATTAATGTATCAAAGTATCTTTCTACCAAATTGCCGTCAACCCAATTTTCGGTATCGTTCTCAGTCTCCCTTATTTGTTCCCGCAATTCTTCTACTGTGAATTTTTTATCTTCTTTTTCTCTGAATCTGCCCAAAAACTCCACAGCCTCCTCTTTTGCAATGGATTTACCATTCCAAAGATCAGCCTCTATTTCATCGAAATCCCTTTTATGAATTTCTGCTTGAGTCAATGATGATATATTAATGTCTGCTGTTGCCTGCATGGTTATATGTTTTTTAAGGAACTAATTATTTTTTTGCAAATATAAAAAATATTTCATTACTTTGAAGTTTAATAATCAAAAAAAACAAAAAAATGAGAACATTTCTTCTGAAAGCCAACGACAAATTAATAGACCACGAGAAAAGCATTGTGAAGCATCAATGTATCTATTGGAAAAAATCAAGGAATAAAAAACTTGAAATCAATGATATATGCTATCTATATACCAACATTGACAACGACCGACGCATCAGGTACAAACTAATAGTAACTGATATCTGCGCACAAAGAGATGACAAGGAATGTTGGAATATAGAATACGAGCCTGACAATAACTGCTACAAATTGTCGCTGATAAATAGAACTGAAGGCAATAACCTTACAATGCAAAAACTTGAAAAAATAGGAATCTCAAAGAATGTTATGTTCGCAAGACTTTCAGAAGAACAAATAGATTATATAGAATCAAATTTTCAAAAATAATCACCCAAAACACCAATATTTTGCATAAATATTGCGTTATAAAATGATGATTACTAATTCTTAACAATGATAAAATTATGAAAAAACTTGTTTTTCTTGCAGCGGCGTTTGCTTTTATGTCTTATGGACAGGCCAACGCGCAAAACTTCCTCAACAAGATGAAGCAGAAGGCAGAGAACGCTGTCAATCAGCAGATTAACCGCGTTACTGGAAACAAATCCGACAATTCATCTTCTCAGCCCAAGGTGGATATCACCGACCAGCCAAGCGGCGACAACACCACAATCACCACAACTGTAGTCACCGACTTTGAATACGAAAACAGAGAAGTGGATTACAACAACTTCGACGTGGACCTCGACAACGTAAAGCCTGCTTCGGGCAATACCTACGAGCAGTTGCTGGCGCAGTTACCAGCCTTGCCATCAGCTGCACAGATAGCAAACCCTACCGAGGCCGAATACCAGAACTATCTAAAGAAACTTCAGGCTGTAAAACTGAAGGCCGACATGATAATGGAGGACGGCTGCGCAGGTGATATGCCTGCCATCCAGCAACCTCAGATTCCTGCCCAGAACCACGGAAACCCAATGGCATCGCTCACAAGAGAGGAGATGATGCTGATGGCAAAGGAGGGCGAGACCATAGAGAAGGAGATTGCCGCCCAGGAAAAGAAACTCGGCCGCAAGATGACCGATATTGAGCAGTTCCACTTCACGCGCAAGAACCACAAGGAGTTCACAAAGATAGCGCTCAAGATGAACGAGGCTCAGAACGGAGTAAGCGCCGCCGAGATGGAGAAACTGCTCGCCGATATCGACGCCGCATCAAAGGCCAAGGGTCGCGACCTGACACAGGCCGAGATGGACGAACTTGCAAAAAGCAAATATCCAGCGCTTTACGCCAAGGCCAATGCGGCAAGCAAGAAACAGCAGCAGGCAATGGACGCCGCCAACCAGCGCATGAACGATGCTGAGGCCACTAAGGAAAGCATGAGAAAACTTCAGGAGCTCGACAAGAAATATGCCCGCGACGAGGAGTCGGCAAGAAACGAGTGCTATCAGTTTGCAGCCCAATATGAGTCACAGCTGCGCGATATCTACTCGCAGATTGTAAACAGCAACGACAAGGCCCAGATCTCGCAGCTATACGCCAAGGCCGACGGCATGGTAAACGACTACCGACAGAACGCCGCCAAGAGCTGGGTAAATGGAATCACCACTCATATCAACGCCATAAAGGCCTCTATTCCAGAGTATATGACTCTTTACAAGAGCCAAGGCGATTGTATCAAGGAGCACTGCAAGCTAGGCCAACTCCAGAAAATAATCGAGGACATGGAGGATGCATACGGCGCATTCCCGCCCATCAGCGTGGAGCCAGTACAGGTTTCGAAAACCAACATCACCTGCTACCGTGCCGAGAGCGTTTTCTATCCCAAAGTTACAGGTTTTATGGCCAACAGCCGACTCTCAAAGAGCGGCGAGGACTACTGCGACAAGTTCTCTTGCGACAAGGTGAAGCCGGCCTACGGAACATACAAGTCAGCTGATGGCAAACGTCAGGTAGTATTCAGCAAAGACGGAAGTCTCACACTTCCAGGCGGATACGTTCACTACCCAGTAGCCTTCGAGCAGCAGGGCGACAATCTTGTATGGTACGAGGTATCATCCAACAACACCATCATGGAATACAAATACAAACTCTAACACTTGAAAAAAATAACCACAATAATAATGCTGGCATTGATAACCATATCAGTGCCAGCATTTTCGCAATATAGCGATGCCGACAGCCTGATGGCGCACTACCGACCGCACATTCAGCAGGCGAGCGCGCGTCTGGAGGTGGATCCGCTTATAGTGGAATCCATCGTCTATCCCGAGGTAATCAGATATTCAGCGCTTCAGGACGAAATAGAGAAATCGCTCGTGAACGGAATGTACGTGAAATACGGCCTGTCGCAGGGAGATTTCAGCATCGGAATTTTCCAGATGAAACCCTCGTTTGTGGAATCACTGGAGCGTAAATGGAACCTCGCCGACACTCTACCAGACCATTATCAGCTGTATTTCAGCACCATGAACCGCACCGAAATATCACGTGGCAACCGTATCAGGAAAATGTCGTCGATAGATGGCCAGTGCATCTATGCGGCTGTATTCGTGAGGCTTATGGAGCATTGTTTTGGCATTTCAGCTAATGGCCATGAAATCAGCGAGCGCGTACGCATCATTGCCACGGCATACAACCACGGCGTAGTATGGCCAAACAGAAATTCTGGGTCATCAGCTGGCCAAACAACTATAAAACAGCTGATAGAATGGGCACAGAAGGCCACATTCCACACCGACATGATAGCCACGCCATTCACAAAATTTTACCGCTACGGCGACCTCGCGATGGAACATTACAATTTTTTGACTGAATAATTTGGTGGTTTCAAAAAGTAGTGCTATATTTGCGGTATATTTACACAATTTATACATTTAAAATGTTTCCGCAATCGATTGGAAAAGCCTCGGAGAGGCGTAAATATGAATAACCGAATGCGGAGCTTTCGGAGATATAAAAATGGAAAAAGATCCAATGGAATGGGAGGTTTTGGGCAGTGAATACCTCTACAAAAGACCATGGCTTACCGCACGCCGCGACCATGTTAAACTGCCTACAGGCGTGGAGATGGAGGAGTTCTACGTGTTGGAATATCCTGAGTTCTGCAATGTGATAGCTATCGACAAGGACGGCAAATATCTGCTTGAGCGTCAGTACCGACACGCCCAGAAACTTACGGCCTACGAGATTCCGGCCGGCTGCGTGGAGAAGGGCGAGGATCCCATGGAAGCCGCCAAGCGCGAGCTCTACGAGGAGACCGGATACGCCAGAGGCACATGGAGCCACGTGATGACGATAAGTCCAAACGCCGGCGCCTGCACCAACTACAGCCACACTTATCTCGCCATCGGAGTCGAGAAGGTTTCGACCCAACACCTTGAGGCCACCGAGGATATCAAGGTGGAACTCTTCGACGAGCTGAAGGTTATCGAGATGCTGAAAAAAGATGAATTTCATCAGGCAATGATGGCCGCCCCGCTTTGGAAATATTTCGCATTGAGCGGAAAGATTTAGTTACACAAAAAACGTGAATAATCCGGGAAGGGATTATTCACGTTTTTTGTATGTATTACGACCAGTCACCCAATCGGCTGATTAAATTCTTTGGATCTTGCCTCGTGTCCCATATATCAATCAAGAAAACAATATCATATCTATAAGTATAAACTACCTTGAAATATGGTTTAATGACAAGTCTTCTTATTTCATAATCAATAATTTCTGTATCTGGTTCAATTTGACCCACCAATGGATTAATTTCAATGATTTTCTTAAAATTATCCAATTCTGTCAAAAGTTTTTTAATAATATTTTTACTATAGAATTCAGGTGAATCCAAATACGACTCTAACGTTCGTTTCAAAAGGTTGGTGGATTCTATTCTGTAAGCCATGGATATTCTCTTTTTAATTCTGCAATCAAATCATCGAAAGGAATTGTGTTTCCAGTCTCAATATCATTAATTCCTTCCTTCAGCCTCGCCACAGCTTCCTCATGGTTGCGAGGTCCGAAGAACGGAATCTCAGGCTCTCTAACCTGATGAGACTCCTGAGTTTCTGACAATTCTGCATACAATTGCGCACGGTCTTCCTCTGGCATTTCGAATACCAGATTGCGGATTTGAGAATAGTTAAGTTTTGCGGCTCCTGTCATAATTCGGTTATTTTAATGTTCGTTGCAAATATAATTATTATTTGTTTCTGCCACAAAAAAAACGTGAATAATTCGCAATGGATTATTCACGTTTTTTTGTAATTATGGGGTGACGCAAATCATTATTTCTTCACGAATTCCACGCGACGGTTCTTGGCGCGGCCCTCGTCGGTGCTGTTGTCGGCTATTGGTGTGTGTGAGCCCTTGCCAACGGCAGTGAGGCGGTTGGCGGCGATGCCCTGCTTTACGAGGGCTGCCACGATGGCCTCGGCACGTTTCTGAGAGAGTGGATCGTTTACGGCGTCGCTGCCCTGATTGTCGCAGTGACCCTGAACCTCGAACTTTATCGAAGGATTCTCCTTCATGAGGTTGGCGATGCGGGTAATCTCTGTCATCGACTCTGGCTTAAGGTCGGCCTTGCCAGTTGCGAATGTGATTCCGTAAGTGACAATCTTGCCGTCGGTCTCCAAACGGTTGTACAATGGAACAGCGCCCTTGGCGATGCGGACGTTTTTCACAAATGTTGAACGGTCGGTGTTAGCCTTACCATTGTAAATAGTAAACCAACCAGCGCCAGATTTTGCATTTGGAATATTGATGATTCTTCGTCCGTCCACGTAGAACTTAATAGCACGCTTATTGAACGAAAGCGCAAAATGGTGCCACTGTCCATCATTTACTGGGCCTACGTTTTCTGCTGTCGCACTTCCATCCTTAGAATCGTACGATTCTGCATTAGGACGAGTATAGTCACAGTTAATCTGCTGAGTTTCTCCTGATTGCCAGAAATGGAAGGTGAACAACTCTTGGTCGGCATTATAATCAGGATGCATAATATCAATCTCGATACTTGGTCCACCGTCCTGATCTGAATTGTCATAAAGCATATCGAACTCCAATGTGAAAACGTCGCCGAGATAGTTTTTGGATCCGTCTTTCATCAAAGGTGTAATCCAGGAATCATCATGGCTCATAGCGATAACATTCTCGCCGTTAAGTTTTGCGATTTCGGCATTTCCACGAATCAGATCCCAGCGTGATGGGAACTCTCCAACCTGCTCACCTACAACAAGATCCTCGTAGATAATCTCGTCGCCGGGCACGAAGTCGCTCTTGGCGTACTCTATGGTGTTGTCGGCTTTCTTAGGCTTGGTGTCTTCAACAGGATGGCTGTTGTTCTGAGGCTCGTCCTGATTATCGGAATAATCCTCCTTGCTCTGGTTATTCTTGTCTTTCTTGTTTTTCTTGCCGTGGTCGCCATCCAGGGCGTTGTCTATGGCCTTGTTGGTGGCATTGCCCACGCGGTTCTCGATATTGTCCTTGGCGGTGTTCACTGCCTTGTCCTTGAGTCTGTCGAGGAACTGCGCGTCTGCGTTTTCAGCTGATAATGCCATAATGGCTGCCAGCGGAAGTATCAATTGGTATGCTTTCATAATATTGAATGTTTTGTTAGACTAATAAATGTCGCCTTTATAACGTCAAATATTGTGCCTTTATGATAAATAGTTACCGAAATTATTTCTGATGCTGCTCGTTCCAGTCTTTCAGCAGCTGCCATACCATCTTCTTCTCGCCCTTGTCGGAATAGATTCCCTTGCGGTTGAAGTCGTCCTGGATGCCTTTAAGTTTCCTGAGTGGCGATCGGAAATCCTTCATCACCCAGGGAATCGTGCCGGCAAGTCCCTCGATTTTCGATAGCATCTTGAACTGCTGACGGTAAACGTCGGCCATGTTGTCCTCGGAAAAATATGCGTCGGGGCCTGAGTGTCGGCCGATTCTTCCGCCGGCGCCAAACTCGCTGATTACTATCGGCTTATCCTTGGGGAGCGACCATGTGATGCTGTCGCAGGCAGATTTCGGGCGGTCGTACCAGCCAATGTACTCGTTGAAGCTGAAAATATCGAGAACCTTGTGCAGGGGATCCTCCACGGTGTAAACGTTGGGCGCTATCTGCTTGTTGATATTCTGTAGCGCGGCGCTCACGAGTCGTGAATTGTCCAAGGCGCGGGCGTCGTTTACAAGGCGTGTCAGGAACTCTATACGCTCGGGCTGTACGGCGGTCTCGTTTGCCACGCTCCAGATTATGATGCTGGCGCGGTTGCGGTCACGCTGAATCATCTCGGTAAGTTGCTGGTTGGCAAGAGTGTAGGTCTTCTCGTTTTTCCAGTCGATGCCCCAGTAGAGCGGTATCTCGCTCCATACCATAAGGCCGATTTTGTCAGCCATCTTTGTCATATTCTCGTTGTGGGGATAGTGGGCCAGGCGCACGAAATTGCAGCTGAGGTTCTTGGCCATTGTCAGGAGCACCGAATCGTCCTCACGGCTGTATGCACGGCGCGAGTCGCCGATGGTCTCCTCGTGGAGGTTTACTCCGCAGAGGAAAATTTCCTTGCCGTTCAGCAGAATCCTGGAACCCTCGGTCTTTATGGTTCTGAATCCAATCTCGTCGGTCAGGTTTTCGTTCAGGCAGCTAATGTTCACTTTATACAGCTTGGGCTCATACGGAGTCCAGAGCACAGGTTTGCCTTTAGCTGAAATCTCCGCCCTTCCGTTGGCGTCTGTCACCGCTGTCTTGCTGATTTTCAGCTCGGGAATCTCTATCCTAACGGTCTGGTTTGCAATATCTTTTCCCATTAGCTGAACCCATGAGTTTATCATCTTGAAGTCGTCGGAAACCTGAACCGAGTAGTCGAAAATGTATGTTGGCTCGGTCTCCACGAGAGTTACGCTTCGAGTGATTCCGCCGTAGTTCCACCAGTCGGTGCTCATGGATGGTATTCCGTCGGGTCGGCGCTTGTTGTCCACGAGCACCACCAGCGAGTTTTGCATATCAGCTGATACAAAATCCGTAATATCAAACTGGAATCCAGTGTATCCGCCCTCGTGACGGCCCACTTCCCTGCCGTTTACGTAAATGGTTGACTGATAGTTTACCGCGCCGAAATGGAGGAAGAGACGGTTGCCTGGTTTCAGCTGATAGCTGAACTTTGTGCGGTACCACATACGGCCCTCGTAATAGTAATACTTGGGGTCCTGAGTGTTCCAGTCGCCGGGCACGCGGATCTCGTCGCTTGTGTCGAAGTCGTAGTCCTGGAGAACGGTGCCGTCGAAAGGCTTGTCGTCCCAGAAATGATACCAGTGTCCGTATGGATCCACGATGCATTTCCACATGCCATCGAGCGACTGGTGCTTTCTCGATTGGAGGTTCATAAGTGACTGGCCCATAAGCAATACGGGAACCGTTAGCCACAAAACAAAAAACAGAATAAGTTTTTTCATAATTTAGTTTTATTTTTAAAAATTGGGAATATCGGAAACAAATGTATCAAATTATTTGATAAAATAGTATCTTTGCGGTCAAAAAAAATGGAACTTACTTTTGTAAATATCATAGATTATATAGGAACGTACGCGTTCGCTATCAGCGGAATGAGGCTGGCCAGCCAGAAGGAATTCGACTGGTTTGGGGCCTACATTGTGGGCATGGCTACGGCGGTGGGCGGCGGCACTCTGCGCGATATCATTCTGGGAATGAATCCGTTCTGGATGACTCAGTGGGAAGTCGGATCGTAGCCATGTCGTTCTGTGGGCCA
>JAZQPB010000133.1:0-9285 GCA_045628165.1 Bacteroidales bacterium | reverse complement strand
ATGCCAACCTCTATTACGCCCACGTCAACGCCCTCGTCCTTGAAGTACTGGAAACACATTGCGCTCGTCAGCTCAAAAAACGACGGATGCTTGCTCATGAAGCCGTCCACGTGGCGGTTCACGAAATCGCAGACGTATTGCTCCGAGATCTTTTTTCCGTTTACGCGGATTCTCTCCTTGAAATCGAGGATGTGCGGCGATGTAAAGAGTCCGGTCTTGTAGCCAGCCTCCTGCAATACCGATGCCACGAAGTTGGAGACCGATCCCTTGCCGTTGGTGCCGGCTATGTGGATGGTCTTGTATGAGCGGTGCGGATGTCCGAAATAGCTGTCCAACGCCTCCGATGTGCCCAGACCAGGCTTGTAGGCGTCGCCGCCAATGTTCTGGAACACAGGCAGCTGCTCAAACAGGAATTTCTCGGCCTCCTTGTAAGAAAGGTTCATGTCTGTTAGTATTTTTTCTTGAGAAGAATCTTGTGGGCTATCTCGAAATCGGGGATTCCGTATCCGTATTTGCCGTTTGGCTTGTCGTAGATATTTCCGGCGGCCCTTACAGCGTTAAGCACCTCAATTACCGGAGCCTTTGGGTGAGCCTGCACCAGACACATCACAGCGCCGGCCAGTATCGGACCGGCAAATGATGTGCCGTTGCTCCTGCTTATGCGTCCGTTGGTGCCCTGCACTGTGGCCCACAGACCCTGTGCGCATACATCAGGCTTTACTCTGCCGTCGTATGTAGGGCCTCTCGAGCTGAAGTAGGCGAGTTCGCCGTCCTTATCCACGGCGCCCACAGCCAGTACGCTGTCGGCGTCGGCAGGCGATGTCACCCATGGAAAATCGTCATCGTCGCCGCCGTTGCCAGCTGATATCGTTATTACTATTCCCTTCGATGCGGCTATATCAGCTGCTATGGATCCTACGGTGGTGTTGCCGTCGTTGTCTATGCGCTTGTAGTCGGCGTTGTTGTCGTCAAAATCCTGATATCCCAGGCTTGCGTGTATCATATCCACTCCCAGGCTGTCGGCCACCTCGGCGGCGAATGCGAAGTTGAACTCCTCCACAATGTTCTCGGTGGCGGCGTCCTCGGTTCTGAACAGGTATACGCTGGCCTCGGGCGCTGTGCCCACGAATTTTCCGCTCCAGTTGGCGGCTATGCAGCTCAGCACCATCATTCCGTGAGTGTCGGCGTCATATACAGAGGTGTCGCCATCCACAAAATCGCGCACGCCCAGCACTCTGCCGTCGGTGAAGAGCTTAGTGAACGATGGCAGCTCGTCGGCGTGGTAAAATCCGGCGTCCATTATGGCTATTGTAACGCCCTGGCCGGTAAATCCTGCGCTGTGCAGCTTGTTTATGTTTAGCTGTCGGGCCTGGTTGGCGCCGTCGCCGTAGTTGTATACACGCTTGTCGGGCATCTCCTTGCGCTTCAGCTTCGGCCTCTTGATGCCTGTGGCGCTGGTTTTGGGCTTTTCCACGTTTCTCTTCCACTGATAGTCGGTGTCCACAAACGACAGCGCCTTCAGCTGCTCCAATTTATCCTTCTCGCACTCCACCACCGCGCAGTTCATCCACTTGGATACTCCGTGGATCCTGAAACCAAGCGCCTTCAGGCTGTCCACGTAACCCATGTTTACGGGCAGGTCCTGCTCTGTAATGGCTATCTTGAATTTCTTTCGGCGGTCTATCGCCTTCTGGGTCAGGAATTCCTCTGGCCTGTCGGTGGAATATCCGTTGTTGTTCTTGTCGGTGAACTTAACGGCGTATTTCTGGATCTCGGAGCGGTTCTCAGTCTTCTTGGCCTGTGTGTAGTCGGTCACCTGATACTGCGCCAGAGCCTGTCCGCAGAATGTGGAGGCTGTTATCGCAGCTAATAGCAAACTTTTCTTTATCGCGTTCATTTGTATGTTTTTTTGTGGTTATCGTTTCAGACGGTTGATTACGGCATATATCAGTATGGCACCTATCAGGCCCTGCAGAAACCATACATAGAAAATCTCGTTGTGGAAAATCTCCACCGGCAGCAGCTTGCATATCCACCTTACCAGCAGACCGCCCAGCACTCCCAGTGTAAGGCTTACTATGGTATTCACCACCAGGCCGGTGGTGGGGATACCGCGGTTCATGATCTTGCCAGCCACAAATCCCGCGCCCAATACGCACAGAATCCATACAAAAGGATGGTCGATGCCCATTCCGCGTATTATGGCGAAAAGTTTCTGCTTGGATTCCTCCAGCTGAGCCGCCGGCTCCTGAAGCTGCAGCAATAATGTAAGTATCGTGTTCATTCTTATTGGTATTATTATTTTATTTAATAGTGCAAAAATAGAATTTTATTTTGGATAAGACAAAAAAATCATTACCTTTGATTGTTGAAAAAACAAACAGATAATAGCCATGATAAGAAAACTGGAACAAATAGTAGGCGAGGCATTCTGGATGGGCCGTCAGAAACTCTCTGTGGCGTGTCCATACGATGCGCATACGCTCATAGCCGTAGAGATGGCCCGTCAGCAGGGCCTGGTGGAGGCTGTGCTTACCGGCAGTATCGACCGCATCAGGCGCGCCGCCGACGATGCCGAAATCCTGCTCTCCAACTACGACCTCTGCGATATGCAGAACGAGGAGGCCGCACTCCAGACCGCCTGCCGGAAGGTGCAGGTGGGAGAGGCCGATATCCTGATGAAGGGCCTCGTAACATCCGAGATGTACCTGAAGGCTGTGCTCAGCCGAAACTCCGGTCTCATAGCTCTTGGCAACACCATCAACCACGTGGCCGTTACTGAGAATCCCAATACCGGCAAGCTCCTGATATTCGGCGACAGCGCGGTGATTCCCACGCCCGACCTCCGTCAGAAACTCTCGATAGCCAACTCGCTTGTATGCATGAGCCGCCGCCTGGGCAACGATGCTCCCAAGGTTTCCATCGTGGCCGCCACCGAGCTCATCAGCAATGCCATAGTGGCCGGTCAGGACGCCGCCGTAATCGCCAAGATGAGCGAGCGCGGCCAGCTTGCCTACACTGCCGATGGTCCGCTGGGTCTTGATGTCTCCATAGATCCCGAGGCCGCCGAAATCAAGCAGCTCCGAGGCTCCATAATGGGCGATGCCGATTGTCTGGTGTTCCCCGAGATAGAGGCCGGCAACGCGTTCTACAAGGCCAATACCAAGATAGCACATCAGCCCGTGGCCAGCATCCTGTCCGGCACCAAATCGCCCGTGGTAATGACCTCGCGCGCCGACAGCGTGGAATCCAAGCTCTATTCCATAGCCCTCGCCATACTGGCCGGCACCGTGGTTTAGCCAGCTAATAGATTATCTTCTTGCCGTTCCATTCTATCGGGATGGCAGTGTACTTTCTCATTTTCAGGGGCTTGGCCTTTATGTATTTCTCATTTTTGGGGTTGGAGTACATTATGTCCACGCTGGTGTCTTCCAGCGCCTCCACCACTATCAGCGTGGGTTTTATGCTTCGTATCTTTATATTGTTTCCCTTCAGCTGGAAACCCGCCCTCATGGCTATGCTGCGGTTTGGTTCCAGCTGAAATGTGGCATTTGCCTTGCCATCAGCTATCCTTACCTCGCTGTTTTCTATGGCCGGAAAATATTCGCCCTTGCCCAGCTGATAGCCCTTGAGCTCGCCCGAGTTTGTCTTGCCGAAAAAGTTGGCTATCAGCAGATACTTTCCCCTGCGGTCCTCGGCCATTACTCCCATCCATCCATCTGTCATCAGGGTGTCGAGGCTCAATGTTTTTTCAGCTAATAGCCTGGTTTCCTGTGCCGATACATTGCTCAGGTATACCTGCGAGTTCCGTCCTGCAATGGTGGTGCTGGGCACCTGCCTTCTCTTGTCGGAATACGATGTGTAGAGCTCCCTTATGTATATCGACGACGACAGCCTTATCCTGTCCAGAAACATTGTTTTCTCTGGCGACAGGTTTATCACGCCTATCCTGTTGTCGATGTTCAGCCAGCCTGATGCGCGTTTCCAGCTGCTCTGCCCGGTTACGGTGTCGCATCCGCCCTCATGGTGCAGTATACGCCTTACGTTGGTGAAAGGGTCCATCGATAGAGTCATCTGTCCGCATCGCTCCTCGGTGATGGTTCTGTTTCCGTTGTTGGTGCGGGTCATGTCGATGGAGATTACCGCATTGCCCGGAGTTGCGTACAGCGCATGGCGGCGTGTAAGGTAATAGCTGTTGGTGGAGTATTCGCAGTTGAGCACAAAACTGTTGCTGTCGGTCTGTATCCTTGGCGCTATGCTGTTTATTCCGTTGCTGGGCGTAGATTCTATTCTGTAGTGTCCCAGAAAATTGCCCGTGCTGTTCATGTTGTAGAATGGGATTACGGTCTTGCTGTGTCCGGGATCGTTGGGCACAAAGATTCCCGAGAAATCCTTCTTGCCCGATATCGAGAAAATCACGAATCTGTCGGGCGATGCCGCTCTCACCACATTCTGGCTCGTGAAAGCCTTGGCCTTGTAGTGCCTCCTGAGGAAATCGTCCCAGCTGGATGGCTTCATGTTTTTGGTATCAGCTGCCTCGTGCATCAGATACGTCATCATCACCCTGTGGGCCTGCACTCCCATACGGCGCTGCCCTATGTCGCTGTTCAGCAGCCACGATCCGTCCTGGGTGGTTTTCTGACGCGCCTTTATGTTCTTGTAGGCCATGTTTTCGAGCATCAGGGCGTCGGGGTCGCGCAGTATGCACGCCATGGTGCTGTATGTGGTTATCTGGTCGAATAGGTACTGGCTCCAGTCGTTTCCGTTGGGCATGGCGAGCTCGCCGTCGGGCAGTGCCAGATAGTTGAGCACCTCGTCGTGCACGGCCTTGCAGTTGTGCGTCAGCGTGTTGGTGCGGTATTTTACGGTGCCGTGCAGTTTCTGCTGAAACATCTGCAATGCCAGCGTCGCCTCGCCGAGCTCCTGTATGGCCACGTTCTGGTATCCGGGATGAAAATAGTTGTGGTTCTGCAGCGTGTAGTCCTCAAAGAGGTTGTTGCCCTTGTACAGCTGCCTTACCTGCAGGCTGTCGATTTCGGGGTCTATCACCGTAGTGCACTTGGCGTCGTCGGGGTGCGACAGCGTGTTGATGGCCAGTGTCCTCAGCTGCTTGAAATATTTGTCGGCTTTTTTTGAATCTGGAAACAGGCCGATGTTTGCGGCCAGCACGCACACATCCCATCCGTTTTCCTCGGCGCGGGTGTCCAGCTTCATGTTGGTCTTTATGGGCATCATCGTTATGTAGTCGCATTCGGTATCCAGCACCTTCTGAATGCAGTTTCTCTGTGCGGTGCTCAGGCTGTCCCAGAGGAAAAAAGCCTGATACGCCATCGACATAGCCCACAGCGACGATTCGAACTGATAGCTGTTGTTGTAGCTTCCCCAGTTGCGGTTGTCACGGCATCGGAACAATCCGTTGGCCTTGTGGGTGCTGTATGTGAAAGTGAGCGATTTCTTGGCCATCTCGTAGAGCCGGTCGTAAGTGATGCCATCAGGCAGGGCTGTGTTGTTGGCCTGTCCGTATTTCCATAGAAAAGCGCATACCATGCCGAGGTCGGCGGTGGTGCGTATTCCGTCTTCGGTGCCGGTCATGGTTTCCCTGCATCTGAAACCTCCTACCGAGTCGCGCTGAGTGTTTGTCTTCTTGTCGTTTACAAAATTCTTGTCCATGTATACCGAAAAATCGGCCAGCATGTTCAGCAGGTCGGTCTTCATCTGGTTTTCGGCTACAAATTTGTGGTTTATTGCCTCGGTGGGCGATTGATAATTAAGCAGCGAGTCTGCTTTCTGGGCGTGTGCTCCGCCAATTAATATTATGGAGATTATTATAGATAGTAATGTCTTTCTCATTTATATAAAATTACGTTTTAGCTGCAAATATAATCTTTTTTCCGTTTTTTCCGAAAAATGATTGCCTTATTCTTCGCTATTTCGGATAATTGTTGTAATTTTGTGTAATAGTTATCATTATTTTTTTTAAATCAAGAAAATTATGCAGAAATTATTACTTTTGCTTCCTTACATCCTTAATAAGAAGGTGTGGATTGGCATAGCCGTCATAGTGGCTGTGCTCGTGTCGCTCAAGCTTTCAGCTGTCATCGATTGGAGCTGGTGGCTGGTGTTGCTCCCATTCTGGCTGCCGTTGGTTCTTGTCATTATCCCTCTTGTAGCTACCTTTATCAAGATCAGGAAAATGAAAAACCAGTTCAACGACATGATGGGCGGCAACAAGTAATTTATATAAAAACGGGACCCCGCATTTGGTGCAGAGTCCCGTTTTTTTGTCTGTATTTTTTTTCAGCTGATGGCGCTATATCTTGAAAGTCAGCATCGTGATGTCGTCGGTCTGCTCCAGGTCGCCCACCCAGTCCTCAAAGAATTTCTTGAACTGAGTTTTCTGCTCGGTGAGCGTGAAAACCTGTTTCTTGCCGATTTCCTTCTTGAAGTTTACGGCCAGAAGTTTCTTGCAGAACGGACCTCCCACCACCTCGGTGCATCCGTCGGAATACATATATACGGTGTCGTCCTGGTAGAGCTGAATCGGTATCAGGTTGAAAGTCTTGCCGTCGTGGATTTTTCCGATGGAGAGATTGTCGCCGTAATATTCGGTTACCTCGCCTCGGCGCGATATCACCATTGTGCGCTTGGCCGCCGCGAAAAATCCCTTCAGGGTCTCGGTGTTGTACATGAACATCGATAGGTGCAGACCGTCGCGCTCTATATCTGTCACAAATTCCTCGCCCATGGTGTTCTGTATCTTGGCGTTCAGGTCGTTGAGCACGAGGTCCGGTCTCAGCTCCGATATCTTCCTGATATTAAGCACCTCGTCCAGCAGATATAGGTCCACGCCCGAGAGCACGGCTCCCGAAATTCCCTGCATGTTGCAGTCGCCCACTCCGGCTATCACCCAGTTGTCTATCTTCTTGGCAAACCAGAAGTCGCCTCCGATTTTCTCCTTTGGGTTGCTGTATAGGAAAAAGTCGCTGAAGATGTGCTTGGTGGGAGTGAGGGCCACCTGGAGCACGTTGCGCAGTCGTGTGGCGTAGTTCTGATTGTCGAGCAGCGAGGCGTTGGCCTTCTCGAGGCTCTTGTTCTGGTATTTCAGCTGATACTCCACTTCTGCCACCTTCGACTGCAGGTTGTGGATATTCTGGTTCTGCTCCTCAAGCTGCTGGTTTTTCACAACAATCTGCACGTTCTTGCGCTCGGTCTCCTTGTTGCGCTCCATAATCTGGAGGTTTAGCACCTTGGCGTTTTCTATCTGGCTCTCTATCTCGCGTTTCTGGTCCTGAAGAAGGTCGTACTGCTCGGTGAGCTTGGCCTTGTGCTCTTCCGATTCCTTCAGCAGGCGCTCTTTCTCGTTTTTGTCGGATAGGAATGTTATCAGCTGGCGGCCGATAGCACCGAACTCCGTGCGGTTTTTGCTGAGGTTTTCCAGAGTGGGAATGTCCTCGTTGTTTAGCGATTCGGCTGTCTGCATCAGCGGTTTTACGATGTACCGGCGCGAGTATACTGTTATCGCCAGAAACATTATCAGTACTATTCCGAACATTATGAACAGCATCGGCATAAAGTTGTTGAGGATTTTGCCGAACTCGTTTTCGCAGCGGAAACACATGTATGCCACGGGATTTCCGTAATTGTTAAGCAGCGGCACGTTGTGTACCATGGCCTCCAGAGTCTCGCCGTCGTTGTTGTAATTTTCGTCCACGTTGTTGGCGATGCTTATTTCGATATTTCCGAGAGCGGTTTTGTAGTTGTTTATCAGCGAGTCGTTTACCTCCCTTATCAGAATCATGTATCCCGATGGTTTCTCCTTTCGGGTGTTTATGTCGAACGATGGCACCACTGTGCTGCCGAAATGCTCATATAGTTTCTGTCCGTGGTAGATGAAGAAATGGTTCTTGTATGATTTCTGGAACAGCTGCTTGATTTTCAGCTCGCCAAAAAAATCCACGTCCTTGTATTCCTCCAGCGGATTCTCGTATATTATCTTGCCGTCGGTATCAAAGAGGGCTATGTTGGCCATGTCGTAGCTCTCGCTCATGCTGCCGATGTTGTCGTGTATCCATTCGTCGTCTTCCTGAGGCTCGTTGATGTAGTCTATCAGCTCGTCCCAGGCGGAGTTTTCGTGCACTACCGCGTTGGCCTGCTCCTGCTTGATGTTCAGGATCTGGTCTATCATCTCTATTTTCTGGTCGTTGCCTATCTTTACGATGGCGCTGTTCTGGTTGTTCTGCACCTTATAATAATAGAACATCGCCAAGAGCAGTATTGCTATGCTGATGGTACTTATTGCTATCAATCCGAATTGTACTGAGCGGTTCCTCATGACTTGATACAAGTTTTTCGTTGTTAAACAAAATGATGTGACAAATGTAACATTTTTTTCAGAAAAAATTATGCCACGCGGATATTTTTTTGCACTCTGTCTGCAATAAATTCCACAAAAAATGAAAAAATTTTTTGTGCTTTTAGCTGATAAAATAAATAAAAAAAATTAACTTTGTAGTCTGAAAATTGGCTATTTTTGGCCAATTTCCTGATTATTAAGCAACTAACAAATATTTTTAAAAATAAATGGGTATACTTCAAAAAATCTTAAGAACATTTTTCGGAGATAAGTCGACTAAGGACATCAAAAAACTGCGTCCTATAGTTGAACAGATCAATACGGAATTTGGTTTCCTTAAGAATATCAGCAATGATGAGCTGAGAGCCAAAACCATACAGCTGAGGGCCGAACTGAAGGAGGCTGTAAAGGGCGAGGAGGAAAAACTCGCCGGATTCAAGAGCAGACTCGACGGCGCCGAGCCTCTCACTGCCGATGAGCAGGTAAAACTTTATGATGACATCGAGAGCACCCAGAAGTCTATTCAGGATATTCTGAAGGAAAAACTCGATGAGATTCTTCCACAGGCCTTCGCCATAATGAAGGATACCGCACGCCGTTTCTCCGAGAACGAATTTGTGGAGGTAACCGCCTCCGACATGGACCGCGAGCTCGCCACAAGATACGACAATATTACTATCGTGGGCGACAAGGCTCAGTATTCCAGCACTTGGAATGCCGGCGGCAACAAGATTGCCTGGAACATGGTTCACTACGACTGCCAGCTTATTGGCGGTATCGTTCTCCATCAGGGCAAGATCGCCGAGATGGCCACCGGTGAGGGTAAGACCCTCGTGGCTACTCTGCCTGTATTCCTCAACGGTCTTACCGGCCGTGGTGTTCACGTGGTAACAGTATACGACTATCTGGCCAAGCGTGATGCCGACTGGATG
>JAZQPB010000132.1:0-11851 GCA_045628165.1 Bacteroidales bacterium | reverse complement strand
GTCATTGGGTAGAAATATGTCTTGTTGGCAGATCCACCGCCCTTGGCTACCATCACGAACTTGTACTCAGCACCCTCTACGGCCTCGATGTCGATCTGGGCAGGAAGGTTGCACTTGGTGTTCACCTCGTCGTACATATTGAGAGGCGCATTCTGAGAGTAGCGGAGATTGTCCTGAGTGTAGGTGTTGAAAACTCCAAGGCTGAGAGCCTCCTCGTCCTCGAAACCTGTCCAAACCTGCTGCCCCTTCTCGCCGTGGATGATGGCTGTACCGGTGTCCTGACAGAATGGGAGCACGCCCTTGCTGGCGGTGTCGGCATTGCGGAGAAACTGCAATGCAACGTACTTGTCGTTCTCTGAAGCCTCTGGATCGCTCAGGATCTTGGCTACCTGGAGGTTGTGCTCGCGACGGAGCATAAACTCTACATCGTGGAAAGCCTGCTGAGCCAAAAGTGTGAGAGCCTCCTTGCTGACCTTTACGATCTCGTGACCCTCGAACTCGCTTACTGTAACACCTTCCTTGGTGAGCAAGCGGTATTCGGTGTTGTCGGCTCCTACCTGAAACATAGGAGCATACTTGAATTCAACTGCCATAATTTTTTAATATCTTTTTGATTGTTTGTATTTAATGTGAGTTCGATGAAATGTCGTCGACATTCTATTTCCCGGAGGCAATGCCCCCGGTTACTATTTGTGCTGCCTTCCAGGCAGTGCGTAGGCTGGAAGCCTTTACAATTAGTAACCCGTGGCATCGCCTCGGGGAATTGGTCGAACTGATGTCATTTAATATTATTAACGGCAAAGATAATAAAGTTTTTTTGATTTCGTCAAAAAAATTATTTTATATCCTGATGCCGACGATTATGTTGTCATCGGTCTGCGGATAAACAATCTCCTTGTCGTCCTTATTGGTCTTCCAGTTGTCGATGGTTTTCTCGATGATCATCTGCTGCTTGTCGAACGGCATATAGTAAATATCGGCGAGCAGGGCGCGGAGCCTCTTTGGGGTAAACTTGGAAACCTTGTTGTCCTCGTCGCGGTAGCCGAACTGGTCGGTGATGCCGTCGGAGAATGCGTAGAAGCGGTCGTCGGTCTGGATGTCGGTCTCGAAACTCTCGAAACTGTTCTGGTCCTTAATGTGAGAGCCGATAGGCATCTTGCTGGTATCGAAGGTCTCCACCTCGCCGTTGCGGACCCTTACTACCGGGCGGTAGGCTCCGGCGTAGCGCAGCTTCATGGCCTCCATGTCGAAAATCATGAGCGCGAGGTCCATACCGTCCTTGGTGGTTTCCTCTGTCTTAACCTCCTGACGCAGAGTCTTCTTGAGCGCGGCACGCATCAGGTTGAGAATCTCGCCTGGCTGTATGGTGTCGAGGTTGTTGGTGGCCACTATCTCGTTCAGCAGTGATATTCCAAGGATGCTGAGCAATGCGCCCGGCACACCGTGACCCGTGCAGTCGGCCACCACCAAGAGCTTGTACTTGCCCTTCTGAGCAGCCCACATATAATCGCCCGATACGATATTGAATGGGCGGAACATGCAGAGAAAATCTCCGAAAATGGCTTTCATATTCTCGGGCGACGGCATGGCGGCTATCTGTATTCGCTTGGCATAGCGTAGTGAGCTGCGCATCTGCTCGTTGAACTCCTCAATCTCCTTGTTCTGCTGCTCGATGCGGACATTCTTCTCGTTGAGGGCCTCGTTCTGAGCGTGAAGCTCCTCTCTCTGCTGCTGAAGCTCCTCGTTCTGGGAGGCCAGCTTGAGATTGAGCTCGCGGCGCTGCATGGATGTGCGCACCACATAGAGCACAAATCCGAGCAACAGCACAAAGGCTCCAATTATGGAATACATAATCACCTTCTGAACCTCCATCTCGGCCTCATGCCTTATCTCCTGACGCTCCAGCTGTCCCTGATAGTCTTTCTTGGTATCTCCTACGGCCAGCTCCACGTTACCCGACCCACCTTTCATCTGCGATATCGAATCGGCATAGGCCAGGGCCTTCTTGAAATCGCCCGTCTCCTCGTAATACAGTCTGTATGCCTCATACACAGCCTCCATCAGGAAGTTGTTGTCGCCAATCTCCCTCATCGACGCCATAGCCTCATCCAGCGAATCGAGCGCAATGTCGTACTGACGGCTTACTATCAGGAAATTGAGCATGTGCTTGTTGACAGGCTCAACGTTGTAGCCTATCTCGTCCTCGTAATACGCGTATTCGCGAAGAAAATGTCTGCACTTATCCTCGTAGGCCTTTATCTCTTCCTCATTGTCGGATTCACGGATATTCATGATAAGGAGGTCCACTAATACGCCACAGTTCCATACCACGTCCTCGTATTTGTAGATGCTTTTCAGCAGCTCTATATCCTTCTCGCAGACAGATATTATCCTGTTGCGGTCCTCTATGGAGCCTTCGTCGTCGTAGCTGAGCAGATATGCCTGATAGTAGTGGATATCAGCGAATGAGAAATCATCGTTGATTACCTCGGCATACTTCATGGCGCTGTCGAGATAGGTCTGACCATAATCCAAAAGGCCGTCCTCTATGTAAGTAGTGGCCTTGATATTGAACGCCCATATCAGCCTATTGTAGTTGCCCAGACGGCGGAAAATGCTGATACCCTCGTCGTACCAGGAATTGCCGGATGCGCCCTTGTTTACATACGAGATCGCATTTCCGAAAATCACATACATAATGCCAAGGTCTTCCTGGCAGTCCTCCTGCTTGGCCATGGGAATAGCCTCGTTGGTCAGCAAGTCCATGGCGGCCTCGTAGTCCTCTTTGTTATAATAGCTTTGAGCCTTGTGACGCATTGCCCTTACCATCATCGGCTTGTTCTTCGACCTCTTGGCTAAGCTTAGCATGGCATCAGCATATCGGGCTGTGGTATCCACATTGAAATTCTCCTCACATATCTTGTCTAAAATTTCCATTTTCTGCTCATTGCGCTGTGTGGCATCAGCTGCTTTCGACAAGCTGTCGAGCAACCTGAGACGCTCCTCCGGCTGGGCAGAGGCTGTATATGCCACCAGTATCAATGTAGCAACAAATATGTATATTTTTCTTGACATAATATATTGAATTTTAGTAATTAGCTTATATCTTTATCAACGATGGTTCGATGATTATTATTACCAGAGCAAAATTATTGTTTTTTTCTGTATTGCAGATGATTTTTTCAAAATATTTAATCAGAAATTTGACATACAATTCGCAGAGGTGATGCCAAACAGAGTAAAACAACCAGAAGTGGGTAATTTTATATAGATATGGTTGTTTTACTTGAGAAAAGTAACCATATCTCGGATTTTTAGTTGTCTTGCTGAAAAGTTTCAAGTATGTCAATAATCGCCTCTTGGTTGGTTATTTCGAAACAACTTCGCTTGTTCCTCCAATCAATATCAGGATACTTTCCAAACAGATAATCTTGGCAAATTGTCACGCAAAAATCAGGTGAGTCCAAGAAGAACATATTGACATTTATAAAATATTTTTCTATATGCATACAATCTCCAAAGTCAGTGAGTGTTTCGTAATCCTTGCAAGCAAATCCACCAGCCATTAATCCTTCCAAAATATCTCCTTCATAATAAAAGAGGCACAAATCACCCTCTTTGATCTCAGGTTTCTCTTCAATAGGAAATCTCATTACAAACTTATCAGCCTTGTTGGAGTACTTTAGATTTATTGCCATATCAGACAAATAGACAATATTGTCTGATGTTTCAACAATCCTTATGACGAAAGCCTTGTTAGTATCCTGGACTTGTTTCCATTTTGAAACCAGATTTTGTATGTTCTTGTTTTGCATTGCTGACGGTTTATTCCTGTGCAAAGATGTATAAATATATTGTAATTATGAAATTTATTACAAAAAAAGCATTCCGAAATTAATCGGAATCAAACCTCTACACAGTGTGTAGAGAATTCCTTTATATATGAGAATACTTTTCCATTTTCAAGAACGGGAAAGGGTAATTAGCTATACGGTGTGTAGTTAATTCAATTGGAAATTCATAAATCCAGCAATATCAGAGGCTTTTCTTTGCCTTCGTATTTTGGAAAATTTGGGATGCCCTTGTTAGTGAACACTGGACAGGGATTTTTGAACTTTTGGTTTCTTTCCAATATGTCAGAAATGTGGATTTCGCTTCCGAAAAGTTCCCCAGCCATTGTCTCGTGTTCATAACTTGAACTGTCTGCCGTAAGCAACAACTGCTTGGAATTAAAGACAGGACAAATGTGTTTATGCGCAGTGTCAAGCAATTTGGCAAACCATTCGTCCATATCCTTTTCAAACAATCCCCAATATCTGATATAATCCAATTGGGAATAATAATCAATAGCTCCTCTTACGAAAACATTTCTGCCATATACGCTATAGTCAAACTTTGAATCGCCACATTTATATACTAAATCCAGTTGATTGCCATTCAGGGATTTGTCGAGATCAGATTCGTTGCAGAATGGATTTCTTTTGTATCTAAATGTGAAATTCCAACCGTCTACGAATTTGTAAGTCCGAAAAACCTTACGATGATTCTTCCTTTGGGATAGTTTGCATTTAGCATACGAATCTCTGGTTTTTGACATATTGGAACAATGAACCTCAGCACCAATTCTTTTCGAGAACTCTCTCAAAAAGTCATTGACGCTGGTGATTGGAAGGTTGTGATCTGCAAAGTAAAAGATGTCTATTCCCATAGTTTTGTTTGTTGTTTCAGATTAAATGTTCTTTGCGAAAGTAATATAAAATCTCGTATAGCGCAAACTTTTAATTGTAAAAAATGAGTTTGTCTAAAGTACTATTACACATATCTATGGATTGAACAAAATAACAATAACTGCCTCTTTTTTGGGGACAATGGGTAAAATATTTGGCTATATCATATATTTATTTTAATTTGGCCATATAATTTATATATAACTGATTGTTTAAACTTTTCATAAGAATATCTGTTACTATGAGTTTAAATATTTGGTTAATGTGAAACTATAAATAAGGTTATTGATATGTATTGCAAAAATTGTGGAAAAATAATTGCAGACGATTCAAAGTTCTGTTGTCATTGTGGAGTGGCACAAGACAATGGGAATAATAATTTAGGTACTAAAAATTCATCTTTTGTTCAAACACAAAATGATGCAAGGATTAATACTACTGAATCTACTTTATCAACCACTACACAAGAAAAGAAAGGAAGCAATCGTCTATTGAGACTATTTTTTATATCTCTTGGCATTAGTGTTATATGCTCCATTGGATATGCCTCAATTAGGCATAAAGATTCTCAACCTTGTGAATCTTGGCAGTATTGGGGGCAGAGCGTTTACGACCCTGAATGGATTGGTTTTAATCCAGGCGACCATACAACAATTGCCATTAACGAGCATAGGGAAGAAGGGTATATAGAAGGTATAAAGAAAACTGCAATTTATAGCTTTTTGTCAGCATTTACAATTCTAGTTTTAGGTGCGATCATAAGTAAAAATAACAATAAAAAATAATATTATGTATTGCAAACATTGTGGACAACAAATTGCTGACGACTCAAAATATTGCCAGCATTGTGGTGGCAAACAAGATGATTCATTTACTCAATCGATTCAAGAGAAATCTTGTACAGACACCCCAAAAGTCGAAAAGACTGTTGGATATTCTACAGTCCCAACTGCCATTTCAGAAAAGACTAAGTGGTACATTATAGGATATGGTTTATGGTTGGCAATCAACTTGTATTGGTTATTTGCAGGTAATAAATCATCCAGTGCCAGTGAGTATTTTCAGCCTTTCTCCAACCAAATGAATTCTAGTATGAGTTATTATGATATATCAGAATTCGTTACTTATATTATTGGATTGCCGTTACTGATTATAGCATTGGTTAAGATAAATAAAAAATTAAATGAAGATTAAGGCGGTTTTAATTAAATGGTGGACTTGGTTTAACTGAAAAAAGCGAAGGTTAGATTAGTAAAGCGACTAACCTTCGTTTTTTTGTATTGCAGATTATGGAATATTCTAAAGACATTTGTTGGAATATATAACGGACGCGTCAATATTTATGACAAGTCAATAAAGAAATGATCTAAACGAATATCTTCGCTTAGAGAAATCCTTGAATTAACTGAGAAATAGTGAAAATCAGATATTTTCATCAATTTGTCACAGACACTCCAATTGTTAATTATTTGAGTTGCTTCTATTTTCGACCTCGTGGGAAGTGTAGTTTTATTTGCTAAATCATTAATCCAGTCATTAATGGTGTCAGGCCATTCTTTTGTTGTCTTTTTCTGAATGTATCCTACCATAATTGAACTATTTAAATCTTTGGCGTATTCTTCTCTTTTAAAACGTTCAATTCCTCCACAATTACCTTGAACATATTCTCTATCTTGTTGGGTTCTTCGAGAAAGATCGTGAGGCAATCGTTTCCCTTCGATATACAAAAAATTTGGATAACTTCTTTGTACATTACATAATTGAACTCCAATGTCAGGTGTTCTCCTAGATTGATAGTTTTGAGAAGATTGATTGTTATAACTTATAATCCACGTATTATATTGGTTGTTGCAAACTACATTCAAATACCTTGTTAGTTTGTCATTCAACAAATTTTCATTGATAGATAAACTCAAGCCTGAGCTAACTAGCCATTGGCGGAATCCAGATATTTTAGACGTAATCTCACAAATTACCATATTGATAACTGGCAGAAAGTCTAAAGCCTTTCCCGAAGCAACTGATACTTTATTATTACACAACATAATCGTTTTTAGTTTTATTGGTTAATAAAATCAAATGCTTCGGCTAAAGTCTCGTCATAATCTCTCAATGCGATTGACTTCAACCAATATCTAAGTTGTTTAGGCTTTATTAAAATAATACTATTATCTCTATAAAGTCTAATCACTCTCTTTATTAATAAATTATCAGACACTTCATTGTCAATCAATCGATCTAAATTCTCAGTGTTGTTCTGAACCTTTGAAGTTGTTTTCGATTCAGAAAAACAAAACTCTAGGGCATAATACGATTGATTATCGTAAATAGTTGACAAGGAGTATTCTTGTTCACCTTGTTTGTAGATGCCATTCAGTGCGTCGGAATAAACAGTGGCAAATTCTTTTAATTGTTCAATTGTACAATTATTATAAATTGTATCTATATTAGTTTCCAAATAATAATTAATTGTATCATCAATCACAATAAGGTCAGCCTTGTTTAATTCCAAAACCTTATCCATTATTATTGGTAAGGCATATATATCATTTGCTTTATATGATGATTTTGACCTGCTAATAATAGATCGTCCACTTGTAGTTAGCATTAGAAATTTGTACAAATATTCATTGTGTTTTATGGAATTAAATAAACATAACAATTCTTCCTTATTGTCAGAATGAATACCTATAATTTCATTTCTAAATGTTAAATATTTATCACTATATGCAATTACAAAATTGTTATCCTTAAAACTTTTTTTTATAAAAAAGTGTGGAGGAAAAAATAATTGATAATTGCTTATATCGTGGAAATGAGTAGATTTCTCTATTTCTGTTTTACATATACCATTAGAGTTGAATCCACTATTAACAATTCGTTCTTTGTTTGTTATATAATCTGACTTTTTATTACTATTTTGTTTTCCACCAATATAACCTTGCCCTATTATGAACTTATGCTCCTGGGCATAGCTTTTCAAAGAAGGGAATTTATGTCCTTTGATTTTTCGAACCAAACCAAAGACTCTATTACCTCCTAATATATTAGCTTTCCAAACAAATTGATAGTCGGGATCAATTGCTATTGCATATGGAATATTATGGAAATTATAGTGATTGAGTTCCAAGTAAATTTTTTCTTTATTTGAAATTACCTTATCAACTATAATGTGCAATATATCATCCATTGAAGGCGTAGACTTTTGTGCAAATATTGCTACAGTCGATACGTTTGCACTATTATACAAAGAATCCCGTAAAAAAGAAAAATCCAGTATTTGTAATACGTTATTCTTTTTAAAGAAATGTTCTCTAAATGCAAACGAATTATTATTGTGCAACAATGGTCCTGCCTCTTGAATTAAACACAACAATCCATTTTGACATAACAAATCCATTGATTTTTCCAAAAACATAATAGATTTTTGAAAATCTCGTATTTTTATGTCAAACAAGTGTTTGAGCTTTGTGTTATAATTATGTCTATCAATACTACCAAATGGTGGATTTCCTATGACCAAATCATATTGAATGTTGTTAGATCCAATGAAATCAAAAAAGTCTTGGTTTTTAATATTATTAGACAAATCTTTAAACTTGAGTTTAGTCCATATTTGCTTAGGTGTAAGCATAGAACATAATGTCACATTCAGACTAAATTTTGTTAGTTCTGTTGCTGTGTCACTAATGTCAACTCCAAAGATATTTTTGTGTAAAATGGACTGTATATCTTCAATAGATATCTCACCTAGTTCATTGGATTTGGCTTTTGCTATACGCCAACGTTCTATTAGTCGCCTAAATGCTGTAGCCAAAAATATTCCAGACCCACAACTAACGTCAATTAATTTGACGTTGTAATTAATATTGTCTTTATCTAATGGCAAGCATTCATCAACTAAAAAGTTTACCAAATACGAAGGTGTATAAACAACTCCATTTTTATCCTTTATATCCTTGGGTATGAATTCTTCCAAGAAATTGCTAATTAGTTCAATTGGAATATGTTTAAATGAATACTGTTCCCAAATTAACATTTGTCCATTATCTTCCAATTGACCTTCCAGAAAAGACGCAAGAATATCCAAGTCAGCGCTTTTAAGAACTAATTTGTCTTGTTCGCTGATTCTAAAGACTCCTCCATTGAAATGCATTGACAAACAGTCTAACATTTCAACGATTTTTTTTTCACGTATAGCTTCTGTAAAAGATTTACACCCAATATTTTTTTCGTAGAACAACTCCGAAAAATTAACATTGGAATCATCTATTGAATTATCCTCCAAATATTTAATCAATATAGATAAAATCAGAAGACGGTTCAATAAATTATCCTTTATATCCCATAATTGTTTTTTTATTAATGTTTTGGCAAAATGTAGTCCCTCTAACATAACCTCAAAAGCTGAAGTTTCGTATTTGAAATTTTGTTTTCTTCTTTCCCATAACTCGCCATTGTCTAGTAATTTGGAATTGAAATCATTAATCAATTCATTAACGTCATCTATAAATAATGCGTTGTGAGTTTGCTTACCATTTTTTATAGTTATGGGTTTTCTGCTGTCATAGACTTGAATTGAAGTTTTGCCAATAACAATAAAGCAAGGAATTTCAGAAGCACTCCATATCTTTTTGTGGATTGTCACTAACTCATCTGAACTATATTTGCTTGTTGTATTGTCATATATATATACTTGAGGAATTGGCATACGATTCCCTTCAAAAAATCTGAAATACACTGCGTCGGCTCCAAATATTTGGGCCTTGTCCAAGGATATTGCTATCTTGGGGTGTATTTCATCAATTTTGTCTAAATCCTCAACGAAATATACTGACGAACAGTTCTTTTCTGAGATTTTGAAATGTAACCCTTTGAGTTTTTCTATTGCTAAAGCTTCCATTTTATACCACAAAAATTTAAGTTCCAAAAATATAAAAAATATTGGAATGACAAATTTTATTTTCGCAATTATTCACAAAAAAAAACTCCACGCTTCTCTCGAAACGTGGAGTTTTTCATATCTATCTAATTCTCAAAATCCCCTCCTAATACTCATTCCAAGCCTTGATCTGCAAATCATCTATTGAGTACTTGCAGAAGGCGGTGCAGAATGCGCCGGCGAGGCGGGCGTTGGTGAGGAGCGGGATGTTGAAGTCGATGGCCATACGGCGGATGGTGTAATCCTTGTCGAGCTCGGTCTTCGAGAGGTTCTTGGGGATGTTGATCACCAGGTCGATCTTGTGCTCCTTGATGTAGTCGGCGATGTTTGGCTTGCGGTCATCGTCGGGCCAGTTGAGGATGGAGGTCTCGACACCGTGCTCCAGGAGGAACGATGATGTGCCACGGGTGCAGTAGATGTTGTAGCCCTTCTGTTTCAGCAACTTGATTGGCTCCAGGAGTGCGAGTTTGTCCTTTGTTGGGCCCGATGATATCAGGATGTTCTTCTCAGGAATCTTGTAGCCTACCGATATCATAGACTTCAGGATAGCCTCGTAATAGTTCTCACCGAGACAGCCTACCTCACCTGTCGACGCCATTTCAACGCCAAGCACAGGGTCAGCTTTCGCCAAACGAGAGAACGAGAACTGAGGCGCCTTGATGCCCACATACTCGAGGTCGAAGAGGGTCTTGCTTGGAGGTGTTACCTTGATGCCGAGCATAATGTCGGTGGCGTACTCTATGAAATTGGTCTTCAGTACCTTAGAAACAAATGGGAACGAGCGTGAGGCACGGAGGTTGAGCTCGATTACCTTGATATCGTTGTCCTTGGCGAGGAACTGCATATTGAAAGGTCCCGAGATCTCGAGCTGTTTTGCAAGAGTCTTGGCCACGTGCTTGATGCGTCGTACGGTCTCCACGTAGAGCTTCTGTGGAGGGAAGAGCATTGTGGCGTCGCCCGAGTGAACTCCTGCAAACTCCTGATGCTCTGATATCGCATAGATTACGAGCTCGCCGTTCTGGGCCACGGCGTCGAAATCCACCTCCTTGGCCTTCTCGATAAACTGGGTAACTACCACTGGGTACTGCTTGCTTACTGTGGCGGCGAGCTTCAGGAAGTGCTCGAGCTCGGTCTTGTTGGATACCACTGCCATAGCGGCGCCCGAGAGTACGTATGAAGGACGGATGAGCAATGGGAATCCCACCTCGTCGGCAAAATCCATAACGTCCTCTATCTGAGTGAGCTCCTTCCAGCGTGGCTGATCGATGCCGTGCTTGTCGCAAAGCTCTGAGAACTTGTTGCGGTCCTCGGCCTTGTCGATATTGAGAGGCGATGTACCGAGTACTGGCACGTTGGCCTCATAGAGACGCATAGCGAGGTTGTTAGGTATCTGACCACCGGTGCTGACAACCACTCCGCGAGGCATTTCGAGGTCGTAGATGTCGAGAACGCGCTCGAATGAGAGCTCGTCGAAATAGAGACGGTCGCAGGTGTCGTAGTCTGTGGATACGGTCTCAGGGTTGTAGTTGATCATTATAGAGCGGAAACCGCGCTTGCGGATGGTGTTGATGGCGTTTACACCGCACCAGTCGAACTCTACCGATGATCCGATACGGTAGGCGCCCGATCCAAGTACGATTACCGACTGCTTGTCGTCGTGGAAATCGATGTCGTGCTCGGTGCCGTGGTATGTGATGTAGAGGTAGTTGGTCTGAGCCGGATACTCAGCGGCCAGTGTGTCTATCTGCTTTACGAATGGGGTGATGCCGAGGGCCTTGCGGTGCTCGCGTACCTTCATCATATCAGCTGTAACGTCCACTGATGTGTGCTTGTAGACTATCTTGGCTATCTGGAAGTCGGAGAATCCGTTGAGCTTCAGCTCTTTCATAAAAGCATCAGGGATTTCCTGAACATTGTTGTACTGCTTGGCCTCCTCGCCGAGATCGTAGATGTGCTTCAGCTTGTTGATGAACCACTTGTCGATGTTAGAGAGCTCGTGGATCTTGTCAACAGAGAAACCGTTGGCAAAGGCGTCGGCGATGGCGAATATACGCATATCGGTAGGCGCGGTGAGCTCCTTCTGGATGTCGTCGATGTGCTTGTTGCCCAGGAGTCCGTGCATACCCTGACCAATCATACGGAGACCCTTCTGAAGCATTTCCTCAAACGAGCGTCCGATAGA
>JAZQPB010000131.1:0-60307 GCA_045628165.1 Bacteroidales bacterium | reverse complement strand
TTGGTGCCCTTTGTTGTCTTCCTAAGACCGCTTGGCCTCCGACTTGTGTAGCCAAGTTTCAGCGAGCTGATGCCTGTCTGCTCCACAAGATTGTCGCGCATTTGGTTCAGGTATTCCTTACTGTTCGATCTCATATTTCTGAGGTCGTCGAGCTCAGAATCCACGCCTTCCCTAATGAACGCGCCCTTGGCAATCAGGAGCGGAGGATCGTCAACAATCTCTCTTCCAATGCGTTCCGCCACATTCTTGCAGGGATTCAGCTGCTCGTATAGAGGGTCGAAAATGTGGTTGCCGTTAGCGCTCTCCTC
Organism: Bacteroidales bacterium; assembly: GCA_045628165.1. Taxonomy (GTDB): domain Bacteria; phylum Bacteroidota; class Bacteroidia; order Bacteroidales; family UBA3824; genus UBA3824. The sequence goes on along the minus strand of JAZQPB010000131.1, from coordinate 59,999 downwards.
GGCGAAATATCCGCGCATTTGTCCAATGCACTCCAATGCGAGTTTCAGCTGATTGGTATCTCTCGGGGATAGACGAAGGGTCGAAATCTTCGACACAAGTCGCTCTATATCACCTACCTGACAAAGACACGAACGGAGATTCTCCAAGAGCTCGAAATTGTCTTTCAGGGCCTGAGTATAGTTCAGTCTCTCGTTGATGAGGCCCACGTTTCTTAGGGGCAACGCCAGCCAGTGCTTCAGCAATCGTCCTCCCATTGGGCTCGATGTCTTGTCGATTACGTCGAGCAATGTTTTTCCCGACGGGCTGAGAGGCGCGAAGATTTCAAGGTTCCTGACGGTGAACTTGTCGAGCCAGACGTATTTGCCCTCGTCGAGGCGTGATATTTTTATGATGTGGCTCAGCTGAGTGTGCTGAGTGATGTCCAGATAATGGAGCAATGCGCCCGCCGCCGTGGTCGCGAATGTCATATCCTCGATTCCGAAACCCTTCAGCGAAGTGGTCGAGAACTGCCTGAGAAGCCTTTCCCTCGAAGTGTCGGGCGTAAAGGCCCAGTCGTCGAGAGGGTAGAGGTAATACTTGTTGCCGAAGAGGTTCGTCATCTCCTCCTTCATACAGCGCTCGTAGAGTACCTCCTTGGGATTCAGCGAGATAAGCAACTTGTCGAGATACTCGTTGCTGCCCTCGGCCACCAGGAAGTCGCCGGTGCTGATATCGAGGAATGCTATTCCGCTGCGGTCTTTGCCAAGATTTATGCAGGCTGCGTAATTGTCTGATTTGTTGTCGAGTACGTTGTCGTTGAGCGAGACTCCCGGAGTTATCAGCTCGGTGATTCCGCGCTTCACGATTTTGTTTTGGCAAGTCTTAGGATCCTCCAGCTGCTCGCAGATGGCCACACGCTGACCAGCCCTCACCAGACGGGGAAGGTAGTTGTCGAGGGCGTGGTATGGAATTCCCGCCAATGGTTCGCCTGCTCGCTTGGTGAGCGTAATGCCCAGGATCTGAGAGGCTTTCTCGGCGTCGTTGCAGAATGTCTCGTAAAAATCACCCACTCTAAATAGCAATATCGCGTCAGGGTATTTGGCCTTGATAGCGTAATATTGTTTCATCAACGGGGTTTCTGACTTTGCCATTTTTTTATTTTTTATTTTGCTAGCTTCTGCCGCGGGCGATACCGGCGGTTACCCACGTAGTGGCCACAAGGGCCACCCGTCAATATAGAAACTCTTAATTATTAATTATTGAACTACTTCAGTTTCACCATAAACGCAGGGCTGAATCCGCGGTTCTCGCCGCTTATTTTGTCGAGGCGCTCGTATCCGAATGTTATCGTTTCCACCTTCTTTGTGAGGGAGAGAGTCTCCTCCGAGAAGTACCATTTCTCGGTGAACATTATCTGACCTATCTCGCTGCGGTTGAATCTTTTCTCGAGTGCCTTTACCGAATCTATCGGCATCGGCTCCTCGCTGAAATAGTCGATAGGAGTGAGGCGTCCCTTGTAAACGGCCTGGAAAATCATATTTGCCAAGGCTATCCTGTCGGTATGGCTCAGACACTCGGTTTTCCAATCGTCCTCGGGATTGTAGTTCTTGAGGTCAACGTTGTATGTTATTGGGTCAGAGATCAGTACAGCTGATGACGAGTCCAAGTTGTAGAAAGTCTCGGTCTCGGGCACCACGGCGGGCGCAACGATTTTCTCCTTTACGCTTGTTGTCTCCTCGGACTCAATATCTGTGTTTTCGGTATTTTGTTTCTGACCACAAGATACCATCAGCACACCTGCTGTCAATATTGCGAAAAATCTTTTCATATTTTTTTTGTGTGTTAGTGAATTCGTAATTCGGATTTCGTAATTCGTAATTAAAGACGGTTGAAAGTTATCTGTTTGGCAGCGTCCTGACCCTCTACCACCTTTCCGTCCTTAACGACGAATTTGCCGTTTACCATTGTGGCTACCACCTTGCTGCCGAACCAGAGACCGTTGAGAGGACTCCACTTGCACTTGCTGGCCACCTCGGCGTCCTTCACCTGCCAGTGACACTCGGGATCGATGATGGCGAGGTCGGCAAAATAGCCTTTCCTGATGTAACCGCGGTCCTTGATTTTGAAGATTGTGGCGGGCGCGTGACACATTTTCTGAACCATATCGTCGAGGCGGAAAATCTTTCTCTGTACGAGGTCCATTATCACGGCCGACGATGTCTCGACTCCGGGCATTCCTGACGGACTCTCGAAATATGGCTTGTTTTTCTCGTCCCAGGCGTGAGGTGCGTGGTCGGTGGCAATGCTGTCGATTATGCCGTTCACTATGCCGTCGCGGATGGCCTTGCGGTCGCTGCGTCCTTTGATTGAAGGATTGCACTTGATACGGATTCCGAAGTTTGGATTCTCATAGTCGTCGGCGTCAAACCAGATGTGGGGAATGCAGGCCTCGGCGGTTATCAGCTTGTTTACCAATGGCTTGTTCTCGAAAAGCGAGAGCTCCCTCTTGGTGGTGATGTGCGTAACGTGGAGTCTGGCGTCGAATTCCTTTGCAAGCGACACTGCCAACGCGGTGCTCTCGTAACAGGCCTTGGCGTTGCGCACGTGCTGATGGATTTTTGGCTCGGCGCCGTTTGGGAACATTTCCTTGAATCGCTGAGTCTCAGCCTTTATGATGGCCTCGCTCTCGCAGTGGGCGGCAATGGTTACGGATGCCTCCTGGAAGAGCTTGCGCAATGTCAGCTCGTTGTCAACCAGCATATTGCCTGTGCTCGATCCCATAAAGAGCTTGATTCCGCAGTATTTTGTGTAGTCCATTCTCAGGAGGTCGTCCACGTTGTCGTTGGTGGCGCCTACGAAGAATGAGTAGTTTACGAGAGAGTTCTTTTTTGCAATGTCGAACTTCTGGTCAACGAGTTCCGCAGTTGTGGCCGCGGGCTTGGTGTTTGGCATTTCGAAATATGATGTAACGCCGCCCAGAGCCGCCGCCCTCGATTCCGTGAAGATGTCGGCCTTGTGTGTAAGGCCCGGCTCACGGAAATGCACGTGGGTATCAATGAAGCCCGGGAAAACGAGCTTGCCCTTGGCGTTGTAAACCTCGTCGGCCTGTGGGATGTTGTTCCTCTGACTGTAATCGTAGATATCCACAATCCTGTCGTCCTCCACCAATATAGAGCCGTTGAACAACCTGCCCTCGTTTACTATTCTGCCGTTTGCAATAAGAGTCTTCATTTTTCTGTTATCCATTAATGGTTTGTTTGCGCAACCTTCGGTTGCTTTTTTTTCTATCCGAAAATTTAAAGAATGATAAAGAATTAAAAGAAAATGTTTTTCTACATAAATTATCACGAATTGTCATAAATTAATCATAAATTTTTCTCAGTTGAGTAATTTTTGAAAAATTCGTGATAATTCACGGTAATTCGTGTTAAAAATATTCTTTTAATTCATTTCCAATTCTTTTCATTTTTGGATACCCCTCTCCGAGCCGAAGGCGCGGAATGGCTATAGTGTAGTTATCTCAGCCTGAAAGTCACATTGTTTTATCTGTTCGATAATCTGGTCCACGATGTTTTTGCGGACAAGGATTGTCATCTCGAACTTTTCGGCGCCGCCCATTTCCGCTATCTGGATGTCGTTGTCCTTCACCAGACGCATTATCTGGTTCATTGTGGCGTAGGGTACTGATACTTTGAGAGTTTCGGTAATCAGGCGTTCCTCCTTCTCGGCGGCGTCGAGAGCCAGCTCGCAGGCGTGAGAGTATGCGTCTATGAGGCCGGGAATTCCGAGTTTTGTGCCTCCGAAATACCTCACCACCAATACAATAACGTCGGTGATGTCCTTCGACCTTATCATATTGTACACAGGCAGGCCCGACGAACCAGAAGGCTCGCCGTCATCGGCCGCGCGGAACTTCTCGCCGGTGGGGCCCAGTCGGAAGGAATAAACCACGTGTGTGGCGTCGTAATATTTCTTCTTGAAGGCTTTACGGATCTCGTCGGCCTCCTCCTCGCTCTCTATGTGATAAGCGAAACTCAGAAACTTGCTTCCCTTCTCCTTGAAGACCGCCTCGCCGTCGGATGAAATTGTAATGTAACTGTCGTTGCTCATAAATGCAAAGTTAGCGAGATTATTTGAGATAGGCAAAAAAATTAATAGGTAAAACCTATAGTCCATAGCGGAATTTTGTGTCCGAATGGGGTTTCTATGTCGTCGGCAAGCACGTATGAGTCGGGAAGGTCAGCTATTTGTGAATAGTCTTTCTTCTTGCCGCCAACCTCAAATGTGTATTTGCCGTCTATCTTGAAGTCGCCTTGTTCTTTGCCGTATTCTATTGTATTGTTGTATGTTAACTGGTTTACGGCGAAGGTTTCGCGTATGGTGCCTATGTTGGCGTCGCTACCAGCCAATGCATACAGGATGTTCGGGTTTTCTGTGTATATCTTGTCAGGTTTCTGAAGTTTTTTTATTGACTTGGTATCAGCGAACAGCATATTTATCACCTTGGCCTTGTCGAGCATATAGAGGTAGTTGACTACAGTGGTTCTGTGGACTCCAATTACTGATGCAAGTTTCGTGGCGTCCACCTCAAAAGGAATTGAGTTGCAGACATTGTCGAGAAGTGCCTTTATCTTTCTTACAAGTGCTGGCTCCACGTTATATACTTGTGGCAGTTCGGTTTCTATCACATAGCTGATTACCTGCTCTATCAGCTGATAGTAGTTGCTCTTGTTTTTCAGATAGAATGGATAATAGCCATATTTCAGGTATTCCCTGAACAGAGGCAGTGGCTGACATTTGTCTAATACGCTGTCGCACAGCGCAGATGGTTTGTTTAGAATGTCGCTTAGTTTCCAAACAGGAATATCAATTTTTTTGTATAGTTTGAGGAATTCCCTGAACGAAAGCCCCTGCATTTCGTATGGCATACAACGGCGCGATAGATCTGCGTCGCCTGTGAGTATGTTCAACAGCGACGATCCGCTTATCACCACTTTCATATCGGGATACGTGTCGTAGATTTCCTTAATTTCCTGACTCCAGGTTGGATATTTGTGAACCTCGTCGAGGAAAAGGTGTCTGCCTCCATTGGAATAGAACGAATTGGCAAGGTCCAGTATATTTTTGTTTGCGAAATATACCGAATCCAAGCTGCAATACAAGACTGTTGTATTGCTTGAGCCGTATGTCTTCTTGATGTACTGAAGCATCATAGTAGTTTTGCCTACTCCACGAGGTCCCCGGATGCTTATCAGCGGAGCCTCCCAGTTGATTTTGTCCATAATCTCGCGGACAAATGTCATATCTGTGTTTCGCAAAAGTACTGATTGTCTTGCGAATAACTTTTCCATAGTGGCAATGTTTTATGTTTTTCAATGCCACAAAACTACAAAATCTTTTTCTTCTTTCCAAATAAATTTGTCGGTTGTAACCGACAAATTTTAAAAAAAGTGTCGGTCGTAACCGACAAAAATTATAAAAAGTGTCGGTTGTAACCGACAAAAAATAAAAAATCTGTCGATTGCAACCGATAAATTTTTACCACTCAATCTCCGTCTTCCCCTTTGCCTTCAACCATGCGTTTGCCTTGCTGAAGTGCTTGCAGCCGTAGAATCCGCGGTAAACGCTGAGAGGGGAGGGATGGGCAGTTTCCAATATCAGATGCTTGGATCTGTCGATGAGTTTGGCCTTGCTGCGGGCAAAGCCGCCCCAGAGCATGAAGACCACGCCATCGCAATGGTCGGATATTGTCTTGATTACGCTGTCGGTGAAGTTTTCCCAACCCTTGTTCTGATGAGAGGCCGCCTCGTGGGCACGGACAGTCAGCACTGAGTTGAGGAGAAAAACTCCCTGCTTGGCCCAGCGCTCAAGGTTGCCGGATTCTGGCTCGGCTTTTCCGAGGTCGTCGGCTATTTCCTTGAAAATGTTTTTGAGTGATGGAGGGAAGGCCACGCCGTCCTGCACTGAGAAGCACAGACCGTGGGCCTGCATTGGCTCGTGATAGGGGTCCTGACCCAGCAGAACCACCTTCACGTTATTGAACGGACAAAGATTGAAGGCGTTGAAAATGTTCCTGCCTTCGGGATATACCGTGGTGCGGGCATACTCGCTCTTTACGAAATTTATCAGCTCGGCAAAATATGGTTTGTCGAACTCAGGCTGCAACAGAGCCTTCCAGCTTTCTTCTATCTTTACGTCCATGTTTTTCTAATTAAAAATTAATAATTAAGAATTAAGAGCTTTTATTATGTGCGATGGCCCTTGTGGCCATTACATTGGTAACCGCTGGCATCGCCTGCGTCTCCAACGATAAGTGCACCAGTGTCGCCCGGTCCCGGACCCGCAGGCGATGCCACCGCTTACCCACGTGCAGCCTGTTTATTTCTCCTCCTTCAAATCCTTGAAACCCTCGCCGAGTACCTCGCTGCTGTCGAGTATGGCCATGAAGGCGCGGGGATCTATCTCGCGGATAAAGTCTTTGAGCAATTCGGCCTGACGGCGTGAGAGTACGGTGAAGATAATCCTCTTGTCGGCGTTCTCGTACATTCCGTTGCCGGTAAGGTAGGTGCCGCCGCGGTCCATCTTCTTGATGATGATTTCACGGATTTCATCGTGACGGTCAGAGATTATGATGAGCGCCTTCTCCACATTGAGACCTTGGAGAACCACGTCGATGCACTTGCCGGTGATGAAGATTATTATCCAAGAGAACAATGGAATGCTCCAGTCGCCGAAGGCCGCCAATGCTGATAATACAATGGCCGAATCCACGTAAATCTGCATCAGTCCCAGCTGACCACGTGTGTACTTGGCTATTATGGCGGCCACGATGTCGCTGCCGCCGGTTGTGGCGTGGGCCTTGAATACTATTCCCGAGCCAATTCCTATGAGCACGCCGCCGAAGATTGCCGACAGCAACGGCTCGTTGGCAACCAGCGGATCGTAGCCCCACCAGTATTCGAGCATCGTGGTGAATACCGACATGCTCGAGAATCCCAAAACGGTCTTGAACCCGAATCTCGGACCCAGGATCTTGGTTCCAATTATGGTGAGCGGTATGTCGATTACCAGTGCCATCACACCTATCGGCAATCCGTTGGGAAACATATCGAAAGTTCCCTGTGTAAGGTGGTGAATCATGATGCAGATACCATACACACCGCCCGGCATAAACTTGTAAGGGTTTATGAAAAGGATTTCAGCCGCGGCTATTATAAATGCACCCACCAATACCATCATGTATTGTTTCAGGCTGTTCCTTGAGTATAAGTCTTTGTTTATCATATCAATCCCTTTTTTTTTACACAAAAACCACTTCCGGCTCTATCTTGATGCCGAATTTTTCTTTTACGGCTTTCTGGATTTTCTTGCTGTATGCCACAACATCCTTGCCGGTGGCGCCACCGAGGTTTATCATTATCAGAGCGTTGCTATTAGCTACACTTACTTTGGGGTCGGGCATCTGCTTGAATCCGCAGAGATCTATCAGCTGGCCTGCTGGAATTTTCACAGTGCCGTCGGGCTGATTAAACTGTTTCAGCTCAGGGAATTGTGTTTTTAGTTTATCAGCTGATATGCTTGAAATTTCGGGATTCTTGAAGAAACTGCCTGCGTTGCCGAATTCCTTTGGATTTGGAATCTTCTCGTCGCGGGTGTCGATTACGGCCTTGCGTACCATTACCGGCGTAACTATCGGTTTGTCAGATAGTTTGTCCTTCAGGTTTCCGTAGCTGATGTCGGGATTGTATTTGCCCTTGGCCATTCGGAGAGTGGCAGATATTATGAAGGCTTTTTCAGCTAATTCGTTTTTGAATATGGATTTGCGGTATCCGAAATTGCAGTCGGCCGCGGCGATTTTGTTGATTTCGTATGTCTCGGTGTTGTAATACTCCACCTCCTGCACAAACATGCTGAGCTCGTGGCCGTATGCGCCTATGTTCTGTACCACGGCTCCGCCCATCGATCCGGGAATGCCTGACAGAAACTCCGGACCGTAGTATCTGTTTTTGGCGCACAGGGCCGCGAAATCGTCGAAATTCTCGCCCGAGCACACCTTTATTATAATGCAGTCGTCGGTCTCGGTGATGGTCTCCATTCCCTTGATGGAGTTTTTCAGTACTATGCCCTTGAAGTCCTTGGTGAAGAGCATGTTGCTGCCGTTGCCGAGGATCAGGCGCGGCATATCGGAATACTTGCGGCGTTTTAGTATGGAATCCAGATCCTGCACCGACGCAATCTCTACGTATGCGTCGGATTTCGCCTTTATATTAAAGGTGTTTGATTTTTCCAGCTGATAGTCTGTATAGATGAGCATTTTTTGTTTAAATTACGAATTACGAATTACGAAATCCGAATTAGCGCATTCGTAATTCGGATTTCGTAATTATATTAGAATCTTGCGCCGAATACAAGTACGTCGTCAAGCTGTTTGAGCTCGCCGCGCCATTCGCGCAGGTTGTCGTCGAGGCGCTGTTTCTGTGTCTCCATGTCGAGGTCGTGGATCTCCATGAGGAATTCGCGGAATCTCTTGATGAGGTATTTCTTCTTCTTGCCGTTCACCAATCCGAACTGATCGGCGTATCCGTCGCTGAACATGTATGTCATGTCGCCCATGTGGATATCCATCTCGTGGTTGGTGAAATGGTCGGCCTGTCCCTCGTAATAGCCTATAGGCATCTCGTCGGGATCCATCTGTATTAGCTCGTTGTTGCGGATTATCAGCAGAGGATTGTTGGCTCCGGCGTACTGCAGCTTGGATTCCTCGCGGTCGTATACGCAGAGGGCCATGTCCATGCCGTCTTTCTGCTCGTCTTCCTTGCCTGACTGTCGCAGATATGTCATCACATTCTGTCGCAGCTGAGTAAGAATCTCGCCGGCGGTGATGGTTTCGGGATTCATGCGTCCCACTATCTCGTTTAGGAATGCTATGCCCAGCAGGCTCATGAACGCGCCCGGCACGCCGTGGCCGGTGCAGTCGGCGGCTGTGAATACAAACTTGTCGCCCAGCTGTGTGCCCCAGTAGAAGTCGCCGCTTACTATGTCCCTGGGTTTCAGCATTATGAAATGGTCGGGTAGAAACTGCTCAAAGAATTCCACAGGAGGCATTACGGCTCTCTGTATGTTCTGGGCATACATTATGGATTCTATGATTTTCTCGTTTTGGGTGGCTATCTCCTCCTTCTGACGTGTAATTTCGTCGTTGGCCTTGGAGATGGCTATGTTCTGCTCCTCAAGTTTCTGATTGTCACGCTTTTTGCCCACGTACAGCTTGGCTATGAAAAACAGCATCACAAGGAATACTATTATCGCGGCCAGGGCTATCAGCAGGCGGTGGTTCAGCAGCTCGTTTTGCAGATTGAGCGCCTTCAGCTCGCTTTCCTTCTCGCTGATCTCGTCGTTGATTTTCTTGATGCGTTCCTGCTGTTCCTGTGCTATCAGCTGCTGTTCTTCCAGCTCTTTCTGCTGCTCCTGAAGGGCTGAGGCTACGGCGGTTATTTCCTGGTTCTTGATTTGGAGCTGAAGCGCCGCGGATTCCAGCTCGTTGCGTGTAACCTGCTGCTGCTGCCAGAGACGGTCCATCTCCTCCTTCTGCTCGTTTATTCGCTTGCTCTGCTCGGTGATGGCGCGGGTCTGGTTCTGGATATTGCGGTTCTGCATCTCTATGGTGTGCTCCTTCTCGTATATCTCGTTGTCCTTGTCGGTCAGCTGCCTCTGCTTGGCCACCAGCTCTTTCTCCTTCTGGTTCAGCTCGTTCTGAGTGTTGCGTATCTGCTGGTTTTGGTTTTGGATGATGTCTTCCTTCGATAGATCGTCGGCGTGGAGGTCCTTGGCTATCCGCTCATGAGCTGATATTCCTGATTTTCTGAGGTTTGCGCTCGAATATCTGATGGATACCTTGCCCGACCGCTCGTCCACAAAATCTATCATTATGGGTCTCTGGTCTATGTAATTATCTGATACTATGGCTACTGGCCTGTTCTTGAACGCCTCTATGGCTTTCTTGAAATCGGGGGCATACGATGTGTATAGAATGTTGATGTCGGGATCTTCGGCCGCATCGTGCACTGTTACAAAGTCCTTGACCACAACCTTGGTTCCGGTGCCGGGATATGGCTTGCGCGCCTCTCTTCTCAGAGTCTTGAACAAGTCGGGATCGCTGTTTACGAGACCTATATATATAGTCATGATGTCCCCGTCGTTTTCCCAGAGCAGGTACTTCGGTATCTGATACAGAAGCTTTGCCTTCTGGTCGTCGGGAGTCTCATTATACTGTGCCTGTGCATTCAGGCAGCTGATAAGCATCAATAATAATATAGCAATCCTGATCTTCAAATTATTGTTTTTTCTTTAAACTCTAAACTCTAAACTCTAATCTCTAATCTCTAATCTTTCCACTTTCCACTTTAAACTTTAAACTTCAAACTTCCCACTTTCCCCTAATGATTCGCCAGCAGGAATTCCTCCAGAATCTTTGCGTGGTCGAATGCCAGGGCCGGCAGGTTGTTGAAATCAAACCAATCCACATCGGCGGCGTCGTCGTTGGCGGTGGCCTCGGTGTCCTCGTCCACGTAAGCGTAGAACACTATTGTGATGGTGCGTCCGCGGGGATCGCGTCCGGGGTCGCCGAAAGCCTTAAACTGCTGGAGAAACTGGCAGTCGATGCCGGTCTCCTCCTCGAGCTCGCGCGCTGCGCTCTGCTCCAGTGTCTCGCCCTCCTCGGTGAATCCGCCGGGAAAAGCCCAGCAGTTCTTGAACGGGTCACGTTTTCGTTTTATCAAAAGTACCTGGCGGGTGATGCCCTCGCCGCGTACTACTATCGTATCGGTGGTTACCGATGGTCTGGGGTATTTGTACGTATATGATGCCATATAGTTGTCTTGTTTTTTTTATGTTTTTATCAACCTACAAATATAGTCTTATTTATTGGAATAATGTAATTTTTTTCAAAAAATATTTTTGTATGTGGCAAATTTTCTTTAAGTTCGTGAAAAATATATCACAGCTACTTGATTATGGACAAAAACAATAAGCCCGGATACATGCTTCCGGTGGTGGAGGAGTTTTACTCTGTGCAGGGCGAGGGACTCAACGCCGGTCATGCCGCATATTTTATCCGTCTGGCCGGATGCGATGTGTGCTGCCCATTCTGCGACAGCCGCAATACTTGGAAAACGAGTGACTATCAGCCCCTTGATGTGGCCCAGATAGCACTGCGCGCATCGCAGGTGCCGTCGTGCAATGTGGTGATTACCGGAGGCGAGCCCCTCATGCACGATCTGGAGCCTCTCTGCGCCGAGCTCGAAAGGTACTGCCTCTCGGTATGGCTCGAGACATCAGGCTCGCATCCCATATCCGGCAGTTTCGACTGGATATGCGTATCGCCCAAGAAAAACAAGCCTCCGCTCGACGAGGTGCTCGACCTGGCCAACGAGCTCAAGATGGTGATATCATCGCCCGACGACCTCGCCTTGGCCGAGCTCTACGCTCAGAAAGTGCCTGCCGAGTGCGCGCTTCTGCTCCAGCCCGAATGGAGCAACCGCCACGAGGCAATGAAACTCATTTTCAACTACGTGCTCCAGAATCCTATGTGGAAAATCTCCATACAGACCCACAAGGTTTTGGATGTGCGGTAATATCTTAATTATATGGAAGATACTTTTTCGCTGGGATGGATCGATAATATACTGCTGGGAGTATTGGCGCTGCTTCCGGTGGCCCTGATATTGTTTTACATATACCGCAAGGACCACCGCAGGGAGCCTTTCAGGACTCTGGCCATAGCCTTCGGATGGGGATTCCTTACCGTAATCTCCGCTGTAGTAATCGAGATGCTTGTATCAGCTGATAGCGCTTTTGTTGAAAACTACTTTGTGATAGCCCTCACCGAGGAGGCCGGCAAGCTCGCCGTCCTCTACCTCTACATCTGGAAACACAAGGATTTCGACGACTCGTTCGACGCCATAGTATACAGCGTGGCGGTGTCGCTCGGTTTCGCGGCATCAGAGAATCTCCTCTACGTATACCAGCATGGATACCAGGTGGCGCTGATGCGCGCGCTGCTCTCCGTGCCCGGCCACGCGTGTTTCGCGATATTCATGGGTTATTATTTCGGCCAGGCCAAAACACATTTCTATTACGGGCGCAGGCAGAAGATGATGCTCTCGCTTGCCAAGTCGCTGGGGCTGGCCATAGCGGTGCACGGCACTTACGACTATCTGCTCACCGACTTCAGCTGGTTCGGATTTTTCCTGCTCTATGTGGTAGCCATGGATGTGGTGGCTTTCAGGCTGGTGCGCATATCAGCTGATAGCGACCGCCCTATGATTACTGATATATAAAATTCTCATACAAAATATATTATGCTCAAGGACAAACTTAAAGACCGCAATATTATCCTTGCCTCGGGATCGCCCCGCCGCAGGGAGCTCCTGCAGATGATGGGGCTCGATTTCACAGTAAAGACCAAGCCCACCGACGAGGTGTATCCCGACACTCTGCCTGTGGACCAGGTTTCCGAATACCTCGCAAGGCTAAAGGCGGAGGCCTTCAGAGAGGATGTCTCAGCTGATGGCAAACTTATAGTAATAGCCTCCGACACCACCGTGGCCGTGGATGGAGAGATTCTCGGCAAGCCCAGGGACCGCGCCGACGCCATGGCCATGCTCCGCAAGCTCTCCGGCAAGAGCCACTCGGTATTTTCCGGTGTATGTATCATGTCAGCTGATGGCACAGAAACATTCACGGCCCGCACCGATGTGTGGTTCCGCGAGATCTCCGACAGCGAGATTGCTTATTACGTGGACAACTACAAGCCGTACGACAAGGCCGGGGCATACGCCGTTCAGGAATGGATAGGCGCCGCCGCCATCTCACGCATGGAGGGCAGCTATTACAATGTAGTGGGCCTGCCCACTCAGATGCTCTACGTGAAGCTGGACGAGATGTTCTAATCTTTAATCTTTAAACTTTAATCTTTAATCTCTAATCTCTAAACTCTAAACTCTAAACTATTTCTTGTGCTGATGGCAGTATCCTGATGGGTCGGTGGTGCGGCGCGAGCAGCGCTTGCCGGCCTGGGTTTTGCCCTTGCACTGTACCGAATTGCCGGATGGCTGGGTAGTTCTCCCGCCATCCGGCTTTGTTTTTCCCGGCTGGGTAGACGATCCGTTGTTGGGCTTGGAGTGGTCGTCGTTGCGCGTATCAGCTGGCTCCACCCATTTGTTTCCCTTGTGCCAGTCCCAGCACTCGCGGCACGCCACACGCTCCATGGGGGCTTCTATGTGGTCGGGGAGAGCCGGGAAAAAATCGATTCCCGTGATGGCCTCCACCGAGTCGATGCTCACCATGCGGTCGCGGAGATGCGAATTGGCGTCGCGGTTGGGGAATACGAATCCGGCTCCAACGTATTTGCCGTTTTTGTCGCGGCGCATTATCACCTTGTAGAAATATCTGGGCACCGATATGTTGTGGTAGCCTATGGTGCGCATCTTGCCCCTGAGCACCGGGCCGGTGATTATGTAGATGGAGTCGTAGTCCTTGGCCCAGAGTCTCTGAAGGCATTCCAGCCGTTTCCATATTCCGCGGTTGAATGCCGGGTCCTGCGGCGCTATGTTGCTGAAATAGAATGATTCCTGCATTATGCTGTAGTCGAATTCCATATCGGCGGCCGGGGCCAGGTGTCCGCGGTCGTATCCGCTCTGCGCATAGTCGGATGTCTCGGGCGAAAACGGCAGCTCGGGGTCGGGCTTGAAGACTCCCTCAAATCTGTTTACCACCGGCACGGTCTCGTCCCTGGTGAGCACATACGATACCCAGTTGGCGAGGTTGTACAGCTGATTGTGGCTTACTGTGTATGCCTTGCGCTTGATGATCTGCTCGCCGGCTATGGGGCGCGGGATTTCGAGGTTCTGCTGTGCCGTGCCCCGGGAGCATAGCAGCAGAATCAGTGCTGTGGTTACTGTGACTGTAAGGCGTGCCGTTGTCATGTGTCTGGTATTGTTGGTGACTGCTACTTTTTGTTTTTCTTGTTGTCTGTCATCAGCTGAAATTCCGTTTTCTTGAGCTGTGTGCCAAGGTCGTAGGCGCCCATCTCCACAGTTATTATCAGGTCGGTGGAGATTTCGGTGGCCTTGGATATCAGCATGTATTTGCCCACCTGGGTGTATTCGTAGAGTATGGTTTTCACCTTCTGCCCCAAGTGGTTGATGATGTCGGTGCGGTCTCTCAGGCCCGTGGATAGCGAGTAATAGTCGTTGTAGTTGCGTCCCGATGCCTCGGTTACGGCCACTTTCACGTATCCCTTCTTGAAATCGTTGTAGCTGCACATCATGCGCGCCTTCATGCCGAGGTCCTCGTATCTGGCCTCCTGCGGAAAAGCGGCTTTCTGCCTTAGCTCCTGCATCCGCATTGGGTTGTCCGGCAGGAGTCCGTAGAGCTTGGTGCTGTCGGAGCCCGATACTCCGTCATACATCTCGCGGTAGTGGAATACGGGCACCGAGTCGTCGTGGAGTATGTAGTTTTCCAGCTTGTAGAGGTTGGGCGGCTTGCGCATCAATCGGCCCTGCCCGTGCTGAGTGTTGCCGTTGGGGTATGCGTATGTGGTGGATAGGTTTACGGTAAGGTTCTTGGGCGGATTGCTTAGTCCGGTCACATTCAGGTAGTTGCTTATCAGGTATTCGGCCCCGAAACCCTTGGATATATTGACCTCGGCGTCGCTCTTGCCGGGCGGCGATATGGTGAGGTCGCGGTACAGGGTCTGCTCCATGAGCGCGCAGTGGAGGTCGCGCTCGTTGCCGCGTATCAGCAGCACAGAGCTTCCCTTGTCGCTTATGTCCTGGATGTACTGCTTGGCCTCGGCTGTGGTTACGGCCTTCACATTCTGCTCCAGAGTGCTGAAATAGTTGCTTGGGAAGTTGTAAAGCACCAGATAGCTGGCCAGCTCGGCGCAGTAGTCGGGCATCTTCATCCGCTCCTTGTATTCGCTCATCATCTTCTTCTTGGCCTCGTTGAGGGCCGGCTCGCTCTTGAATCCGGGTTTCCTGGGCTCATAGAGGGCATTGCTCATGGCCGCGAATTCGCCGTTCTGCCTCTCGGTGTGCAGGGTGTTGGCATCGTAGCTGAAACACGACAGCTGTACGCTCTCGCTCAGATAGTTGCCGTATATCATGTAATACGCCAGCTGGTTCAGCATGTAGTTTTTGGGAGTTTTCTCGCAGCGGTAAAAATGCTTGAACACAGTCTCGTATCTGCTCGATGTGGTGTCGGGTATCAGAAATATGATGTCGCGCTGGCTTACAGCAATGGACGGCGCCTTCGATTTCTGCTGCTTGCGGCTCGCCTTGCCGAGGTATTTCTCGGCCATGGCCATTATGTCGCTCTCCTTGGCGTTTGATACTATGGTGAGCAGGCATCTCTCGGGCGAGAAACACAGCTCCCTGTACTGGTCGAAATCGCCACGGCTTATCCTCTCCAGGCCGTCGGCGGTTATTACCGGCAGACCCGACATACGGCAGGCGGCGTCGCTGAGAGTCTCTCCGACCTGCCTGATGGCGCGCACCTTCTTCTCCTTGTATTCCTGAAAGTTCACGTATCTGGAGTCGTGGCCGTACATCACCTCGCTCATAAACATCATGAGCGAATCGAGAGCCTGCTCGTGGCTCACCATGGTCTTTACTATCACCTCGTTGGCCACGAGGTCGCTGCCGGTCATGGCCGCCACCACCTGCTTGATGCCCGGAGTGGAGTTTTCGCTCAGGCTCGATACATCGGCGCTCAGCCGGCAGGTGCAGTATTTGTATTCGCTGGTATTCACTATCTGAATCCTGAACCCGTTGCTCAGCTGCTGCACCTTGTTGTGCTCTATGGCGCGCAGCACCGCGGCGGTGTTCTGGCTGTAGGCCACCGGGAGCATGGCAGCTAATACCAATATCATCAATGCTAATCTCTTCATTTGGATCTTGAGTTTTTTTTCTTGGCGGCTAAGATAGCAAAAATCCTAAAAACAAAGCCGCCGGGGAGCAAAAAAGTTCCCTCGGCGGCCCAAGTATATAAAGTCGAGTTATAAAAAAAAATTTTATTTCTTGCAAAAAAGAAGTATCTTTGTTTGCGGAAAGGTTTTGCAATTTCCGTTCCACATTTTCTCATATTACAACAATTAGCTATGAAATATTTTCTGATAGCGGGCGAGGCCTCGGGCGATCTGCATGCCGGCAATCTCATGCGGCAGATCAAGAAGGCCGACCCACAGGCCGATTTCATGTTTCTGGGCGGCGACCTCATGCAGGCTCAGGGCGGCAAGATGCTGGTGCACTACCGCGAGATGGCATACATGGGAGTGGTGGAGGTATTGGCCAACCTCGGCAAGGTGAGGCGCAACATGGCCATCTGCAAGGAGCAGATGCTGGCCTACAATCCCGACGCCGTAATCCTGGTGGATTATCCCGGATTCAATATGAAGATGGCCAAGTTCGCCCATCAGCACGGCATCCGCACCTTCTATTATATATCGCCCAAAATCTGGGCGTGGAAAAAGCGCCGTGCCTACTCCATCAAGAAATACGTCGACAAGATGTTCGCCATATTCCCGTTCGAGATCGATTTCTACAAGAAATTCGATTACGAAGTATCCTACGTGGGCAATCCGCTCACCGACGCCATGAAGGAGTTTGAGCCCCATCTGCTCTCCAAAGCCGATTTCGCGGCCAAACACAACCTCCCCGACCGCAGGCTGATAGCACTGGTGCCCGGCAGCCGGCGCAGCGAGATCCAGAAGCTGCTGCCCGAGATGCTGGCCATTGTGCCCGATTTCCCCGACCATCATTTTGTGGTTTGCGGTGCCCCGGGCATCGAGCCGGAGTTCTACAATCAGTTTTTGTCAGCTGATGGCAAAAGCAACATATCAGCTGATGGCAATATCTCCATAGTATTCGGCGATACATACAATGCCATAAGCAACTCGGAGTGCGCCGCCGTAACATCCGGCACGGCCACGCTGGAGACCGCGTATCTGCGCACTCCGCAGGTGGTATGCTACAAGATGGCCACTCTTACATACTGGCTGGCAGAGACTTTCGTGAGAATCAAGTGGTTCTCGCTGGTAAACATCATAGCCGGGCGCGAGGTTGTAAGGGAGCTTCTGCAGTCGCACCTATCAGCTGATATATCCAAGGAGCTGAAACACATACTCGCCGACGCCGACTACCGCCAGGCCATGCTGAAATCCTACGACGAGATACGCGCCACTCTCGGCAACGGACTTGCATCCGAGAATACAGCAAGGGTGATAGTGGACGATATCAGCTGCAAATAAAAAAATTCTGAAAAGACAAAAAAATCTGTTGCTATGAAAATGAAAAATGTAAATTGGGGGATAATCAAGCCGGTTGTATGGACGGTTTCTGTTTTGGCGGCTGAATTTATCTTGTGTTTTACTTCGCCGTCGTCTTTCCCTTTCTGGAAGCTGTTTCTGGAGATTCTGGGAATAGGTGCGCCGCTGTTTGCTGCGGTAGATCTTCTGCTGCCGGGCCACAGTTATATTAAATCGCTGTTCAGCAAACCCGATCCGCTCAACGACCTGCGCGAATATGTGGACGACCTGAGAGACAAGTGCATGGAGCTGAACGGCAATATGCAGAAGCTGAAGGCGCAGACCGTGAAGACCAAGCGCATCATAAAGCAGAACACCAAGGAGATAGACCGCCTGACCATAAGCGTGGACATGGCCCGCAAGAATATTAAGCCCACCGACGAGGCTCTGGCACTCAATCAGATAGGACGTCTGGACGCCCTGAATGCCAAGTACACGCAGATGCTCGGCCGCATGGACGATCTCTACGCCATGCTCCACAGGGTTCAGGAATACACATCGTATAAGCTGGCCGACGCGCAGAACGAGGTGCGGATGCGCGAGCAGGAATACAATGCAATCTCGAGCGGATACTCAGCCATGATGAACGCCAAGGACATAATGGACAGCGAGGGCGACGAGGTAATGCTATCAGCTGCACAAAAACTGAACGACGACCTCCACGCCAAGCTCGCCGAGATGGAGGTTTTCATGGAGCTGTCGGAGCCTCTGTTCAGCGACCTCAATGTGCAGAAAAGCATAGACCGCATGGAGGGCGAGAGAATCTACGAGCGCATCATGCTGGAGGGACAGGCTTTTCTCGACAGGGTGGAGGCCGGCAGAAAATGATTATTATTTGTTGTGTTTACAATTAAACCTTTTGTTTTTTTATAAATCAAAACAGCAGAAACAATTAATGAGGAATATTTGGGAGAAACACGCCAAAGAATTGTAAATATATTAGGAAAATTAAGTAAATCAGTTATTTAGACAAAGAGAAAGAAATGAGAAAGTTTTTTTCAGTATTGGTGCTGATGCTGTTGGCATGCGTCAGCTCTATGGCCGGCAATCCGCTGGCATCATCAATCTCCGGAAGGGTAGTAGACGCATCCACATCCGAGGCTGTGCCATTTGCAACAGTGGCCCTCTGGACTGCGGGCGGCACATCGCCGGTTACGGGTGTAACAACAGATTTCGACGGCAATTTCAAGCTTGAGGGCGTCAAGGCCGGCGTATACAGGGTGTCGATTTCCTTTATGGGATACGAGACTCTCGATATCAACGACGTGGCTGTGGACGGACACTCCAACAAGAATCTCGGAGTTCTGAAACTCGGCACCGACGACAAGCAGATAGAGGAGGTGGAGGTGGTGGCCAAGACCAACCGCGTGCAATACAAGATAGACAGAAAGATTGTGAACGTGGCAGCTGATGTGAATGCAGACGGTGGTTCGGCTTCCGATGCTCTGGAGGGCACTCCGGGCGTGGAGGTGGATATCGACGGCAATGTGTCGCTCCGCGGATCCAGCAATTTCACCGTGCTGATAGACGGCAAGCCTACAGCCCTCGATGCGGCCGAGGTGCTCAAGCAGACTCCAGCCGCAATGCTCCAGAATATCGAGATCATAACCAACGCCTCGGCCAAGTACGATCCCGAGGGCGAGACCGGTATCATAAACCTTGTAACCAAGAAGAACGTGGTGCAGGGCCTCAACGGCGTGGTTAATGTTAATTTTGGAAGCCAGGGCAGATACGGCGCCGATTTTCTCCTGAACAGCCGCAAGGACAAGATCAACTACTTTGTGGGCGGCAACATCAACCACCGCGGTTTCGATTTCAATGGACAGAACGACCGTATCACTCACTCCGCCGATTACGACAAGTACGTGAACCAGAGCAACGACGGCAAGCGACGTTTTGGCGGCGAGAGCATCAAGACCGGTATCGACTATTACCCCAACGACAAGAACTCCATCAATTTCACCATTGAGGGCGGTATCTGGGGCGGCAACAACGATGCCACCACCAATTACGAAAACTTCTTCGACCACGGCAAGGATCTCAATTTCAGCGACTACGAGTATGTGCGCTCGGCTTCCGACGATGAGGACCAGAGCTTCTGGGGCAATTTCTCTACATCATGGCAGCACGATTTTGCGCGCAAGGGCCACAAGCTGAATTTCATAGCCAACTACTCGCGCTCTCAGCGCGACGAGGACGACGATTTCATGCAGTACAAGGCCGGCAACAAGCACGACCTCGATAATGTGACTTCGGTATCGTACGGCCACATCATAGGCAACGACAAGAGCCAGGACCGCGCACGCGTGAATTTCGACTACACTCTGCCTTTCGCCGACGAGAACGGCAAGTTTGAGGCCGGATATCAGGGCGACCTCTCGCACTCTGTTACCGACTACGATTTCGAGGATTATGTGGCTCCGGGTCAGTACAAGCTCAATGACGACTTCACCAACGATATTACTTTCAAGCGTTTCATCAACGCCATATATTCTACAGCATCGCGCAATTTCGGCAGTTTCGGCGTTCAGCTCGGTCTGCGCGGCGAATATACTTTCCGTCAGCTTAGCAGCCCCAAGGAGGCCGACAAGCACAAGTACGAGATCAACAGGTTCGATATCTTCCCTACGGTGCACATCTCTCAGCAGGTGGGCGAGCGCAATTCCATCCAGATGGGATATTCCAGGAGAATACGCCGTCCATGGGAAAACGCACTCAATCCGTTCCCAAGATACTCGGATGAGTATTCGAGAATGATGGGTAATCCCGACCTGGATCCTGTATACACCAACGCCTTCGAGCTCAATTACCAGATGAACTTCGATAAGATGTTCTGGGCATTTGAGTCGTTTTACCGATACACCAAGGGACAGATGGAGATGGTATCTACCCTCGGCGAGAATGATATCCTGATTTCTCAGTTCCAGAATCTGAGCAACAACAACAATATGGGATTCCAGATTACCGGACAGTACGATCCTGTTAAGTGGTTTGGCGTAAATGTGGATCTGGAGGTTCGCCAGTATTTCCTTAATGGTGTATACAACGGAGTGGAACGCAAGCAGGATGGCCGCTCATGGCGCACCAGGGAGACATTCAACTTTACTCCCGGCAAGAACACCAAGATTCAGGTTACCATGCGATACAATGCTGCCAACAAGTCGCTCATCTCCAGCAACAAGGGCAACTTCGACGCAGGTCTTGCTGTAAGACAGAGCCTCTGGAAGAGGAGAGTGTCGGTAACACTCGGTATGCGCGATATGTTCAACACACGCCGCAGCGAATCCACCACCATTACCGATGAGTACTACCTCCACACCAAGCGCCACAATACCTGGCCTATATGGAATGCCGGTATCAGCTTCAAGATCAACAACTTCAAGGAGAAGCTCCCAGGCGGTCCGGGCGAGGGCGGCGAAGAGGGCGGCTCTATGGGCGGCGACGACTTCGGCGGCGACTTCTAAAGATTTTTCATAGAACACCGGTTGCACCAATCGGTGTTCTATTTTTAATGTTAATTCGATGGAATGAGAGGAAGTCGCTTCGCTCAAAATTATTCAAAAATCTTTTTGTCCCTAACGGGACGGGGCTCGTAGAGACCGAAAAATTTTTGAAAGATTTTCGCCCAAAATTTCGGGCAATCCATTCAAATGGATTTTTAAGAGATTTTAAAAAGATTTTGAGCGAAGCGACGTTCCCTTTTTTTTTAACAAAAAATTATCAAAATAAATTTTTCTCTTCTTATATAAATAATTAATTTTGCATCCGTGAAAATATTTACAAGATGATAAGCAGAAGAATTTTACGAATCAAGGCTATGCAGACTCTTTATTCCTTCTATCAGGGAGGGGATATGGATTTGGTGAAATCCGAGAAGGAGCTGATGTACAGCATTGAGAAGTCATACGATCTTTATTTCTATTTGATGCTCCTCGGTATCAATGTGGTGGACTATGCGCGCCAGCAGATTGAGACCAGGAAGCAGAAGTTCCGTCCGTCCGACGAGGAGCTTAATCCAAACATGAAGTTTGTGGACAACAGGTTTGTGGCCCAGCTCAGGGAAAACAAGTGCCTGAACGAGCGTATCGACCACAAGAAACTGTCGTGGGTAAACAATATGGATATCCCGAAGAGAATTTTCAATGACCTGGAGGCCACTGATACATACAAGCAGTACATGGCCGATCCCGAGACTTCGTATACCAAGGACAAGGAGCTGATTATCTTTATGTTTCAGGAGATTATCAGCGAATGCGACGAGCTCTACAAGACCCTCGAGGACCTTTCGGTATATTGGATAGATACTGCTGAGTTCATCTTGGGAATGGTGCTGAGAACTTTTGGCCGATACAAGGTGGGTTTCGACGAATCGTATCAGCTGATGGGAATGTTCAAGAGCCAGGACGACAAGGATTTTGTGCAGAAGCTTTTCCGCAAGGCTGTGGCCAAAAACAACGAATACCGCAAGCTGATAAGCGACAATGCGCAGAACTGGGATCTGGAGCGTATAGCTTTTCTCGATATCGTAATCCTTCAGGTGGCTATGGCCGAGGTGGAGACTTTCCCGGAGATTCCGCTCAGGGTTACTTTCAACGAGTACATAGAGCTCGCCAAGAATTTCAGCACCGAGAAGAGCCCTATTTTCATCAACGGCATTCTCGACAAGATTGTTCAGCAGCTCAAGGAATCGGGAGCTATCACCAAGATAGCCGAGATGCCTGAGGACCGCTGATGATTCTCTAAAAACAATTCCCCGTAAAAGGAAAAACGAAGATAAGATATGAGAAAGATTCTTTCATGGATGGTGGCTGTGTCGGCACTGGTATTGGCCTCGTGCTCCGGCAACGGCGGCAGGCAGACCGGCGGCAATACCGACGGCGGGGCCGATTCGGTAAGCATATCAGCTGAAAAACACCCCAAGATAGCATTCGACACCGCTCTCTACAATTTTGGACGCATACTCCAGGGCGAGCAGGTAAGCACCGTTTTCAGATTCAGGAACGAGGGCAATGCCGAGCTCCTGATACAGAGGGTGGAGACATCGTGCGGATGCACCGTGCCCGAATACGACAGGATGCCCGTGGCTCCCGGCGGAAGCGGCTCCATAAGGGTGAGGTTCGACAGCGACGGCAAGGAAGGACAGCAGTACAAGACCATAAAGGTGATAAGCAACTGCGAGGAGAATATCTTTGATCTCGTGATTACCGGCGAGGTGGAGGTAAGATAAATTTCTGTAAAATCTTTTATTATTAACTATATATCAAATCAAAGACAATGAACTTACTTAATATTTTGCTCGACGAGCAGGTACAGCAGGGCGGCAATCCATTCAGCATGATCATCATGCTCGTACTCATGGGTGTGGTTTTCTATTTCTTCATGATTAAGCCACAGCAGAAGCGTCAGAAGGAGCTCGCCGAGTTCCGCGACAAGATTCAGAAGGGCGACAAGGTGATGACAGTGGGCGGCATCCACGGCGTGGTGGCCGATATCACCGAAACCACAATTATTCTCTCTGTGGCTCAGGATGTGAACATCGCCGTAGAGAAGAGCTGCGTGGTGGCCGACAATACCGATGTGGCTCAGGGCCGATAGTCGGCGCAATTATTTGACGAGATACAATTAAGGGCTGCAGTGGAAGGTTTTACGCCTGCCTCTGCAGCCCTTTTTGTATAAAAAAAATCCGGCAGGATGGCCCGTCACGGGAGATCCTTGCCGGCTAAAACTAAAAAATTATGAAAACTTATAACGTCTTTTATTATCGTGCGACATATACCGCTGTCTTCTTGGAGAGGGCCTTGCCCTTGTCGAGCTGCACTTTCATGTGCTCGGTCTCGCCGTCGGCGGTTATGTCGTAGGTTAATGTCATTGTAAGCCAGCCGTTGCTGATGGTTCCGCTGCCGTTTTCCACTATTACGTTGCCGTCCATCAGTTCGCCTGAAAAACTCAGCGATGTGCCCGAGATCTTTACGGTGATCTCCTCGCCATCGAGGTTGTGGAAGTTCTTGATGCTTATCTCGTTGTCGCCCAGTGTCATTATCTCCATCTGGAAACCGTCGGCGGCGTCGCCTTCTATTACTGTGCATACCCACGAGTCTGCCAGCTCCTGGGCCGAGTGCGAGAATTCCGGTGCGTCTTCCTCGCATGAGTGGAGGGTGATTGTTCCGGCGAGTATCAGCAGGCCAAGCATCATTTTCCTGCTTATACGAATCAGTTTGTCAAAATGTTTCATAGTTCTGGTTAATTCTCTGTGCAAAGATACTCCATTTTTGGATTATTGCGTACTTTTGCTACGTTATTTTTTTGTTAATGTTAGTTTTTTTTGCCATCAGCTGATATAAAACCCTGCACATGCCGGCCTGCTGATGTGCGGCACGCCGGCTGTGAGGTTGTATTGTGTTTGCTATCAGCTGCGCTACTGCTCCATGGATTCCTTGATCTCGGTGGCCATGGCTACGTCTATGAGTATTCGGCCGCAGTATTCGCATACTATTACTTTCTGGTGCGATGCCACGTCGAGCTGTCGCTGCGGCGGTATCTTGTTGTAGCATCCGCCGCATGCGTCGCGCTGCACGGGTACTATGGCCAGTCCGTTTTTGGCGCCGCTGCGGATTCTCTCGTATGCCTTCAGGAGGCGGTCCTCCACCTTGTCGGCGTATTCCACGCGCTTGGCCTTCAGGATTTCCTCGTCTTTCTGAGTGTCGGCTATTATGGATTCGAGCTCGTTTTTCTTCTGCTCGAGGTCCTTGGTGCGGTCGGCGTGGCGTGTCTGAGAGTCGGCGAGTGAGTTTTTCTTTGCGATAAGCTGGGCGTTGGTCTCGCGGATTTTCTTGTCGCGGAGGTCAATCTCAAGCTGCTGAAACTCTATCTCCTTGTTTATGGAGTCGAACTGACGGCTGTTTCTGATGTCGTTCTGCTGCTCCTTGTATTTTTCTATCTGGTCTTTGGCCTGGAGAATCTCGTTTTTCATCCTTGCGATGTCGGCATCGAGGCTTGCAATCTCGTCGTTGGTCTTCTCGATGCGGGTGTTGAGGCCCTCGAGCTCGTCCTCCAGGTCCTGTACCTCGAGTGGCAGCTCGCCGCAGAGACGGTGGATCTCGTCGGTCTTGGAGTCGATAGTCTGGAGTGTGTAGAGGGCTCTGAGCTTTTCCTCTACTGTAAGCTCCTGTGTATCAGCTGGCTTGTTTACTGTTGTGCTCATTTTATTTATAGATAATTTATAGGGTTCGTATTAATAACCGATTTCAAGATTGCAAAGTTAATAAATTTTTTTTGTAAAACATCCAAAAAAACATCTTTTATTCCATTTTCTGTCTCAAAATGTCCAAGATCGGCTATCAGTATCCTGCCGTCGGCCTCAAAATACTTGTGGTATGTGAAGTCGCCTGATACGAATACGTCGGCGCCCTGCCTTATGGCCTCCTGCATCAGGAAGCTTCCTGAGCCTGAGCATACTGCTATTTTCTGCACCTGCGGCTTGGTGATTCGTGTGTGCCGGATGGCTCCGCACTGGAATTTTGCCTTCAGCTGGGCAAGAAAATCCATGGCGCCCATGGGCTCGGGCAGGCTGCCGATGGCTCCGGCTCCGTATGCGGAGTCTTCCCCGGGCAGCGGTTTCAGTATATTATAGCAGCTGATACCGATTTTCTCCATCATTACTCTGGATGTGCCGCCTATTGCCGAGTCGGCGTTGGTGTGGGCGCAGTATATGGATATCTGGTGGCGGATGGCGAGCTCTATGGCGCGCTCCGCGGGTGTGGCTCCGGTTATCGACATGAGTCCGCGGCCGAATATCATGGGGTGGTGGGCCACTATCAGCTGGCATCCCTTGTCTATGGCTTCCTGAACCACCTCCTCGGTTACATCGAGGCTTACCAGGCAGCGCTCTATGATGCCGGTGCCGGTTTTCAGCTGATAGCCCGCATTGTCGTAGCTCTCCTGCAGCCGGGGCGGAAACTGCCGCTCGAGCTCCTGTATTATGTCGTCGATTTTTATTTTCATGCTATATTAAGTAGGTGTTGGGTTTGTATGGCTAACGGAGCGGCCGTGTATTATATTGTGGTATCAGCTGAAATAAAAATTCTGAAAAAAATTTGGTAGATTGGTTTTTTATTCATTACTTTGCCCTCGCTTGTATAAGCTTAATCAGTCAATCAATTTGTTAAATTATTAAAATAATAAAAAATTATGAAAAGGTTATTCGTAATGGGCAAGCAGGTAATGCTCGCCGCAGTTCTTTTCGCAGGCCTCTCGTTCACAGCTTGTGAGGATGAGAATGTAAAGCCAACTCCTCCAGCTCAGGGCCAGCAGACACCAGACCCGGATCCAACTCCAAATCCAGATCCAGATCCAACTCCAAATCCAGACCCAACTCCAACCCCTGACCCAACTCCAACCCCAACTCCAAACCAGCCAGCTGAGGGCGGTGTAGATCTTACAGCTGATATGTTTATGCAGAATGGCGAGACTGTTGCCGGTGATTTCGTTTTGGGCGAGGCTGTTACTACAGTATTCGGTCTCGGTACTCCAGAAAAGGACAAGTATGCTGATCTTACCAACTACAAGACTTTGACTCTTGAGGTTACTGGCGACGATTTGCCACGTTTGTTCTTCAATGAGAATGATCCAGAAAGAGTAACTGTTAATTCAGAGAGTGAGTACTGGTCGGTTGCCGCTGATGGCAAGATTGTTATTGACCTTGCCGCCTTGGCCGAGAAATATACTTTTGCTCACCTCAATTCAATCAAGGCTTCGTCTTACAATACTCAGGTTACAATCGTAAGCATGAAGCTCGAGGGTGGTTCTGTAACTCCAGCTCCAGAGCCAACCCCAACTCCAACTCCAGATCCAGAGCCAGCTGGCGATCCAGCAATCAAGTCTTGCTACTACGATGGCAGTGACTGCTTGGTAGAGTTCGAGAACATTGATGTTAACACTATTACAGCTGGTCTATTCCCTGATTATCCTGTCAATCTCCCTAAGGACGATGACGCCGGTTTCAGGATTGTTGATGGCAAGATGAAGCTTATGACTCCTGTAGCAGGTTCTCACCATGTACAGTTCTTTGTAGGTGATGACATTGTAATTGATGCTACTCTCATTATTCCTGCTAACTAATCAGTTAGTTGGCTTATATAGCTTTAGATAAATTAATTTCCGTCAAGGGCCCCGGTAACGGGATTCTTGACGGAATTTTTTGCTGATAACCAGCCCTATTGTTATTTTAATAAAAAAAATATTTGAAATTTGTGTTAAAAAATTTGGTGGTTTGTTTTTTTTACCTTTACTTTGCGGTCAGAAAATTAATCAAATTGTTTAACACTTTTAAAAATCTAAGAAAAAATTATGAAAAGATTTTTCGTTATGGGCAAGCAGATCATGCTTGCAGCAGTTCTTTTCGCAGGTCTCTCTTTGACCTCTTGTGACAAGGATGATCCAGAACCAGACCAGCCAAACAACGAGCAGCCAACTCCAACCCCAGATCCTGATCCAGATCCAACCCCAACTCCAACTCCTGATCCGGACCCAGATCCAACTCCAACCCCAGATCCAACTCCTGAGGTACAGGGTCTCAAGCTCGATCTCTCAGAGGGTTCAGCTTCAGTATGGCAGCAGTACTGCGATGTAACCTACAACGAGGACGGTTCTGTAACACTTACTATGAGCAAGGGTGATGCAGACTGGAAGGCTGGTGAGTTCGGTTTCATCATTCCAAGCGTAGATGAGCAGACTTACAAAGAAATCCAGATCAAGTATAAGGATGCTTCAGCACAGGCTGGTGTTGGTATGTGTATCCACTACAATACAACCACTGCAGGTTGGGTAGATGGCGAGTCTGACAACAAGGCTACCACAGATATCGAGGCTCAGGGTACTATCGTAGTAACTCCTAACGAGGCTGGCGATATGCAGACCGTAAGATTCTTCGGTTTTGCTACAGGCAACAAGATCACCGTTACAGAGGTAATCGCTGTTCCTAAGGATGGTCAGTCTGTAACTCCAGCTCCAACTCCTGATCCAGAGCCAACTCCAGACCCAGAGCCAACTCCAGAGCCATCTGGCGATCTTGAGTATGAAACTGCAAAGACTATTACATGGAAGGGTCAGTATGCAGGTCCTACTATCGCTGTAGAGGCTGACTGGGCTTCTATAACAGTTGTTTTCGAGGAGAAGCCAGCTGATGTTCAGTTCTGTGTAAGCAGCGACTTCGTTACATCAGAGGAGTCTTGGGGCAAGGCTTATCAGTCAACATATCCCTCAATTGGTGATGCTACAGCTTCTGTAAATATCGCTAACGAGCTTGCTGCAATGCAGGGCAAGGAAGGTGATGGCTCAACAAAGATCGAGAAGGTAGTTCTTCAGTACACAAAGAAGCCAGCCGAGGGTGAGACTTATTCAGCAAAGATCAAGGCTATTGTTGTTACTCTTGCAGATGGCTCTAAGAAGCTCGTAGAGGCTACTGGCGATTGGGGTTCTACTATTGAGTAATGCTCTCATTAGCATAACCGCTAACATAGCAAGATAAATATTTCCCCGTCAAGGGTCTCGGAGATGAGATTCTTGACGGGGATTTTTTTTTGAATTGTGAACACGCGTGTTCACAATTTGGTATTTGATGTGTGTTCTCGATTATGTCTTAAATTTGGTGGAAATTGTCAAATTGTCTATATTTGTGTTGTAATATATTGCTAATAAATGTATAAGTGTTATGATTTTTAAAAGGAAAATTTACGATAGACTGTTGCGTTGGAAATCCGAAAGTAATGGTGAGTTTGTTCCCTCCGGGAAAGTGTTTTTGTTATGAATATTTTTTGAGGGAAACGAAAATGTGATTATATTTGCGGAGAAAAATTATGTGAGAGATATGACAGCTGCTGCTTTAAATACGGAAGTTTTTTATCAGTTGAGCCTTATTGCAGATGATGTGAATTATTTGCAAAAAACGCTCGATTTCATAAAGTCTTTGACTAAGAAATCCAAACTACGCGGACGTGAATATGTCGAATTACTGAGACAATTGTCAGATTTTCAAGAATATGATCGTGGTTGGGATGGCTTGAGCGCCGTTCCTCTTACACGCTTGTCTATTAAGAATTTCAAGGAGGTGCTTAATGACTCCAGGGATGAAGACCTTTCCGGTTGGAGTATTTCTCCCGAAATCAACGGGACCATTCTTTTGGAATCAGAAAACTCGGCCATTAATATCGGCGATTCCCAAATCTCATATTTTATTAATAATAATGGAGTCGTGGAAGGTGAAAACTCTTTGCCTTTTTCTTCAAATAAAGTAATTGGAATAATGAGAAAAGCTAATAACTATGATAGAGGATAACGAGTTTGTGGCGAGGGCAATATTTTCCTCATGCAGGTATTTTTGTGAATGTGAATGGGCAGCCTTTAATTGGCGGAATGTCTATAAGTGCTCTCCCTGTTGGTGTCCCAGAGGATTTTTTACTCATGGCTATCAGAAAAGAGCTTGTAAGGATAGCGCAGAAAGGGTTGGTTGAATTATGAAAAAATTCACCCCCGCCAAGCCTCTCTCCTGAGAGATTCCTGACGGGGGGAAATTTTTTACATCCTCTCTTCCCAGTTTTCCTCCTCATCAGCTGGCACACTGCTCTCCTCGGGCTGCAATTCATCAGACCCGGCCGCGTCGGAAGGCTCCTCTTGAGTATGCATATCAGCTGGCACGCTCTCTATAGGCTCCAGCTTCCTGATCTTCTCGCGCTTGGTCCAGTATTTGTCGCCGCCGCCAAAAGGCACAAGATACGACACACCGCCCTGAAACGACCTCATCGATACAAAATGCATCAGCCACAACTTGCCTATATCCATCATTCTGCTCATGCCGATATTGGCGCGTCCCATCACCTCAAAAACTCCCACCTTGGTGCATACCGCAAAACCCACCTGTCCGCAGAGTCCGTAAGTGAAATTTTTGTATTTGCTGTAGTGGATACGCTGAAGCGCCCAGCTGTTGTCGCCGAATGTCCTGAAATTAGCCTTGTACGGCTCTTTCTCCAGCAGAAAACTGCCATAAGCGCCTATCGCGAAAAGTCCTTTCACGGCGTTTTTGCCGATATCCACATGCGCGTATACCGGAATGGTAAGGTACCTCAGGTACTGAGTGTAATACTGTTCGGCATTAGGCTTTATCGTAAAACCCTGTCTCTCGTAGTTTGCCTCCACCTGCACGCCGATTATATTGGCCAGCTCGGTGTGCTTATACACCACGCCAAAACCATATCCCGGCTCCATCTGCGTAATCTTGTCGATGGCGCTGTCGGCGCTTATGGTGTTCATCGAATAGAAATAATTGATGCCGGCCAGACTCTGCATCTGACCGTTTGCACATGCCGTAAAGGCAATAAGTGCTATCGTCAGCAAAAAAAACTTTCTCATTTTTGTAAAAAATCACTTGTTTCAGTCCGCAAAGTTACAATTAAATCACTAAATTTGCGAAAATTTTCAATAAGATATGCGATACAAAATCGAAATGGCCTACAATGGCTCTCGTTATCACGGCTGGCAGATACAGCCCAACGCAATTACAGTGCAGGAAGTGCTCAATAAGTGCCTGAGCCTCATGCTGAAAACTCCCATCGAGACCCTCGGCTGCGGGCGTACCGACACCGGAGTACACGCCAGCCATTTTGTGGCCCATTTCGATTATATAGCAGCTGATGGCGAGATTTTCACACCTGCGTTCCTGCAGAAACTCAACAAATTTCTTCCCCCGGACATAGTTGTATTTTCCATCATAGCAGCTGATGGCGATTTCAATGCTCGCTTCTCAGCCAAGAGCCGTACCTATAAGTACCTGATACACACCCGTAAAGACCCGTTCATCGGCGAGAGTTCATGGTTTTTCCCATACAAGCTCGATCTCGACCTCATGAATCAGGGCGCAAAGGTTCTGATGGAATACAGCGACTTCGCATCATTCTGCAAGGCCGGCGCCGACAACGGAACCACCATCTGCAAATTGATGGAATGTAATTTCGTGCAGGAAGGCCACCGCATCACCTTCACCATAAAGGCCGACAGATTTTTGCGCAACATGGTGCGCGCCGTCACGGGAACGCTCACCGACCTCGGCACCGGCAAAATCACCCTTGCCGACCTCCGCAAAATCCTCGAATCCAAGAACCGCTCCAGCGCCGGACAATCCGTCCCCGCACATGGATTGAGCTTGGTGTACGTGGAGTACTGACGCCGAAAATCACCTGACGGTGATTTTTAGGTTTTATCCGAAAATAGAAAGAATTTTAAAGAATAGAAAGAATTATTTTTGAACATAAATTATCATAAATTAACACGAATTTTTCAAAAATTATCTCTGAAAAATTTATGAATAATTTATGTTAATTCATGATAATCCGTGTAAAAAGAGAAAATTCTTTTAATTCTTTCCCATTCTTTTAATTTTCGGATAAAAAAAAGGACGCCCCCGGCGTCCGCAACTCAAGATTATTCACTTTAATTAATGTATAGAAAATGACGTTAATAAAATCAATTTCAGGAATCAGAGGAACCATCGGCGGACATTCCGGCGACAACCTCACACCATTCGACATCGTAAAGTTTACAACAGCATACTCCAAGTGGCTTCGCACTCAGGAGAAGAAAGACAGATACAAGGTAGTAGTGGGCCGCGACGCCAGAATCTCGGGTCCAAACGTTAAGCAGATTGTAATAGGCACACTCACATTCTGCGGCGTAGATGTTGTTGATATCGACCTAGCAACCACTCCAACCACCGAGATAGCCGTTACAGAGTTCAAGGCCGACGGCGGTATCATCCTGACAGCCAGCCACAATCCACAGCAGTGGAACGCCCTGAAGCTTCTCAACAAAGACGGTGAGTTCCTAAACGCCGAGGATGGCAAGTTCATCATCGAGCATTCAAAGAACGCCGAGGGCGAGACCAATTTCCCAGAGGTTACCGAACTTGGAAAGGTTGAGGAAGTGAAGAACTTCGAGGATATCCACATTCAGAAGACTTTGGCTCTCGACCTCGTGGACGTGGAGGCCATCAAGGAGGCAAACTTCACAGTCTGCGTCGATACCATCAACTCGGTAGGAAGCCTTGCTGTTCCAAAGCTTCTCCTTGCACTCGGCATCTGCAACTACACCATCATCAACAACACCACCGACGGCAAGTTTGCCCACAATCCCGAGCCATTGAAGGAGAACCTCGTATCGCTCTCGGAGGCAGTGAAGGCAGAGAAGGCCGACGTAGGTTTCGCCGTAGACCCCGATGTTGACCGCCTTGCTATCATGTGCGAGGACGGCGAGATGTTCGGCGAGGAATACACTCTCGTGGCCGTTGCCGATTATATTCTCCAGAATCAGAAAGGCAACACAGTCAGCAACCTTTCAAGCAGCCGCGCCCTCCGCGACGTCACCAACAACTACGGCGGCACCTACGAAGCTGCGGCAGTCGGCGAGCTAAACGTTGTTACCAAGATGAAACAGAACCACGCCATCATCGGCGGCGAGGGCAACGGCGGAGTAATCTATCCCGAGCTCCATTACGGCCGCGACTCTATCTGCGGTATCGCACTCTTCCTCACATACTTGGCCAAGTGCAAGAAGAAGGTATCAGAGCTCAAGGCCACCTATCCACAGTATTTCATGAGCAAGAACAAGATTCAACTCACTTCCGAAATCAACGTGGACGCCATCCTTGCCAAGATGAACGAGATTTATTCTAAAATAAAAGATGTCAATGTTTGTAACATTGACGGTGTTAAGATAGACTTCCCCGAGAACTGGGTACACCTCCGCAAATCGAACACAGAGCCAATCATCCGCATCTACACCGAGGCCAAGTCTCAGGCCCTTGCCGATCAGCTGGCCGAGGATATGATTGCCAAGATAAAGGAAGTGATAGGCTAATTCGGCCGTCTTCTAAAACAAATCATCCAATGTAATCTGCACCGGAAACTCGTGCGAGTATCCTCCTTGAGTCATTCCGTTGGTAGTGATAATTACAGGCCATACAGCGCTGCGCGTCTTGGTTGCTTTCCTAAGCACCTCCGCGCGGCGCTGTATTTTTAGATATTCGTCCTTGTCCATTTCGAAAAGGCCTTTCGAATATTTCACCTCACAGATGTTTATGATGCCGTCGGCGCGGTTGATTACAAGATCTATCTGCACGTCCTGACCGTCGGAATCCTTCTTGCGCCAAGCGTAGTTGAACGACGAAATCTTTTCTATTCCTATTGCCTTTTTCACCTTGTCAACAAAACACATTACCACACGCTCATACGCAAGGCCAAGCCAATTGTTGATAGTTGGAGTGTTGAGATTCTGCTTCCAGAAATCCTGATTGGGGATTATGAACTTACGGAATTTCAGATAAAATATTGTGAAGAAATCGCTCAACTGATAATACTGACCAGTGGCTTTCAGCTTGTTGTCGCGGCCAATGGTGTATAGGCTGCGGATAAAATCGCAGTATTCCAAATCGCTGAGAATCTTTGAAAGATGTCCATTGTCGCTGCCCAAAGCATTGGCTATGTCCGTTCTTGTAACTCCGGATTTGTGTGCCGACATATATTCCAACACCTTTATATATACCTCAGGCTGACGATACAGCGACGCAAAAAGCCTGTCGTATTCCTGAGCAAGAATTCCATTATTGAAGAAAGTGCGGTCGATGAATTGTGCAAAACTCTCGCCCCTGTTCACAAGTTGCAGGTAATAAGGCACACCGCCAAGCGCCATGAAAAACTGCAGCACCATTTCCCTCGTGAGATTGTAGTTCATATCGTTGAAAAACTCTTCAACCTCGGCAAGAGAGAACTGATGCAAATGTATCTGCGCGGTAATTCGGTTGTGGAGACCGCCGTGATTGTTTACGATATTATCTACAATCCAGGAAGTTGCGCTTCCGCATACTATTAGGAAAATGTTCTTGTTCCAATTGGCCCAAGAGTTCCAGAAATGACCGAACGCCTTCAGAAATTCTGATTTTGTGGTGTCGAAACACGGCAATTCGTCAATGAAAATCACAACACGGTGGTCGTTTGCCTTGGGTTCCAATAACATACGCAGTTCGTCAAAGGCAGTCATCCAGTTTTTTGGAATACCGCCTTTGTAGCCAATCTTGCGAAGCGACGATGTGAACGCCGACAACTGCTCGTCACGTCCACCATCTATAACGCCTGTAGTCTCAAAGTCGAATTTATTGTCGAAATACTCTCGTATCAGATATGTCTTTCCAATACGGCGGCGTCCGTAAACAGCAAGGAATTCGGCCCTGCCGGAATTATAAAGATTGTCGAGATATTTCTTCTCGCCTTGTCGTCCGATTATCTTTCCCATAGCGTTGGCTGCTTTTAGTTTTCTCTGCAAATATATCTCAAAAAATCGACCTCTCCAAATGATATCGGGCGGAATTTGTAAATTTTTTGCAATTTCCGCCCAGTATCTATATTATACTGGGCGGGATTTGCAATTTTTTTGCAATTTCCGCCCGGTATCTATACTATACTGGGCGGAATTTGTAAATTTTTCGCAAATTCCGCCCAGTATCTATAACTTCACAAACAGATCTTCAAGTTTTAAATCATTCATCACGAAAGCTGAGTGGGAATTCCTTAAAATTCCGTATGGCGTAACGAATGTAGGAATCATCGAATATTTAGTGTTGGTTTCAGCCTTTAGTATTGCCATTCGTCTCCTGAATTTTTCCTCTTCGCTTTTGGTTATCACGTAATCCTCTGGGGAGAACTTCATCTCGCAGACATACATTGTCTTGTCGGGACGTACCAGCAATAAATCTATTTGCGCCTTTCCAAATTCGGAATCCTCGTTGCTTCGCCACGAACAGCAATTGATGAGTATTCCTGAGACTCCAAGCGATTTTTTCATTTGGTCGACATGAGTTAGACAAACCAACTCAAACGAATATCCTTGCCATGCGTTTATCTTGTTTGTGGCTGATATGTGAGTCCAGTATTGCTTGTCGTAACTTCTGTTGTTCTCCAAATGCTTGAAATAGAACAGTGTATAAAAATCTACAATCCTATATAATACATTTTTGGATGCTGTTTTAAACTTGGAATATCCAATGATAAAATCGCACCGTTCAAGGTTTTTCAATATCTTTGTGAGTGTTCCTCCTGATATCTTGCTCTTGTCCAGGATTTCCTGTCGGGTTAAACCCTCCCGTTTTTCTGCGAGGATTCTTACAACTTTTACATAATTGTCGGCAGAATTGAACAAGGCATTATAAAGTTCGTCGAACTCCCCATCCAGTTTTGCATTGCCTGAAAAAAACAAATTGTCAATATTTTCAGCAAGAGGCTTTGTTGGATCCAACAGACTCAAATAGAATGGAATGCCTCCCAGGATCATATAGCATTGAACTATCTGATAACGTTCCCAAAAACAGTTCTTCCCTTTCAGATACTGTTCACATTCTTCCAGATAGAAAGGTCGCAGATAAATCCTTGACGTAATGCGATTATGAAGGCCTCCCTGATTTTCAACAAGTTTATCGACCATCCAGGAAGTGGCTGAACCGCATGCTATGAAAAGTATATCGTCGCGCAATGCGGCCCAAGAGTTCCAGAAATTCTCCAACGCTGTCACAAAATTGGAATTCACAGTGTCGATCCAAGGCATTTCGTCTATGAATATTACTTTTTTCTGTGCTCTATTTGTGGATTCAAGATATTTGGCCAATGCATTGAAGGCCTCGAACCAATCTTTGAATACAGGAACAAAAGGACTTTCTGAAAATTTCTGCAATGCACTGGCGAAATTCAACAATTGCCTGTCTTGTGGCACATCGCGGCCTCCTGTGTAATGAAACGACATTCTATTGGAGAAAACACTATTAATGAGGAATGTTTTTCCAATACGTCGTCTTCCATATATTATAGCGAATTCGGAACGACCTGATTTATACAGACTTTCCAATTCGGCAATCTCTTTGTCTCGTGCAAATATTGGTTCCATAGTTTTATAAATTTGCTACAAATGTAATAAAAATATTAGATTTGGGCAAGAGTCCTACTGGGACTTTTACCCAAATCTCTATTTTTTTTGTAGATTTGGGCAAGAGTCATACTGGGACTTTTGCCCAAATCTTGATTTTTTTTGTAGATTTGGGCAAGAGTCCTAATGGGACTTCTACCCAAATCTCTATTTTTTTGTAGATTTGGGCAAGAGCCCTAGCATCAGAAACAAAAAATATTTATTTGTTGAATTTTGTCCGATTTTTACAATAAAAATATGGTTATTTTATGTAATTTGCGGTTTTGTAACAATATTAATTTATATGAAACTGCAAGTTCTATATTATAAGATCATAGCTGCTTCCTTGATGATGGCAGCTATGGGTTGGTTTTCTGATGTGGTTTGGGCACAGAAAAATTACAATGCTATTAGGATTAATGCAAAAATGAAAATAATTTACAGATGTAGTTATGTCGGATTATAAGGCATAAAATGCTTTATTTTTCGACATAACTCATTTTTTTTTATAGTTATGTCGGATTATAAGGTGTAAAATGTCTTATTTTACGACATAACTCATTTTTTTTTATAGTTATGTCGGATTATAAGCAATTGTTAATAAGTTTGGATTTCTCAAAAGATCTTTGTTTTTTGCAGATTTGGGCAAGAGTCCTGGCATCAGAAACAAAAAAACACAGACAACGCAGAAAAAAAATCTGTGCTGTCTGTGTTTTTATATTGGTAGAGACGCACGGCCGTGCGTCTCTACGTGCGCGATTGCGCGATTACGCCTCTTCCTTTACCAATTCTGCGCCGAGGTTTACGGCGTCGAGGTTGGCGGGGATAAGCTTGTGATGACGCTCTGGGAGCGACTTCTTGAGGCCGGCCTCGATGTTGTCGAGAGAGACAACTGGGTTTACCTTCAAGTAGGCACCGAGAACAATCATATTGAAAGTCTTGCTGAGGTTGCGCTCGTGAGCGGCCTTGGTAGCCTCTACAGAATAGATCTTGATGTCCTTTCTGGTAGGAGGATTGGTGATACCCGATGGATCGTATACCAGGATACCGCCTGGACGAACAGCCGACTCAAACTTGTCCAAAGACTGCTGATTGAGAACGATGGCTGTATCGAAAGTGGTGATGATAGGGCTGCTAACACGCTCGTCGCTGAGGATAACGGTAACATTGGCTGTACCACCACGCATCTCTGGGCCGTATGAAGGCATCCAGCAAACCTCCATATTCTGCATCATGCCGGAATAGGCGAGGATTTTTCCCATCGAGAGAACGCCCTGTCCGCCGAAACCTGCTATAATTATTTCGTTAGTCATTGCTTGCTACGGGGTTTTTAAGGAGTTTGAAATCGTCTTTGATATCGCCTGGAACGTAATACTTGAAAGTATTCTCCTCCATCCACTTGTTGGCGCTTACTGGGTCCATCTTCCATCCAGAGTTGCAGTTGGTACAGATCTCTACGAAGCAGAGTCCCTGCTTGCCTTCCTTCTGATACTCAAAAGCCTTCTTGATGGCAGCCTTGGCCTTGCGTACGGCAGCTGGTGTGTGTACCGACTGACGTGTTACGTATCTTACACCTGGCAGCTGAGAGATGATCTCGGTAATCTTGATTGGGTAACCCATTGTGGAAGTGTCGCGGCCGTAAGGTGATGTGGCTGTCTTGCTGCCCTCCAATGTGGTAGGAGCCATCTGACCGCCAGTCATACCGTAGATACCGTTGTTGATGAAGATGATGAGAATGTTCTCGCCACGGTTGCAGCAGTGGATAGTCTCTGCTGTACCGATAGCGGCCAAGTCACCATCGCCCTGGTATGTGAAAACGAACTTGTTTGGCCATACACGCTTGATGCCGGTGGCAACAGCGGGTGCTCTACCGTGAGCGGCCTCCTGAGCGTCGCACTCCCAGTAGTTGTATGCCATAACGGCGCATCCTACAGGAGCCACGCCAATTGTATCCTCCACGATGCCCATCTCGTCGATTACCTCCATGAGGATACGGTGAGCTGTACCGTGACCGCAGCCTGGACAGTAGTGCAAAGGCACGTCGCTGAGCATCTCGGTCTTCTTGAAGACACAATTCTCCTCTTTGATTATATCTTTGATATCCATAAAAAACGTTGATATTTGCTTGCTTCGCAAGCTTTGTTTTCAAACACGAATTATCATGAATGAACATGAATTATCATAAATTTATTTTTGGTAATTCGTGGTAATTTTTGATAATTTATGTTGAAAAACCAAGCAACGAAGTTGCGTTAAAATAATATTTTCGGCTATTTTGCCATTGCCTTTATCTGGTCGAAAATCTCCTGTGGAGTAGCGATTACACCACCCATGCGGCCGTAGTGAGATACAGGCACCTTGCCGTTTACAGCCAGGCGAACGTCCTCTACCATCTGACCTGCTGACATTTCAACAGAAAGGAATCCCTTAGCCTTCTGGGCGAGGTCCGAAATCTGCTGATATGGGAAAGGCCACAGTGTGATAGGACGGAAGATACCAACCTTGATGCCTTCCTTGCGAGCCATGTCCATAGCCTTCATGCTGGTACGGGCCGATGATCCGTAAGCCACGATTACGTAGTCGGCATCCTCGCAGTTGAGGGCCTCGTAGCGAACCTCGTTCTTCTCTATCTCACGGTACTTGGCCTGGATGTGCCAGTTGTGTTCCTCCTCGGCAGATGCCACGAGGTTGAGGGACTTCACGATGCGCTTCTTGCCATTAGGACGGCGGCCTGATGTAGCCCATGGGCACTGCTCGTAAACCTGCTCGTCGGTGCGGCGAGGAATTGGGTCGAAGAGTTCCACCTTCTCCATCATCTGGCCGATAAGACCATCAGAGAGAATCATTGCTGGGTTTCTGTATTTGAAAGCAAGCTCGAAGGCGAGTTTCATATAGTCGGCCATCTCCTGAACTGACGATGGAGCGAGAACGATGAGGTGATAGTCGCCGTGACCACCGCCCTTGGTAGCCTGGAAATAGTCGCTCTGTGCAGGCTGAATAGCGCCAAGGCCTGGGCCTCCACGTACAACGTTAACAACCACGCCAGGAACCTCGGAACCTGCCATGTATGAGATGCCCTCCTGCATAAGGCTTACGCCAGGGCTTGATGATGATGTCATGGCCATCTTGCCCGAAGCGGCAGCGCCATACACCATGTTTATGGAAGCCACCTCGCTCTCTGCCTGAAGAACCACCATTCCGGTAGTCTTGATAGGGTTGGCGAGCATCAGGTACTCCATAACCTCTGATTGTGGGGTAATAGGATAGCCGTAGTAGGCATCGGCACCGCAACGGATTGCAGCCTCAGCCAGGGCCTCGTTACCCTTCATTAATTTTAATTCACCCATTTCTTTATGAGTTAAAACTGTTTTAATAATGTTTTTAATTATTAGCTGATACGCGCTTACTCCTCCTTGGCTCTGTAGACTGTAATCACAGCGTCAGGACAAACTGTAGCGCAGTTGGTGCAGCCTGTACATTTGTCAGGCTCGTTCATAAAGGCTGGATTGTAGCCTTTCAGGTTTACCTTTTGTGCCAGTGCCAACACGCCTAATTTGCAGGCCTCAACGCAAAGACCACAGCCCTTGCATTTCTCTGTGTCAACAACTACGGCACCTCTTACTTTTGCCATTTTTATATAATCGATAAATTGTTTGTTTTACTATCCAGGGAGCGCCTTCGGCACTCCAGTTTTTTATCCAAAAATGTAAAGAATTAAAAATTAATGAAAAGAATTTGCTTTTAAAACATAAATTATCATGAATTAACATAAATTACTCATAAATTTTTCATATATAATTTTTTGACAAATTCATGTCAATTTATGATAATTCGTGTCAAATATTCTTTTAATTCTTTTTCATTCTTTCAATTTTCGGATAAGAACAAAATCACCGCAGGTGATTTCCCTGCTATTCCTCACCGAACTGCATCAGGTAGCCTTTCAGGAACTCGTTGATCTGGCCGTCCATCACGCCTTGTACGTTGGAGGTCTCGATGCTGGTCCTGAGGTCCTTTACCATCTTGTAGGGCTGCATCACGTAGCTGCGTATCTGCGATCCCCACTCAATTTTCTTTTTCTTGCCTTCTATCTCGGCCTGTTTCTCACGTTTCTTGTTGAGCTCTATCTCGTAGAGGTGAGATTTCAGGATTCGGAGAGCGTTCTCGCGGTTCTGTCCCTGAGATCGGCTCTCAGTGTTTTCGACAACAATGCCTGATGGAATGTGACGAACTCGCACTCCTGTCTCCACCTTGTTTACATTTTGTCCACCGGCGCCCGACGAGCGGAATGTGTCCCACTCCAGATCTGATGGATTTATGTTGATTTCGATATCGTCGTTTATCAATGGAACCACGTACACAGAGGCGAATGTGGTCTGACGCTTGCCCTGAGCGTTGAATGGCGATATCCTCACCAATCTGTGGACTCCGTTCTCACCCTTCAGCCAGCCGAAAGCGTATTCGCCTGATATCTGAATGGTTGCGGTCTTTATTCCTGCCTCCTCGCCGTCGAGGTAGTTCATAGTCTCCACCTTGAAACCTGCGTCCTCGGCCCAGCGCATATACATACGGAGAAGCATCTGAGCCCAGTCGTTGGCCTCGGTGCCGCCCGCTCCGGCGTTTATTTTGAGGATGGCATCGAATGAGTCTTCCTCGTTGCGGAGCATATTCTGGAATTCCAGGTTCTCTATCAAGTTCAGGGCCTGGGCATACTGAGTATCATAATCTTCTGAAACATCTTCTCCAGCCTCGGCAAACTCTGCCAAGACATCAAGCTCGGCAACAGAAGAATCGGCCTCGTCGTAAGCCACCACCCAGCGCTTAACCACCTGAACCTCTTTCATAAAGTCCTCGGCGGTCTTGGCATCATCCCAGAACCCTGGAGCCTCGGTCTGTTTCTGCTTCTCAGCTACAATATCGCGCTTGTTGTCGATGTCAAAGATGCCTCCTCAGCTCCGATAATCTGTCCTTGAGAGCCTTATATTCGTCTTTGTTGTACATTGTTTTTTTAGTAGTTAGTAGATAGTAGTTAGTAGTTAGTAGTTAGTAGATAGTAGATAGTAGTTAGTACGCTACTTCTGATTTAGTAGTTAGTGCGCGCCAATCCGGATGGACTAACTACTAACTACTATCTACTAACTACTCCCATCAACGTATTCTCGTTATACTATTGTCCGCGTTGATTTTTACTATTGATGATGGCATAGCCTCCTTGGTATCGTTGCGGCGCCAGGTGGTTGCGTAGTCTACAGCACCCTTTATGTAGTCGCTCAGCTCATTCCAAAGGCTTGATGACTTGTGCCCTGATACATTGGCCGATGTGGATACTATTGGTTTGCCGAATGCCGAGATCAGCTGACGGCAATACTCGTCGTTTGGGATGCGGATGGCTACCGAGCCGTCTTCCGCTATCACGTTGCTGGCCAGGTTGCGTGCCGATGGATATATCACCGTGAGCGGACCAATGGCCTCCTCCATCAGCTCCACGGCCTTGAACGGCACCTCGCTTACGTATTGCTGAAGCATCAGGAAATTGCTGACAAGTATGATGCAGCTCTTGGAATCGGGGCGCATCTTGATGTCGTATATCTTCTTGATAGCCTCCGGATTGGTGGCGTCGCAGCCCAGACCCCACACAGTATCAGTGGGATAAAGCAGCACACCGCCCTTGTTGAGGCAGTCCAATGACCTTTGTATCTCTTTTTGCATCTTGTGATTTTAATGTTTGTGCAAAGGTAAGAAAAATTTTGTTATGCCACCATACTAATTTCGTATAGAAATTCAGGAGCGAAGTCGGCTCCGTTTTCCCATTCTACTGTATTGAATTTTATGGCAAAGCGCTTGAAGTATTCAATATCGTGTAATGGCATGAATATTTCTCCAATAAGGGAGGAATTTAAATCCGCAATTCGGATTTCCCCATTATTGAAGAATAGTTTCAGACGATATCCATCAATGTATTCTGCTTTTGTAACTTCCAAAAACATAGACTTGGTTATTTAAGAGGTTCAATTTTATTGAGAGGCTTGCCTTTTTGGGCAAGTTCCCAGTTTTCCATCAGTTCGTCTTTATGGATATCCAACCATTCCAGAATCATACGGAGTGCGCGTCCTGGCATT
Source organism: Bacteroidales bacterium (assembly GCA_045628165.1). Taxonomy (GTDB): domain Bacteria; phylum Bacteroidota; class Bacteroidia; order Bacteroidales; family UBA3824; genus UBA3824. Next base: position 18,544 of record JAZQPB010000131.1, on the reverse strand, counting down.
TCTCCTTTTACTATTCCATCCTTAATACCTACAATTACTTTATATTCTCCATACCATGCATGGAAATGCGGTGGCATGTGGTCGTTGTAATTCAGCCATATTAAGATACCATAAAAATCGCTTATCTGTGGCATAATGACAAAATATTTTAATGTTTGTGCAAAGGTAAGAAAAAAAATAATTTAATGAAAATAAAAACTCTTTACAGGGAAAATGATTTTTTCTATTGTCGAAAATCTGTAGTATCTTTGCACACATTTTATAATATTATGGTACAGACAGCAATACAAGACAGCAAGCCTCAGGGCAAAATATATATGGTGCCGATGAATCTCGGCGATGTGCAGCACAGCATTTTTCTTCCGCCATACGTGTTGGAGATTATCCGCAGCATCAGGTTTTTCATAGCCGAGAACGCCAGAACCGCGCGCAGATATTTCCTGACACTCGGGATGAAGGAGTTTTTGCCTGATATTCAGATTTTTGAGATGGATAAGCACAACAAGGATTTCGATTACTCGCAGTATTTCGACGTGGTGAGGGCCGGAAACAATCTTGGTGTAATCTCCGAGGCCGGATGTCCGGGTGTGGCTGATCCTGGGGCTTCTGTGGCGCTCTCTGCTCATCGCGCTGGCATTCAGGTGGTTCCATTGGTTGGCCCCTCGTCGATACTTCTTTCGGTGATGGCCAGTGGACTCAATGGTCAGAGCTTTGCCTTTGTGGGCTACTTGCCGATAAAGAATCCAGACCGCAACAAGCAGATTAAGCGACTTGAGGACCGCAGCAAGGAACTCAATCAGACTCAGATATTTATAGAGACTCCATACAGAAACAACGCATTTATTCAGAATTTGTGTCAGGTATTATCGCCCAACACTTTGCTCACCGTGGCCTGCGATATCACCCTGCCCACCGAGTACATTAAGACTCAGACAATTGCGCAGTGGAAACAGACAAAAGTAGATATCGACAAGCGCCCAGCGATTTTCTTGATTTTGAAGAAGAGGTAGGTGTTGCTCAATTTTCCAACAACTTGTTGGAAAATTGGGATTGAATATAAGTGATTGATTGTGTGATTGTTATAATTTTCCAACAAGTTGTTGGAAAATTAATATGATTTTTTCTAAGAAAAATTTACATAATATGAAAAGTATAGAAATCATTGATGAAGAATACGTTAAGTGGATTAAAGATTTGGCTGTTCGTTTTCGAAAAAGCCAGATTAAAGCCGCAGTAAAAGTTAATAGCGAGCAATTGTTGTTCAATTTTCAGTTGGGTAGAGATATTGTAGAAATGAAAGTTGAAGAACGTTGGGGAATTGGTGTTATTGAACAATTGGTTAGAGATTTAAAATCAGAATTTAATAATGCTAATGGCTTTTCTAAGAGTAATATTTACTATTGTAAAAAGTTCTACCTCCTCTATTCTCATCAGGTAGGAAATTCTCCTCAAGTTATTGACAATCAGATTGTCTCGATTACTTCTCAAGCTGGGGCGCAAATGGAGGTTTTCCAAATTCCTTGGGGGCATCATTGTCTTATCCTTGATAAAGTAAAGGGCGACCAGAACAAGGCTCTCTTCTTCGTAAGGAAAACCATCGAGAATGGCTGGAGCCGTTCAATGTTGTTGAATTTTATTGATACTAATTTGTATGAGCGTGAGGGTAAGGCGGTTACGAATTTCTCAGCCACCTTGCCCGAACCGATGAGTGATTTGGCAAAGGAGATAACTCGTGATCCATATAATTTTGCTTTTGCCGGAATTACAGGCCGTTATAATGAGAAATTGCTGAAATCTGCCTTGTTGAGAAATATTACTGAATTCTTGATTGAGTTGGGTTCCGGCTTCGCGTACGTTGGCAAGGAATACCGCCTTGAAATCGGTGATACTGAGAATTTTATAGATTTGTTGTTCTATCATCTCAATCTACGCTGTTATGTGGTGGTGGAGGTTAAGGTTGATAAATTCACACCTGGAGATATCGGTCAGTTGAGCACATACGTAGTGGCTTGCAATCACATTCTGAAACGTGAGGACGACAAGCCTACCATTGGATTGCTGGTTTGCAAAAACAAGGATAACACTATGGCTCAATACGCATTGGAAGGCAGTAGCCAGCCTATTGGTATTTCGTCGTACGAACTTGAGAAACTGTATCCTACAAACGTGGAGGGCCTTATTCCAACAATCGAGGAATTGGAGGCAAAATTGTAACTTTCGGGCCGACACATAGGTACGGCCCCTACAAACTAAAAAAACTATGTCATCAACTATCACTGCCATTTGCACCGCTCAGGGTAATGGCGCAATTTCTATGATACGTGTCTCTGGTCTAGAGGCATACGATATTGTCGGAAAGATTTTCCGTCCGCTTAGCGTCAGTCTCAATTTTGTGGCCGATGCTCAGAAAAACCATTTCTACAACGGATATATTATCGACAGCGACGGCGAGACTCTCGATAGGGTAGTGGTGCTCACTTACCGTGCGCCAAACTCCTACACCGGCGAGGACACCGTGGAAATTTCGTGCCACGCCAGCATTTATATTCAGCATCAGATACTTAAACTTCTGATATCCAACGGCGCTGTGCCTGCCGAGCCGGGCGAGTTTACACGCCGTGCATTCGTTAACAAGAAAATGGACCTATCGCAGGCTGAGGCTGTGGCCGATTTGATAGCCTCGAAATCCAAGGCCGACCACCAGATTGCGATTAATCAGATGCGTGGCGGTATCACTCAGGAAATCAAGCGTTTGAGGGATTTGCTCCTGAAGTTCACCTCCTTGATGGAACTGGAACTCGATTTCAGCGAGGAGGATGTGGAATTTGCCGACCGTACCCAACTCAACGATATTCTCTCCGAGACCGACGGCTACCTTACAAGATTGATTGACTCGTTCAACTACGGAAACGCAATCAAGAACGGCGTGCCTGTCGCAATCTGCGGTCAGCCAAATGCCGGAAAATCAACGCTTTTGAACGCTCTTCTCAACGACGAGCGTGCCATTGTCAGCGACATCCCCGGAACCACACGCGATATCCTTGAGGACACTATTATTATAAAAGGCGTTACCTACCGATTAATCGACACTGCCGGAATCCGCGAGACCGACGACCGCATTGAATCGCTTGGTATCGACCGTGCAAAGTCGGCGATGCAGAAGGCCCGAATCGTTATCCTGCTTCTCGATGCCCAATTTGGCCTTCAGAAACAGATTGACGATGTTCTTCCCAAGGATTTGGATTCTGATGTGGTGGCCGTTGTCAACAAGTGCGATGTCGCCGATGTGGATGTGTCGGCACTCTCTGATTTCAGGAAAGTTATAAAAATATCCGCCAAGAACAGGACCAACATTCAGGAACTCACTGACGTTCTGGCTTCGTTGGCCTCTTCCGACTACTCAGCTGGCGACGTGATCCTCACAAATATCCGCCACCTCGATATCTTCACCAAGGCCCGCGAATCCCTCCGCCGTGGTCATCAGGCCCTGCGTGACGGCCTCTCCGGCGAATTTGTATCTCAGGATATCCGGGAAGTCCTCCGCTATTTCGCTGATATTACGGGTGATGAGATTACAACGGACGAGGTGCTGGGAAATATTTTTGCTCACTTTTGTATAGGAAAGTAAGGTTTGTAAAATACCAAAGGCAGACGAATCTCTGAAAATGATTTCGTCTGCCTTTGAACTTTTATTTGCGGATGGCGATGTATCCGCTTTCGTCTATCATGTCGGCGCCTGATTCTGTGAACAGGAATTTGTAGAGTTCGTAAGCCTTGCTGTCGTGGCTTTCGGTTTTGCGGATTGCTGTGTAGATGCTTGATATGAACGGGTAGGTGTTGTCTCTCAATGAGTTCTTGCTTGGGGCAACGCCGTTTATCGAAAGCATATCCACTTTAATGAGGTCGCGGACCATGGCGGTGCAGTAGAAAAATGGCGTGTAGCCTATTCCGTATTCGTCTCCCTCTATCTGACGGTATGGGGAGGACATTTGCGGACCTATGATTTCATGCATGTAGTTGCCGTCTATCATCGTTAGCCCCGACATTACCATGGTTTCCATTTTCTCCTGACTTCCCGAATCGGTGTCCCTGATGTATGGTGTGATCTTGTGGTCGGGTCCTCCCACTTCCTTCCAATTGGTGATTTCTCCAGTGTAGATTTTCTGAACTTGTTCCACCGTGAGGTTTTTGACAGGATTCTTGGGATTTACGATGAAAACCAATGCGTCTATTGCTAATGGCTTGGTTTCCAGTTCCACTCCTTTTTCAGCGGAAAGTTGCTCCTCGTTCCTTGAGATGTCGCGACTGGCGATTATGATGTCGGCTTTGCCTTCTATCAGGTTTACGTATGCGCCGTGGGTGCCACTGCAAGCGTTTTTGTTCCTGTATTCTGTCCACGAGAGACCAGTGTTGTTGCTTGGAGTGATTGTGTATGTGGTTCCGCCCAGAAAGTCGCGTTCCCATTGGTATGGGATGTTGAGCAGGTTGTAGGCCACGAGGTCTCTAACAGGTTGTGTACTCGTAGAGCAGTCGGTTAGTGGCCATTCCTCGAAGGAGATTTTTGGTGTTTCCGACTCTGGCTCGTCCTTGTCGCATGATACAAGGAATGCAGATGCAAGGATTGCGATTCCTGCAATTAGTTTGTGTCTGTAGTTCATTTTGTCTTTGTTTTTAGTTTGTGCAAAGGTAATGTAAAAATTGATAAAAACAAAGATTTAGTGATTTTTTTTTTGAGTTTCGTATATTTTTTTGTAAAAACGCAGTGTCGGCTGTTTTGAGCATGATATCTGGGAATAGGTGGTTTTTAGGATTTTATAGTTATCTTTGTGGAGTTTTTTTATAAGATTCACTGATATGAAAAATTCTACAAACTTCAAGATTATGGCCGTGGCATCAGCATTGGCTCTCCTGCCACTGTCATCCTGCAAGAATTCCGCTCCCAAGGAGGCTGATGTAAAGGCTCCTGTACGTGAGCACGCACTCGTTTTCGACTGCGACCCCGGCACCGACGACACCTACGCGATGTTTCTGCTGAAAAGCACCGGCAATGTCCCCGACTTTACCGTGGCCACTTTCGGAAACTCCACCATCGAGTACACTTTCAAGAACCTCTTTGTGCTCAACAACTATTTCGACGTAAAATCGTCGGTTTTCCGCGGTGTTGAGAAGCCCTACGACGGTCACGAGGTTACCTGCGGAGATTTCCACGGCGCCGACGGTCTGGCCGGACTTTCCGACGAGATGGTAGCCCGTTTCGGAATCACACAGGCTATGGTGGATTCTGCCAAGTCGTATCAGGACCTCGCAAAAGAGATTTTGGCCACCGACAAGGTCGATTACATTGCAGTGGGTCCTCTCGCCACTTTGGGTCATATTATAAAGGAGTATCCTGATGCCGTCTCACATATCAACCACGTTTACATTATGGGCGGTGGCATCAACTCGTTCAACAAGGACGGCGACACCGAGTACAATTTCTTCGGCGACGGCATTGCCGATACCATAGTCTGGGCGTCGGGCGTGGAGATATCGCTTTTCCCAATCGACGTTACATACCTTTGCGCTCAGGTGGAACTCAGTTTTGTTGACAGCCTCGATTTCGGAAAATATCCCGAGATGGAGACCATCATCCGTCAGAACTCCAAGTCGAATATAGCCACAGGTCAGAGCGAGGCATCAGCCATAATACACGACGCCCTGCCCGTGCTCTACTACAAATTCCGCGACAAGTTCAAGATGGAGGACTACAAACTTACTGTAAATGAGCGTGGTCACTTGGAGAAGTCTGATGCCGGACGTCTTGTGCACGTGGCCGTGGATATGGAGCGCGACCTGCTGAAAAACGAGATAAAGAAGGCTTTGGAGGTGAGATAGAAACTATGGCAACCCGGAAAAATGAAAAAAAATAAATTTTTTTCATTTCCCCGGGTTACCTTTTTGCACTGTCTGATATTAACCTACAAATAAACCAATAAAAACATTACGATTATGAGAAAGTCAGTATTGCTTATGGCTGTTTTAGCCGTCGTTATTTGTGGGGAAGCCAACGCTCAGATACTCCTGGGCCTGCCCTACGAGAAAATCCATACAGAAAACCGCAAGGCTATGCCTTATCAGATGGAACGCGAGGCCGATGCGATGTGGAGCAAGGTGGTGTGGCGTCGCATAGAACTCAGCGAGCGCGCCAATCAGCATCTTTATTTCCCGACAACTCCTCAGGATGGCCGTATGAGCCTGATCGACGTCTTGCTGGAAGGCATTCATACTCAGGGCCTGACAGCGTATCAGGAGAGCAACGGCAACGAGTTCGGCACCATAATCACCGAGAAGGAGGTGCACGAGAAGATGGGCGCGTCACAGCAGGTTATGGAGATAACAGACCTAAACGACAGCGTTTCCACTCAGATAATTCCGATTCCTTACAACAGTTCGGAGATAAAATCGTACCTCGTAAAGGAGGTCTGGTTCTATGACAAGCAACGCTCTGTAATGGATGTACGCATCATAGGTCTCTGTCCTCTAAGGACTTTCTACCGTGAAGACGATGTGGATCAGGAGCATCCGCTCTTCAAACCCACATTCTGGGTTTACTATCCCGAGGCCCGCGGTGTGTTGGCCAACGCCGAGTGTTTCAACGTGATGAACGACGCGTCGCGCCTGAATTTCGACGATGTTTTCCAAAAGAGATTTTTCTCGAGTTATATTTATGCGGAGTCGAATGTATATGACAACCGCATTGTATCTGAGTACGCTCAGGGCAAGGAGTGTCTCTTGGAGGCCGACAGAATCAAGAACACTATCGGCAATTTTGAGCAGGATATCTGGGAGGAATAGGAAATTTATCTTATCTTTGTATTGTAAAGTATAGCAGCAATGACAAGGATAAGAATCTTCTCAGACAACAAGCAGATATTTTCGAAGTGGGGCTATGAGGCTTCGTCGGGGCGTTTTGTAAACCTGCCGTCGGAGCCAAATGCTCTTTGTAAGTACACTATATACGACAAGGAAATTTCTGTCGCAGATGTTCCGCCTTTCAGCCAACCTACTGATATCAAGATTATTGAGGCCGATGCCGTGGATGTGGCTTTGGAGATGATGACCGAGGGACTCAATCCTGTCATCCACAATTTTGCCAATGGCTATTTCCCGTGCGGTCTGTATAGCGAGGGCGACAGCGGATTCGAGGAGGACCTCTGCCGACGCACAACGCTCAGCCTGTCGCTGGATAGCGCTCAGAATCATTATCCGCTGGATATCAACTTTGGCGGAATTTATTCTGGCGCGTATGTCTTTCGGGGCATGGAGAGCGACGGCTACGCTTTGATAGATAATCCCTATCTGCTTCATTTCGTGTCGGTTCCCGCCCTTAATCTTAGAAGCACACGACACCACCCTCGCATTGTTCAGAACCTGGAATACGCCCTCCACGGCGAGGATGCCCTTACCGATGATGGCAAGGAGATAATGCTCAACAAGATGAGGACCATACTGCGTATCGCGATTGTAAACGGCCACGATTCAATTATTCTTGGAGCCTGGGGATGTGGCAATTACAAGCAACGTCCCAAGCAGATTGCGCAGATGTTCAGGAGGGTGGTAAACGAGATAGAGTTTCGCCGAAAGTTCCGCGCCATTACTTACGCTATCGGCGGTCACAAGAATTATGTTCAGTTTGTGAGAGGTATCGAGGGCGACTCCCGTTTCAAGTACGACGACCGCCCTGCATACTTCTGTTACAGGATTGGCGAGGCGCGTATCTGGGGCGCCGAATATCCTGGCGACAGCATTGAGAGTCTTGCCAAGGAGAAACTTGCCCACGCCATAAAATTCGGCATTACGCATTTCATAGATCTCACTCAGGAAGGCGAACTGCCTCCATATCAGCAATTTCTGCCTGATGACGGGAGCGTGAGTTACCTCCGTTTCCCTATCAGGGACGCCCACGCTCCCAAGTCGATTGAGGATGTTTTGGCATTGACGAAATACATTGACGAGGTTCTCCAAAATCCCAAAAACGGAATCTATCTTCATTGCTGGGGGGGAGTGGGCAGAACGGCCACAATAGCAGGTTGCTGGTACGCAATGCACTATGGCACAAGTTACTACACCACTATCAGCAGACTTCTTGTAATGTGGAAGTCGTGCCTGAAAAGCAATCAGCAGGCCATTCCCGACCATTGGAAACAGAAGGATTTCCTGAGGCGTTTCGTGAATTTCCTAAACAATCAGGAAGACGATTCGTCGCTGTCAGGTTACGAGACAAATGGAATATAGGGAATCCGAAAAATATCTTATCTTTGCAGACTAAAACAAAATCAATATCTTATGCCCCGGATTTTCATAGCCATACGATTTGCCGACGAGTTCAGGGAGGGGCTTGTTGAGATTCAGAACGCTCTGAAAGACAGAGGCGTTGCGGGAAATTTTTGTCTGTTTGGGAACCTTCATCTAACACTTGCTTTCATCGGCGAGAAGTATGATTTACAGGCAGTAAGAAAGGCCGTCAGCGAGGTGAAATTTCAGCCGTTCACCTTAAAACTGAGCACGTTAGGAACCTTCCCTACAAGGAAAGGCGTAATCTGGTGCGGAGTGGAGGATGTGGATTCTGTTTCAAGCCTTGTCTCTGAGTTGCGCAAGCGCCTGACTGATAATGGCGTAACCTACAAATCTGGCGACTTTTTCCCGCATATCTCGCTGGTTCAGAGCCCGTCGCGCATTGTTACTGATGTGGCGATTCCGGAGGCGACAATGCAAGTGGAGCGGATATCAGTGATGATGTCGGACAGTGTGGATGGTGAGTTGAGGTACTGGGAGGTGTGAGGAGATGTGTCATTGTTTTTGTCAACCTGTTATGAGTCAGTGAATCAATAGTACAAAATTATTCTAAAATGTTAAATCATTATTTTTTTTACAAAATCATATGTTCCCATTATCTAAAATTGAGATTTTCTTTGTACTTTTGCAAATTATCAAAAATATGAATAAATATGATAAATGCAACGGAAGTCATCTATAGTGATTGACTTCGACAAATCCTTGGGGGCGACAATGTTAAACGTCAGTGACGGGATTGAAACCTTGTTCCTCAAGTCTGTCGGACAACTTATTTTGATAATTGTCCTTTTATCGTTGTTTTATTGAACTATGCAAAAACACATAATAAATAAGGTCTTTGCAGTTTTTTTTGAGTTGAATATAAATTATGTCAAATAAATCGCATTATAATAAAGGATTGATAACTCTGGTTCAACAAAGCAGAGATGGTGTTGAGCATAGCACTGTTGTTCATAAGCAGTACTTTGACAAGACCTATCATGTATTGTATATCCAGGATGCGGTAGAGTTTTTGAAGACTCTTCCTAATTCTTCTATACAGTTGATACTTGTTGATCCTCCATATAATATTAATATAGAAAAATGGGATACTTTCCAGAATTATCTAAGTTGGGCCAAACAATGGATTGACGAGATTTACCGTGTTCTGACAGATAATGGAAATTGTGTCATTTTCGGAGGATTTCAGTATCAGGATTTGAAGCAAGGAGATTTGTTGGAAGTAATGCATTATGTCCGTCACAATACTAAGTTACGTCTTGTCAATCTCATAATTTGGTATTACAAAAATGGGATGAGTGCATATAGATATTTCTCCAATAGGCACGAAGAGGCTGTATGGCTTTCGAAAACTCAAAAATATTATTTCGATTTGGATGCTGTCAGAGTGCCATATGATGAAAAGTCTAAGAAGGCGGCTTTAAGAGACAATCGTCTTATACCTCAAAATGTAGAAAAGGGCAAGAATCCTACAAATGTATGGGAGATTGGGCGATTGAATGGAAATTCAGCTGAGAGAGTTGGCCATCCTACACAAAAGCCAATAAAGATAATTCGCCGTTTAGTCAAAGCATTGTCATATGAGGGTGCTGTTGTTTTGGATTTTTTTGCAGGTTCTGGAACTACCGGCCGTGTTTGTATTGAGGAGAATCGTCATTCAATTATGGTGGATAGCAATGAGTCTTTGAAGGACTATTTCAAAAAGCATCGTGAGAAGATGAATGTAGAGAATTGCAAAATCTTTGAAATAACAGAAAATACACCGATAAAGGATTTTTTGAAAAAAACAAAGTGTCAACAATAAAAATGTTGTATCAATCTGAAGATAAAGCTTTTTGCCTGTTTCAAGGTGATTCTTTGCAAGTATTAAGTCAGTTTAATGATAGATTTGACATGATATTTGCTGACCCTCCGTATTTCCTCTCAAATGGGGGAAAGAAGATACAGGGGGAGCGTTTTGTGTCTGTAAATAAAGGAGAGTGGGATAAAGGTAAAACGTCGGAAGGTATTGACGATTTTAACCGAACCTGGATTGAAGCTTGTAAACCTCTATTGAAGGACAATGGTACAATTTGGGTGTCTGGAACATTCCATAATATTTATTCTGTTGAGAAGTGTCTAAAAGATTCTGGATTCCAGATTATCAATATTATTACTTGGCAGAAAACAGATCCAACACCAACATGGGGAGAACTTCACTTTAATTTCTCTTCTGAATACATTATTTGGGCAAGAAAGAATCCAAGGACAAAACACTACTTCAACTACGAATTGATGAAGCAATTGAACGGCGGTGTATTGATGCCTGATGTTTGGAAGTTACCAACTGTAGGAATGTGGGAAAAAAAATGTGGAAAGCATCCTACGCAAAAACCTCTTCGATTACTTTACAGAATAATATTGGCGTCGACAAGAGTTGGAGAAAAAATACTTGATCCATTTGCAGGAAGTTGCACAACAGGTATTGCTGCGAACCTGTTGGACAGAAATTTTATCGGAATAGATCAAAGTTCTGAATTCTTACAACTAGGAATCAGACGTAAAAAGGAGATTGAGGATCCGTACTATTTCGCCGCGATGCAAAAACTAATTGCAGAGGACCCTGATGAAGTTATGGTAATGGTCAACCATGCACGCAAAGAGACCAAAGATAAGATGATAGAAACAGGAATTTGCTACCTACGTGCAGGAGAAACTAGAGGCTCTTTGTGCGTAACGCCAGGATTTGAAAAAATGGAGTATGTTCTATTACATACTAATGGCGAGGATTGTAAATTATTCAAGCTAAAACAAAAGGGATGTTTTCAAATCTGGAATAAAGAAACGTTGGAGCAGTATGGCTTTTCCCCTTCTAATGCAGCATACTATATAGTGTTGAGGTTTGACAATTCTTCACAACATTTATTTAGTATTCCTGCAAACTTAAAGGAAAAGATAAACTCTTATAGGGCTAAGGTTCGTCCTATAAGTGATTTCATTGATTTCAATGATTTGTAATCTGAAAAATATTATATTTTATGGCAAAGAAAAATCAGTCGTCAAGACTAACAAATCAGCAAAAGGCAAGACAGGGACAAGTTGGTATTTTCTGCCAGCAGGCCCAAATTCATGATAAGACAGTGGGCGATGTTTCGCATCGTGTGAAGGATTATTTATCCGATAAATATCCTCAGTTGACATTTGATTATTGGAAGAGCATTGAAAAATCAAAGATCAACGAAGCTCTCCAAAAAATCGATTCATATCTTGGTCAAACATTATTCGTCTCTAATGCTAGTATCATTCCTGATGGAGGTGTTATTGTTGTTAAAGATGACAATGGTGATTGGAGAGTTGTTCTTGTGTCTGAAGCTAAGCATCAAGGAAAGGATAAGGAAAATATCGAAAATGGAAAGTTGGTTGGTGCAAAAGATAATCAAGATTTAATGGCAGCAGGCAATGCGATAGAACGTTCTCATAAAAATATTTCAGAAATAGCAAACTTTATGCTTGCTGAATCTCATTTCCCTTATGTATTGTTTTTAGAAGGTACCAATTTCTTGACTCAGACAATTTATGTGACTCGTCCAGATGGTAGAGTGGTGACTCTTGAGTATAATTCAGGTATGCTTAACCGTCTAGATAGACTTACTGCAGCTAATTATGGTATGCCTATCAACACTAATCTCTGCAAGAATATGTTTGTAAAACCTAAGGATAAAACCGTTATGTTGCAAGCTGCATCCATCTATACACAAGGAGATGGAGAAAGTTGGGATAAGGGTGATATGTTCGAGATTATGCTTGAGGTTGCAGAGACTTCTTTGCAGATTTTAGGTAGCGATTTGTTTAAACAACTGACAAATAAATAATTATGGCTAGGCAAGCAACTAATAAACTTTTACAAAAAGCAAAAAAAACGAAGAGAGATGAATTTTATACTCAACTTTGTGATATAGAAAGAGAACTTCAGTATTATCCGAATTGTTTTGTAGACAAAGTTGTCTATTGTAATTGTGATGATGCTCGTGTTAGTAATTTTTATCGTTATTTCAAAGATAATTTTGAAGTTCTTGGTCTTAAGAAGCTGATTGCATCATGCTACAAGGAACAACCATATAATCTGTTTGGTAATCAAGTGAATGAACAAGCATTTTATTGTGTTTACGACCGAACTCAAACAGAGAAAATCCATTACTTTAAAGGTGATGGAGATTTCCGTAGTATTGAGTGTGTAGAATTATTGCGGCAATCTGATATAGTGGTAACTAATCCACCATTCTCTTTATTCCGTGAATTTGTTTCTCAAATAGTTCAATATGGAAAGGAATTTTTGATTATAGGTAATGTTAACGCAATTACATATAAAGAAATATTTGAACTTATTCAGCAGAATAAGGTTTGGCTTGGGGTAAATCTTGGAAGAGGAATTTCTGGATTCATCGTGCCTGATCATTATGATCATTATGGAACAGAAGTTTGTGTGAATGATAAAGGGCAAACTGTTATTGCAACCAATGGTTGTCTATGGCTGACTAACCTTACACTTGCTCAGAGATTCGAGGATATTAACTTAACAAAAGTTTATACTGGCAATGAGTCATCCTATCCTAAGTATGATAATTGTGATGGTATAAACGTAGATAAAACGCAGGACATTCCATTGGATTATAGAGGATTAATGGGAGTACCTATAACATTTTTACACAAGTACAATCCTACCCAATTTGAAATTGTAAGATTTCGAAAGGGAGATGATGGCAAAGATTTGCGTGTAAATGGCAAGTGCCCATATTTTAGAATTTTGATAAGGAATAAACGGTTGGCAAATTTTATTCATAACACAATTCCACAAGATTTATGTGTTGTATTAGGTGATTATGCAGAAGGTTATTGAACTTCCCAAAATTATTTCTGAAGATATGTTTATGAAAAACTTGTGCTACTAAAGGAACTAAATAGCATAAATCGTCCTACTTTATCGGACGATTTATGTTTTTTTTGTCAATTTTGTTATAGTGAAATAATCTATCTTTGTGCCTAAAACAAAATCAATATCAAAATGATGGAATCTGATGAGTGCGTTATCTGCGGTGCGCAGTTACACTTGCCTTCATCGGCGAGAAGTATGATTGGCAGGCAGTGAGAAAGGCTGTCAGCGAGGTTTGCTTTCAGCCGTTCGCACTGAGATTGAGCACGTTAGGAACATTCCCAACCAAGAAAGGCGTAATCTGGTGCGGAGTGGAGGATGTGGATTCTGTATCAAGCCTTGCCTCTCAATTGCGCAAGCGCCTGACTGATAATGGCGTAACCTACAAATCTGGCGACTTTTTCCCGCATATCTCGCTGGTTCAGAGCCCGTCGCAAATTGTTACCGATGTTGCGATTCCTGAGGCGAGTATGCAAGTGGAACGGATATCAGTGATGATGTCGGACAGGGTGGATGGCGAGTTGAGGTACTGGGAGGTGTGATTGTCGTTTAGTTGGAATTTGTTCGTTGTTTTTGTAAAAATTTTACAAAAATAGGATTTAAAATGATTTTTGAGGTGAGTTTATTCACCGCCGAGGCCGTGAGTATTTTTTAGGCAATATGTTTGCGCCTGATGATATCGAAGGGATTGAATTGTGAAAAAAGGAAACCCAAAACACTGTTTTGGATTTTTCAATAAATCTCATAGTCCTTTCTCACAACCCGAATTTGACAAACACTGTTTGTCAGATCTATTGCCATTATTTCTTGGTTAGGATTGTCTCTGTATTGAGTAGTAGTTGCAAATAACGAACTACCTCTTTTTATTGGTTTTATGTGATGATTGGAGTTGTTGCATTTTTTTTGAAACAATTGAAAAATTATGCTTCGTATTTTCTGTTGTACGATCCTTGACGAATGAAAGGAAAAACTTCTCAGAATTTTTTTGTTAGTGAAGCAACTATATGTAATTTTTGTTATATTTGTGGAATCGATTTAATATGTATTTATTGATATGGCATTGGAAACTTTTCATATAGTTTTTAACGATGGAGTATATGGCTGTGGAGATATTGGAGTAACCGCCGAGGAATGGTATTCTATTCTTCGAGACAAAAAGGCGATTCCTTATCTTGAGGCATTACTATGTTTTCTTAGGGAGCCAGAAATGAAAAGTACTTGCGTAAGACTTTCTGATAAATATGGTAAACCTCCTCAATATTACAACAGCAAAATTACCGCATTCTCAAAATGGGTGCAGAAGAAACTTAGTAGATTCGTAGTTTTGAATACTGATGGTGAGGTTTCTTATTGGGGCATTGCTATGCAGAAAGGCTGGGAAGTAAAGAATAACTTCTGGTGGCAACTTAGGGAAGAATTGGCTGAGGCTTTGCGTGAATATTTGATGCGAGACCTCATTCGAGAGTTGGGCACAAGAGAGATTTTCAATGGCTATTATGAGGAATACAAATGGGCACTTATTGACAAAACCGAGGGGCTTGACGCAATAGGTATTGCCAAATCTATTCTCCTAAGCCGTAGTGTTATTGAAATGCCTCACAATGCTCCCGCTTTGAAATACTTGATAGAACAAAAACCTGTTGACTTGTCGGATTGTTGCGCGAGGTTGTTTGAAGAAAATATTCCTCTTAGTCAACGAGTTGCTGAGTTTAAGTCAGGAATGAGGTCTATTTGTCCAAGCAATATGAAAAACTGTGCCAACGACGAGCGTACAGTCTCGGCTTTGCTTGCCTGCAAATATCCATATAACTATACATTTTATCAGAGTACGGTTTATGAGAAGATTTGTGAGTATTTAGGGTATGATGATGTTAAAAACCCTGGCTTGAAATTCTGCCATTTTACTGAAATTATAAACAAATTGGCTGAAAGATATGGCGAAGAGGTTCAGCCTTTGATGCTTGCAAAAATATCAGGGTTCAGAAACAAACCGCTCAATCTTGCAATACAGACTTTGTTTTGGTGTATGAAAGAATATATAATGAATCAGATGAATACGAACAAAAAGTTTACTAACGGAAGCGTATCAGAAAGTGACAACGAGGAGGCCGGCTGGCTCGACTATATTACTGGAATATTAAGAAAGCGTAAGAATTTGGTTCTTTATGGTGCTCCAGGTACAGGTAAGACATATATGGTTCCTGAATTGGCTGTTCGCCTATGTGATCCTGATTTCGATGTAAATGGTTCAGATCGAGATGAACTTATAGACCGATACAACCAATTGAAAGTAGAGAAGCGTATTTCCTTTACCACATTCCACCAATCAATGGATTACGAGGATTGGTTGGAAGGATTGCGTCCCATTGTAGGCGACAGCAATCAAGTTACTTACGAGGTTGAGGAAGGTATTTTCAAACGTCTTTGCGATGAGGCAGAGAACAACACCAAGCCATACGTTATGGTGATTGATGAAATGAACAGAGGTAATGTTTCCAAGATATTTGGAGAACTCATCACCTTATTGGAGGTTGACAAACGCAAAGGGTGTAAGAATGCCGAGAGCGTTATGCTTCCGTATTCAAAAAAATATTTTCAGATTCCAGATAATGTCTATATTATAGCCACAATGAACTCAGCCGACAGGTCGCTTGGTTCTATTGACTATGCCGTAAGAAGGCGTTTCGCATTCGTAGCCTGCAAGCCTTGGGGCTTAATGGTGGACGGATTCGATTCGGAACTCTTCGAAATGGTAAGCAAGTTGTTCATTGCCAATTATGATGAGTATGCGTCCAGCGGATTTGGTCAGTTTCTGAAACTTCAGCCTTCCGAAACATTGTCGGAGGAATACAGACCAGAGGACGTATGGATTGGTCATAGTTATTTCATAATGAATGACGAGAATGGCAATGACATTACCAGTGACCGTCTTTATTATGAGATTATCCCTCTTCTTGAAGAATACGTGCGTGATGGAGTGCTGAACCCAGATGCGCAAGATACAATCGATGAACTGTACAAACGTGCTGGTCAATTATGAAGGTGATACAACTTCGTGAGCAATTGCCTGAGAATACACCTCTCTCGCCAATAGAAGCACAAGCCGTTCTCCCATTTATAGAGGATGGTCAGCAGGTTGTGTATTCTGTGAAGCGAGGTTCTGAAGATAATGCGTTTTGTTTCCAACTTGTACGTAATGGAAGTGAGATATTTGTTACTGGGTCATATTATGTAGGTATTGATTGGCTGAGGGAAAGGGATTTGGCCATTCAGGTTAGTCCTAAAATGAACGATGGCTTCGAGGTTGATTATGTGCGGATGCTTAATGATGCGCTATGCGAACCGGAAAATTATGAGCATTTGCAAGATCTTTTGACTATACGTTTTGATAAACCGTCAATACGTATAAACCAGCAACAGGATTTACTCAGCATTTTCCTAATAACCGAGTATCTGAATATGGTTCAGAGAATAGTCAGGAAAGGATTGAAGAGGGATTACTACATTGTGGAGGAAAATCTCCGCAATAAGGTGAAGGGAAGGATGCAGATATCACGCAATATCCGTCAGAATCTCGTAAATGGTAATGTAACAGACAATGTATGCAGTTATCAAATTTACGATATTGATTCTCCTGAAAATCGTATTCTGAAAATGGCTCTTAGGTTTTGTGTCAAACAATTGGAGGTTTACAGGCACGCCATTGATGTGTCGTTGTTAGAGAAAAAGATTCGGTTCGTGACTCCCTACTTCGCAAATGTGGGCGATGATGTGTCTTTGAAGACCATTAAGACATACAAGGGGAATCCTGTGTTCCGTGAATACAACCAAGCCATTGTTTTTGCCCAACTTCTCCTTCGGAGATACAGTTATGATATCAGCATTGCAGGCAAAAATGAGATTGATACTCCACCATTTTGGATAGATATGAGCAAGTTGTTCGAACTCTATGTGTTCCACCATTTGAGACAAGTCTTCAAAGGGAGAAAAGAATTGCAGTACCACGTACACGCTCATTATCAGGAACTTGATTATCTATTGAATCCAGAGCAATGGCCTGAGCCTTATGTAATAGATGCTAAGTATAAGCCGTATTATAGGGGAACTGGCGGAATCAACAAGGATGATGCAAGACAAGTGGCAGGATATGCGCGTCTGAGTGCCATATACAAAAAACTTGGACTTGATGAGGACAAGGCGCTTCCGATAAAGTGTCTGATAATTTATCCAGACCAAGATGCAGAAGATAAAATCAACTTTACCAGATCAGTAGAGCCTTCTTTCGACAAGGTGAATGATTATGTAAGATTTTACAAATTTGGAATCAAATTGCCAATAGTGAACAACGTCGGCAAAAACGTTTAATTTTTATAGTTATGGAAAAAATAACATTGAGTTTTTCGTCGAATCATAGTTTGAACAATTTATATAGTTTGGTTGTTTGCTTGATATTGAATGAGAAAGAGAAGCAATACTCTATTGAGTATGTTCATCATTTCACCAGAAGGAAAGGCACTCCTGGTGAAGAGGAGGCAAAAAAACTCGTTCTTCCAAAGGAAGTTTTGGATGCCTTTACAGAGAAAGCCGTGGATAGGATTCTTTCAAAGGACGAAATACCTAATTTGACAAACACAAGGGTGCTTGATGGTTTTAACTATGAAATTACAATAACCAAGGGCGATGTCAAGAAAATATATTATGCGAATGATGTAGAAATAAAGACGTATCCGCTCTTAGATTATCTGGCAACTTGGAGTAAAAATCATCAGTAACACATTTTACAGCCAATCCTATGCCACGCATTTTCATTGCCATACAGTTTCCCGACGAGTTCAGGCAGAAACTTGTCTCTATTCAGAACGCCTTGAGGCAGAGAGGCGTTGCGGGAAATTTCTGCCCGTTGGGAAACCTTCATCTGATGTCGGACAGGGTGGATGGTGAGTTGAAGTACTGGGAGGTGTGAGGAAAATATTTATTAATAATGAAAGACAAGATTATATCATTTCTCTGGCAACATTTGTTGCTTCTGATATCGCTCTATGTGATGACATTGGGCGTGGCGGTGTGTGTTAGGAGTCAACTCGGAAGTAGTGTGATTTCCACAATTCCGTATGTGATGGCCTCGGCGGGTGGGGTTATGGACTGCATTCCTCAATGGACCATTGGTACTTACACTATTTTGATGAACGCCGTTTTTGTGGTGGCGCAGATTCTGATTCTCCGCCGGAATTTCGACTGGTTTCAGTTGTTCCAACTCGTGATAGGTTTCTTCTTCGGAATGTTGATAGATCTGAATATGTA
>JAZQPB010000130.1:0-27053 GCA_045628165.1 Bacteroidales bacterium | reverse complement strand
CAGCAGCATCAAGACAGCGGACCAGGTGATGGGATATCCCGCCGAGCCCAAGATGACATTCTTCAAGGGTCAGGTAATGCTCCGCAAGATGCCCGAGATAGCCAAGCAGGTGGACGCCCTCCAGAAGGAGATCGAGGCCCTCAAGGAGAGATTAGAGAAAAGAGATTAGAGACGAGAGACCCTTGCAGGTACTCGTAGAGACGCACGGACGTGTGTGTCTTTCAATATGAAACATTAATATTGAATTGCGCAATTCGTAATTCGGATTTCGTAATTCGTAATTTAAATAAACCATGTCAGAAAAACAGAAAACCATCAAGCAGGCCAGCGCCACTCTCAAGGGCCGCGGCTTGCATACAGGCGTTGAGGTGGAACTCACCTTCAAGCCAGCTCCTGAAAACTACGGATACAGATTCAAGCGTGTTGACCTCGAGAACCAGCCTGAGGTGAAGGCACTTGCCGAGAACGTATGCGATACATCGCGCAGCACAGCCATCGAGGAGAAGGGCGTGCGCGTGGGCACCATAGAGCACGTTTTGGCCGCCGCCTACGCACTCGGCATCGACAATCTCTGCATCGAGGTTTCGGCAGCTGAAACCCCTATCATGGACGGTAGCGCCGCAATGTTCGTGAAGGCTCTCGTGGACGCCGAGATAGTGGAGCAGGAGGCCGACAAGGTTTTCTATGAAATCCGCAATACCGTAACATACACCAACGAGGAGAAGGGCATCGAGCTCAGCGTATATCCTGATAGCAGGCTCACATACAACGTGATGGTTGACTACAACAATCCTGTACTCGGCAACCAGTACGCAGCCATCAACAGCTTCGACAATTTCACCTCGGAGATTGCTCCATGCAAGACATTCGTGTTCCTGAGCGACGTTCTCTTCCTCGCCCAGAACAACCTCATAAAGGGCGGCGACCTCGCCAACGCTCTCGTTGTTGTTGACAAGGAATACTCTCAGGCCGAGATGGACAAGATAGCCGACCTGATGGGCAAGCCTCATGTGGAGGCCAAGGGCGCAGGCTATCTCAACGCTCAGGACCTCATCTTCAGCAACGAGGCAGCGCGTCACAAGCTTCTCGACCTCATCGGCGACCTCGCCCTCACCGGCGTACGTCTCAAGGGCAAGGTTCTTGCCACACGTCCCGGCCACGCAAGCAACGTGGAGCTCGCCAAGATTATCCGCAACGAGGTTAAGGCATTCCAGAAGGATCCTGTTGAGTATTTCGACCTCAGCAAGCCTCCCGTACTCGATATCAACCAGATAAAGGGTCTCCTGCCTCACAGATACCCATTCCTGCTCGTTGACAAGATTATGGAGATGGGCAAGGACTACATCATCGGTGTCAAGAACATCTCTTTCAACGAGCCTCAGTTCATGGGCCACTTCCCAACCGAGCCTGTAATGCCTGGCGTGCTCCTCATAGAGGCCATGGCCCAGACCGGCGGTATCCTCGTGCTCAACAATGTGGACGAGCCAGAGCGCTACTCTACATATTTCGCCAAGATCGACGGCGTAAAGTTCAAGAACAAGGTTGTGCCCGGCGACACACTCGTATTCAAGCTCATCTTCACAGCGCCTATCCGCCGCGGTATGGTTATGATGAAGGGTCAGACATTCGTAAACGGCAAGGTGGTTTGCGAGGGCGAGTTCGTGGCTCTGGTTACCAAAAATAAGTAAACCAAACAAATATCGGCAAACTAAAAAACAAGAAACAAATGAGTACAATACATAAATTCGCCGAAGTAAGTCCCAATGCCAAGATAGGCGAGAATGTCACCATTGGTCCATTCTGCGTAATCGAGGACGATGTTGTAATAGGCGACGGCTGCACCCTCATAAGCAACGTTCACGTATTCCCGGGCACACGCCTCGGCAATAACAACAGGATTTTCCCCGGCGCCTCTATCGGTGCGGTGCCTCAGGACCTGAAGTTCGTGGGTGAATACACCACACTGGAGGTGGGCGACAATAATACCATCCGCGAGTGCGTGACCCTGAACAGAGGCACAGCATCGCGCGGCAAAACCGTAATAGGATCCAACAACCTCATCATGGCATATTGCCATGTGGGTCACGACTGCGTGCTTGGCTCTCATATCGTGATGAGCAACGCCATCCAGGTGGCCGGCGAGGTGGAGATCGATGATTGGGCGGTAATAGGCGGAGGCACATGTATCCCACAGTTTAGCAAGGTGGGCAAACATTCCATGACTTCCGGTATGAGCGGACTCAATAAGGATGTGCCACCATACGCATACGCTGGCCGCACACCTGTGCAGTATTGCGGATACAACAAGGTAGGCATGGAGCGTCGCGGATTCACACCTGAGCAGGTGGCCACAGTAAAGGAATGTTACAGAATCATCTATCAGATGGGTCTCAATGTAACCAAGGCCGTGGAGAAGATAAAGGCCGAGATGCCCGAGACCGAGGAGCGCAACGAGATTCTCGCCTTCATAGCCCGCTCTCAGCACGGCATCCTCGTAGGACCGAAGCTTTAGCTTGAAGTTTAAAGCTTAAAGTTTAAAGATTTCCGCACAGATTACACAGATTGGAGAATTCGGATTTAGTAATCCGGATTTCGTAATTGATGTAATCTGTGCGGTTTTTATGTGTTCAATCACTTCAATCATTCAACACTTCAATCACTTAAAAAAAAGATGGTAGAAATCTGCAATCTGGCATCAGGCAGCAACGGCAACTGCTATTACATAGGCAACGAGACCGATGCCGTGATAGTGGACGCCGGCGTATATCACAGCCGTCTGCTGGAGCGAATGGCCGTGGCGGGGCTCGATGTCAACAAGCTTCGCGCCGTTTTCATATCGCACGAGCACCACGACCATGTGGGCGGTGTCAGGGTGATATCCAAGCGCCTGATGATACCGGCTTACATTACTCCGCGCACCTTAGCCGCTATACACAAGAAGCATCAGCCGTCAGATTACAAGCCCCTGACTCCGGGCGATGTAGTCGATATCCGCGGCATCAGGGTATGGCCGTTCAGCAAGAGCCACGATGCCGCCGATCCCGTGAGCTTCCGCGTGGAGATAGATGGCCACAACATAGGCGTGATGACCGACATCGGCATTGTGGATGAGACCCTGCAGCGCCAGTTCTCGATGTGCGATGCCTGCTTCCTGGAATCCAACTACGATCTCCAGATGCTCCGCAACGGCGGATATCCGTATTACCTGAAACAGCGTGTGGAATCGGAGCTTGGCCATCTGAGCAATGATGACGCCTTCGGTCTGGTCCGCGATTTCGCCAATCCACGGCTGTCGCATATCATATTGTCACACATATCAGCTGATAACAATACCTCTGAGAAGGTGCTGGAGACTTTTGCGCCATTAGCTGATAAATACAAAATCTCGCTGGCCTCGAGGTACGAGTGCGGAAAGGTTCTTGAATTGTAGAGACGCGGCCTTGCCACGTCTCTAATATTCCACCCTTACCAGCGACAGGCCCTGCGGCGGGGCGGTGAATCCCGCTCTCTGCCGGTCCTTGCTCTCTATGATTTCGGGAATCAGGGTGGGGGAGAGGCTGCCGTTGCCTACCTCTATCAGGGTGCCTGTAAGTATGCGCACCATGTTCTGGAGGAATCCGTCGCCGGTGTAGTCGATGGTGATACCGCTCCCGGTTTCCTCTATGCGTATATCCATTATGGTGCGTATGGATGATTTCTTGAACTTGGGGTTTCCGCAGAACGCCTTGTAGTCGTGGGTGCCGGTCAGGAGAGCGGCGGCCTGTCTCATCTTGCTCACATTCAGTGGCTTGTCGAGATAGGTATATACGTATTTGCGCTCAAATACGTTGGGTATCGGGCTGGTGTGGATACGGTAGCGGTAGGTTTTGCTTTCAGCTGAAAACCTTGCATGGAAATCCTGCGGCGCGTCCTCGGCGCTCAGTACGGCTATGTCCTCGGGCAGATACTGGTTCAGGTATTTCAGTATGTCATCAGCTGAAAAAACATCCTCTATCTCGAAGCTGGCCGCCTGGCCGAGCGCGTGGACTCCGGCGTCGGTGCGTCCGCTGCCCTGCACTTCCACGGTGTGTCCGCTCATGCGGCTGAGCACGGCTGATATTTTGCCCTGTATCGTGTTGTCGGTGGAGCGCTGCAGCTGCCATCCGTTGTATTTTGTGCCATCGTAGGCTATGGTGATTTTTATTTTTTTCATGATGCAAAATTAGTGATTTTCTTTTTGTTTTTCCAAAAATCCAATTATATTTGCTCAAATACTTTTTCTACCGACTCCTAATTGCTAATAATATGAATATCAAGACTATTAAGGTGGGCACATTCAATCTTATGAATTTGATGCTGCCCAATCATCAGGTTTTTGGCGGTATTGGCTATACGCCCGAGGAGTTTAACCGCAAGGCCAGCTGGGTGAACTTCATGCTCAACCAGATGAGCGCCGATGTGATTGGTTTTCAGGAGTGTTTTGAGAAACAGGCACTTCTCCAGATAATCCACAACAATAAGTTTTACCGCGACGCCGAGGTGGTGATAGCCGACGAGACCCGCGACCTGCCGCGCGTGGCGCTGCTATCCAGGTATCCGATAGAGGATATTGAGGTTTTCGACAAGTTTCCGCCCGAGTCTATTATCCATGTGCAGCCCCGGGGTATGTATCAGAAGCTTTTCCTGCCATTCGATTCGTTTTCGCGTCCGGTGCTGAAGGCCGATATTAATGTGAAGCCTTTCGGAGTGATTACGTTCTATGTGGTGCACCTGAAATCCAAGCGCCCCATATTCTACGACGGCGAGAATGAGCACAATCCCGTGGATCTGGCCAAGGCGCAGGTGAGGAGCCTGATGCTGAGGGCGGCGGAATCGTGCGCCGTAAGGGCCCTGCTGATGAGGAGCATGCGAAACCAGACGAGGCCCGTGGTGGTGTTCGGCGATGTGAATGATACCGGCAACTCCGTCACCTCGCGCATCATCAGCGGCGAGGTGCCTCAGCACAAGCTCTCCGATACAGTGAAGCAGAGCGTCTGGGATGTGCTGCTCTATCATGTGAAGGATATTCAGGCCCGGCGCAGCTATCAGGATTTCTATTACACCCACATCCACAACGGCATGTACGAGAGTCTGGACCACATTATGGTGAGTCAGGAACTCGTAACCGAGAATCCGAGGAATGTGGGCCGTGTGGGTCTGGTGAAGGTTTTCAACGACCACCTCATCGACCGTACTTTCACCGACGAGCGTCCCGACAAGTGCAAGAGCGACCACGGCGTGGTAACCTGCACTCTGGAGCTCGATTGCGACAAGTACCGCGCCGCTCAGCCCGGCAAGGGCAATGACGCAGCCCGTCAAAGGAGCGACTCCGGTTTCAGCAAGTTCCAAAAACGCGGAGGCGGCAAGAGATAATGATATCAGCTGATAAAAAAAATCCCTGACCGAATGCTGCAAACATCAGTCAGGGATTTCTTATTTGTATCAGTAAAGCTTTAAGCTCTAAGCATTAAACTTTAATCTTTAAACTTTAAACTTTAATCTTTAAGCATTACTTTGTAATCTTCTCAAGATTCTCCTTCCAGGCACCGTAGGCGTCGTCGTAAGCCTGCTGGTTCTTTACGTCTGGCTCGGTAACCTTTACCTTGGTGAGGTTGCTGAATGCCTCCTCTGGGCTATTGTAGAGACCTGCGCCGATACCGGCTCCACGTGCCGCACCGATAGATCCGTCGGTATTGAAGAGCTCGATGGCTGCGCCTGTTGTGGTGGCGAGGGTGTTGCGGAATACTGGCGAGAAGAACATATTGGCCAAGCCTGCGCGGATTACGTTGCTGTTGATTCCGATGGTCTTCATGATATCCATGCCGTACTTGAACGAGAACGCGATGCCTTCCTGACCTGCGCGGTACATGTGGGCTGCCTTGTGGATATTGAAGTTGAGGTTCATTACAGCGGCGCCCGGATTCTGGTTCTGGAGTACGCGCTCGGCGCCGTTGCCGAATGGCATTATGCTGAGGCCCTCCGATCCGATAGGAATCTCGGCGGCTATCTGGTCCATCTCCTTGTAGTTTACGTTGCCGCCGCCTACGTGCTTGTTCAGCCAAGAGTTGAGGATGCCGGTGCCGTTGATGCAGAGGAGGATACCGAGACGGTTGAGCTCCTGGGTGTGGTTTACGTGTGCAAAAGTGTTCACTCTTGAGAGAGGATCGTACTTGATCTCCTCGCTGATACCGTATACTACGCCTGAAGTACCGCCTGTTGCGGCAATCTCGCCTGGGTTGAGTACGTTGAGCGAGAGTGCGTTGTTTGGCTGGTCGCCTGCGCGGTATGAAACCTTGATGCCCTTTACGAGGCCGAGTTCCTTAGCGGCTGCCTCGGTGAGCTCGCCCTGTACCGAGAATGTTGGCACAATCTCAGGGATGAGGCTCTCATCGAAACCGTAGTAGTCGAGGAGGAATTTGGCCACGCAGTTGTTCTTGAAATCCCAGAACATACCCTCCGAGAGGCCGCTGATGGTGGTCTTGATCTCGCCGGTAAGTTTCATGGCGATGTAGTCGCCTGGGAGCATTATCTTGTATATCTTGCTGTAGATCTCAGGCTCGTTGTCCTTTACCCACTTCAGCTTTGATGCTGTAAAGTTGCCGGGGCTGTTTAGCAGAGATCCGAGGCAGAGGTCGCTTCCGAGGTCCTGAAGGGCCTTTGCGCCTATCTGTGTGGCTCTTGAGTCGCACCAGATGATGGCTGGGCGGAGAGGATTCTGGTCCTTATCTACTGCTACAAGGCCGTGCATCTGGTAAGAGATACCGATGGCCTTGATATCGGATGGCGAAATGCAAGATGTGCGCATTACCTCGGCGAGAGCGAGCTTGGCGTTCTCCCACCAGAGGCTGGGCTCCTGCTCTGCCCAACCGGCCTTGATGGCTGTAATTTTCTGTTCCTGTTTTGGATAGTATGCGGATGCCTCGCACTTTCCTGATTCATGCTCTATCAGAGATACCTTTACTGATGAGCTTCCGATGTCAAATCCTAATAAGTACATATTTGTGTAATTAGTTAAAAAGTTCTTATAGTTATCAGCTGATATGCTGATGTGTTGATAGTTACAAAAGTAAGATGTTTTTTTTATATTACCATCTTTTGCGTGTTAATTTTTCAAATTTTTTCGCATTTTTCTTAAGCCACAGATTTACAGCGCGGTATTGCCTTCGTCGGTGTCGGTGTCGCGGGTGTATCGGTCGGCGTATTCGGTGGGCGATACTCCGTAGAAAGCCTTGAACGACGACGAGAAGTGTCCCGGGTTCGAGTATCCCACGGCGTATGCTATCTCGCTTATAGTGAGGCTTTTGTCGGTGAGCAGATACGATGCCTGTTTCATCCTGATGTTCTTGAGGTAGTCGCGGGCCGATAGTCCGGTTATCTCCTTGATCTTGCGGTGCAGGTGCACTCTCGATATGCCTATTGTATCGGCCAGCATCTCCACATTTAGGTCGCGGCACGATATCTTGTCTTTTATTATCTGCATCACCTTCTGCATCAGTATCTCGTCCTGCGACTTTATCTCGATGTTCTCGATGTTGTAGTTGTCGGCCTTGTTGGTGATGTTGGCTATCACCTTGTCGCGGTTGATGAGCATGGTGCGGATTATCTTCTTGAGTATCTCGGTGTTGAATGGTTTTTCGAGGTACATATCAGCTCCTATCTCTATGCCCTGGGCCTTGTTGCGGTCGTCGCCGAGGGCTGTTAGCAGCACCACCGGTATGTGGCTTGTCTTGTAGTTTCGCTTCACCTTTCGGCAGAGGGTCCATCCGTCCATCTCCGGCATCATTATGTCTGAGATTATCAGGTCGGGCTTCTGTGTGGATATTGCGTCGAGGGCCAGTCGTCCGTTTTCGTATCCTACTATGTTGTAGTCGTCTTCCAGTTCCTGGAGCAGATATGTGCGGATGCTTTCCTCGTCGTCCACCACGTATATGGTCTTGCGTCCGTTTCCGCGGATTTCGAGTTGTTTTTTCTTGAAGCTGATGGCCAGTTCGTGTGTGGCAGCTGATGTGGTTTCAGCTGTCACCTCCTCTATTATGTCATCAGCTGGCAGGTGCTCCTTGCCCGAGGGGAGCTCTATGGTGAAGCGGCTTCCCTGCTTGTCGGTGCGGTTTTCTGCCTTCAGCTTGCCTCCGTGCAGCTCTGTTAGGTATCTTGCCAGATGCAGGCCTACTCCTGTGCCGGTGGTGTAGCGGTTTTGCTGGGATTTCACCTGATAGAATCTCTGGAAAATCTTCGTGATGTCGTCCTGGTTGATGCCTATTCCATTGTCCTGCACGGTGATCAGGATCCTGCCGGCGTCTTTGTCGTCGGTGATGTCGATATCTATCTCGCCGCCTACCGGGGTGAATTTCACCGCATTGTGCAGGAGGTTCAGGATTATCTTCTCGAAGTTTTCGGGGTCCACCCAGGCGTATATTCCCGGTGTGTTGGATATCTCCACCGATATCTCCTTGGTCTCTATGAGCGGTCCGCAGCTGTCCACTATCTCCCTTATGAACGGATATAGCTCCGTTTTGCCGTATTTCATCATTACCTGTCCCTTGTCGATCTTGCGGAGGTCGAGCAGCTGGCTTACCAGCCTGAGTATCCGCTGGCTGTTGGTTTTCATTATCGAATACAGCCTTGCTGTCTCGGGGTCGGTGTCGTTGCGGGTCAGCAGTTTTTCCAGCGGGTCTATTATCAGGGTGAGCGGAGTGCGTATCTCGTGCGATATGTTGATGAAAAACTGCATCTTCATCTCGTTGATCTGGTCGCTGTGGCGGCGGCGCACTTTCTCGTTGATGTTCTCGAATATCAGATACAGTATCAGCAGTATTATGAGAGCCAGCGATACCTTGGCCACTATGGTGTGATACCACAGCGGATGTATTATTATCGTGATTCTGCGTGTGGAGCTTCCGCGGTTGCCTATGTTGGCCTCCAGCTCCATGTGGTATGTGCCGTGCGGCATGTTGGTGTACGATGTCTGGTATACTCCCTTGGGCAGCTGTGTGAATGTGCTGTCGAATCCCAGCATTCGGTATCTGAATGTGGTCTGCTCGAGGTGGGCGGGGTTTGATGTGCCGAATCTCAGGGTGAATGTGTTTTCGCTCTCGTGCAGGTATATTGTGTCTACGTCGGATATGTTCTTGTTCAGGATTACCATGCCGTTGTATTCCTTGCCGGTCTCTATGTACTGGTTGTTTACCAGCAGGCGCCTGAGCACTACTCTGCCTGGCGTTACCGAGTCGGTGAGGATGTTGGTCTTGATGATGGTGATGCCCATCACGCCGCCGAAACAGGCCATGCCTTCTTCGGTGAGCACGCCTGCCCTTGTGGAAAACTCGGTTCCGTACAGTCCGTCCTCTACTCCGAATTTTATTGTGCGCCTGTCTGCCGGATTGTATCTTATCAGGCCGTCGCGGGTGCTTATCCATATCATGCCCATAGCATCCTCTACGATGGAGCATACGGCGCAGCCCTGCAGTATGTGGCTGTATTCCTCGGTCATCGGGTTCAGGATCATGATGCCGTTGTTGGTGGCGCACCATATCTGATTCTGCCTGTTTATGAATATGTGGGTTACGGTGTTGTCGGGCAGGAAACCTTCGGCCGCGGTGTATTTCTTGCTGTATTTGCATTCTCTGTCCACATACCAGAGGCCGTCGTAGGTGCCTATCCAGAAGTTTTTCTGTGCGTCGAGCGATATGCAGCTTCCCCACGATGGGTTTACGAGTATTCCTTTCTCGAAAGTTTCGGTGGATGTGTTGAATGTGCCTATGCCGTTGCCTAATGATGTGATCAGGAGCTTGTCGGGGCCTCCGCATGTTATGGATGATATTTTCTCGCAGGGGAGGTTGTATATCTTTATTATCTTGCGTGTGGCTATGTCTATCTTTATGAAGTCGTTGTTGTATGTGCCTATCCACATGTACTTGTTGTCCTGGTTGTACATGCTTATTATGTTGCATGGCACATTGCGGCCGTGGCTTCCGTATACGTCGATGTGCTCGGCGGTCTTGCTGGCCGGTAGTATGAATATGCCGTCGCCCTCGGTGCCGAGCCAGATGTCGGATCCTGATGTGGCCAGTGCGGCTATCGAGTTGCTGCCTATGTTGTTGGGGCTGTTGGGCCTGTATCCGTAGTTTTGGAATATGCTCGATTCCTTGTTTATCAGCATCAGTCCCTTATTGTATACACCGAGCCAGATGTTGCCGTCTATGTCGGTGGCTATGTCGTGGATTTTGGATTTCGAGAAGTCGAATGGCACCTCGCTGGCGTCTATCTGGTGCGATTCCCTGGTGTGAGGGTTGTATTCCCAGAGGCCCAGTCCGTCGGTTCCTATCAGCACCCTGCCGTGCGATATGCACATTGACGATGCCGGATAGTTTTCGCCTATGCCGTTCAGCGACAGCCTTTCGGTGTTTTTGCCCGATGGGCTTATTATTGATATGCCCGAGTTGGTGGATGCGGCGTATATGTTTCCGTCCTGGTCTTCGTGGAAACTGCCTATCTCGTCGGGCAGGGGAGGGCACGGTATCAGCTGATGGTTCTGTATCATGTATGTCTCCTTGCGGAATGTGCCTATCCAGATTCTTCCGCGCGAGTCTATGAAAATCGATTTCAGAAACTGGTTGTCGAGCATTCCGTTCAGGCTGTGGCTCCTTATCAGGCTGTCGCCCTGGCGGAGTGTGTACAGGCCGAATCCCGATGTGGTTAGGTATGTGATGGTGTCGTTGCCGGTGATGTCGGTGATGAATGGGGTGAAGTCTTTCTTGGATGTCTGGAATGGTATTTCCCTGTATTCCGACTTGTTGTAGTCGTATAGTATTACTCCCTTGTTGGTGGCTATCATCACGTCGTGGTTGGGCATCTGATATGTCTTGTTGGTGTTGGAGTATTTGATGTCGCACTTGCTGAATGTGCGGCCGTTGTAGATGTTTAGTCCGTCGATGGTGGATATCCAGATGTGGCCGTTGCAGTCGATGTCGATGTCGTTTATCAGGCTGTTGCTGAGGCCTCTGCTCTGGTTGAACAGATATGCGGACTGTGCCGGTGCTTGCATCGCCCACAGTATCAGTATTATAGCCGCTATGTATTGGGTTGCCTTCATTACAGGGATTTATTGTTCTCTTCTGCAAAGTTAATCATTATTGGCGACACGGCAAAAAAAAAGTTGCAGACCCGGGGTTCTGTCCCTTGTCTGCAACTTATGGTTTTCTTTTTTTTCTTGCTATTAGCTGCCTTGAGCTACTCGGCGCTGTTGCCGGCTGGAGCGTCCTGGTACATTGTAGGAGCCGCCTGCTGGTTCATGCGGTCCATTACGCCTGACTGCTGCTCTGAGCTGCTGTTGCCGTGGGTTACGCTGGCAATGATGCTGAGTACTGCAATGAATATTACGAGTCCCCATGTGTAATTCTCAAGCTTGCTTTTCTGCTCGGCT
Organism: Bacteroidales bacterium; assembly: GCA_045628165.1. GTDB lineage: Bacteria > Bacteroidota > Bacteroidia > Bacteroidales > UBA3824 > UBA3824. The sequence continues at coordinate 15,613 of JAZQPB010000130.1, read as the reverse complement.
ACACCGCCGAACTGTGAACCTGCGCTCAGGTTGGATGCCAAGCCGCCGCCCTTGGAGTTCTGTGCGAGTACTATGAGTACCAGCAGTACGGCAGCTATTACGATTAAAACGATTAATGCTGTATACATGATTTATTTATTGATTATTGTTCGTTAATTTATTTATCTCTTCTATTTTGGCTGCAAAGTAAGCACTTTTTTCTGGATATTTCAAATTTAATTTCTCATAAATTGATATAGCCTTCTCATAGTGTTTCTGCTGGATGTACAGCTGTGCCAGTTTTTCGGAGTAGAGCTCGGGCTGCTTGTTTGAGTCTTCGCCCATGTCGCCTTCTTTTACTTCCTTGTTTCTGTCGAGGTGCGGCTCGGCCTGCAGGAATTTGTCTATCAGGCTGTCGGGGTTGTTTTTGGGAGCCTCGGCCTCTGTCTGTTTCATTTTCTTGAGTCGTGCCATCAGCTTGTCGGCGGCCGACATTTCTTTGGTCTCCTCCTTTGGCGCCTCGGCTTTTGGCTCAGGCTTTGGCTCAGGCTCAGGTTTTGGCTCTGGCTTGGTCTCGGCTTTGGCAGGCTTTGGTGCCGGCTCTGTGGTGGTTACAGTCTCGGTTACTACTGTGGTTGTTACAGTTTCGGTTACTGTTTTTATTACCTCTGTCTCCTTGGCTTTGGCGTTTGCCTCGGCTTCCTTGGCGAGTCTTTCGGCTTCTTCGGCCTGGAGTTTCAGGGCCAGTTTTCTTGCTTCTTCCTCGGCTTCGGCTCTCTTCTTGTCGGCCTCTTCCTGCTCCTTGCGCAGGGCGGCTATTTTCTCAAAGATCTGGTCTTTGTTTTCAGCTGATGGTGTTTCAGCTGGTTTGTTTTCAGCTGATATGTTTTCAGCTGGTTTGCTGTCAGCTGGTTTGCTATCAGCTGGCTTGCTCTCTGTAGGTTTGCTTTCAGTTGATATGGTTTCTGTTTTCTTGGTTTCTACTACTACTGTCTTTTCTTTCTTTTCTGTTTTTGCGGTTTCGGCGGCCGGGGCTGGGTCCAGTGTCCGGTCGGCCTTGCTCCTGGCTGCGAATTCGGCCGCGGCTGATTTTATCGATCCGTCTTCGGCTATGTTGGTGGCCACGGTCTCGTATTTTTCTATTTCGTTCAGCTCAAAGAAATCCTTTACGAGGCGCTCGTGGTTTAGCTTGCGCTCCTCGTTGCTCAGCTGCTGCTTGCCTTCTTCGGCGGCAGGGGCTTCGGCCTTGGCTTTCTTTATGGTTTCGGTCTTGGTGTCGGCCGGTTTGGTTTCAGCTGATATGGTTTCAGCTGGCTTGCTGTCAGCTGGCTTGGTTTCGGTTTTTGTGGTTTCAGCTGATACGGTATTTATTGCCGCCGCCATTGCCTGCTTTTTTGTGTCGGTGTTTTCGGCTGCGGGGGCCTGGGTTTCTTTCTTTTCTTCAGGCTTTGGGGCCGCGGTTTCGGTTTTTACGGTTTTGGTGACCTCTGTTTCTGTTTTTGGCGCCTCCGGGGCGCGGTTGTCCTTTTGGGGCTCTGGCGCGGGCTGTGCCTTCTTGGTGTTGAGCAGGGCGTATAGCTTGGCTCTGTCGGAGATGTAGATGGATTCTGTGGGCAGTTTCTCCTTTACAAGCTTGTCGCTTATCTTGCTGAGGGCTTTCAGATAGAGCATGTGTCCTGTCTGGAAGAATGGGAACTGCTTTATCAGCTGCTCCATTTCCACTACCGAGCTGTCGTTCATCTGGTCTGGCTCCAGAAGGTATTTGAAAAATTGTTTAGAGGTCATAGTAGTAAAAGTTTTTATTATTTTTCCTTATTTTATATAGAGCTGTGTTGATTTTCTGTTTGTTTTTCTTTACCAGTTTACCACCGAGTCGTTGAAGATGTCGTCCAGCAGGAGTTCTACGATTTCTTCCACGAGCTGTTCTTCCACTGCCGTAAATGACTGTGCCACCGGGTATTCGGCGTATCTCGAGAATGTTTTCTCGAAGTCGTTTTCGGGTGCTGTCTGGTTGGTGAATGTTACTTTCAGGGTTATTGTCAGCCTGTTCATGGCTGCGGTTTCTCCGGATTTCATTCCCGCGGTGGATATTGTGTATCCGGTGATGTTGCCCTCAAAGTTGAGGTCGCCGCCCGATTTTACCAGTGTGAGCGGTGTCTGTGTCACGAATCTGTCCTTTAGCTTTTCGGTGATTGTGTTGCTGAGTGTGGGGTTTATGTACGAGCTCCTGTTCTGGAAGTAGTCTATCGACACTGTTTTGGCGGTGCCGTAGGATGCTCCAGTGAATGAGTATATCCCACATGATGTCATAGCTGCTATGACTATCAGCAGTATCAAAATCGGGGCCTGGGCCAGTCTATTGGACAGTTTCATTTTTTATGTTGTATTCTTTTATCTTTCTGTACAGTGTTCGTTCCGATATCTTGAGCTCCCTGGCGGCGGCTTTTCGTTTACCTTTGTGCTTGTCGAGGGCTCTCTTTATGAGTATCACCTCCGAGTCGGCCAGCGAGAGGTTGTCGTCCACCACCTCCTCGGTGTCTATCACGTTGTGCTTGATTTCGGGGTGGCGTATTTCCTGTGTTTTGGGTGCCGGCGGCAGTATCGGGTGCGATATCGCTGGTGCTGTGTAGTCGTCGAATGTGTCGTCGTGGTATATCATTGTGGCGCTGTCCATGTGCGGCGCGATCTTGCCGCCTCCGGCCACCATCTGCTTTATTAGTGCCACGTCTTTCTTTATCTCTTCCAGCTCCATCATTATCCTGTACATCATCCTCTCGTTTGAGAAGTTGCCGCTGTCGGTGTGCTGTATTATCACCGGATGGCTGTCAGCCTGATAGTTGGGCAGATAGCTTGCCATCTTGGCACCGCTTATGGTTCTGTTGTCCTGCTCTATTATCGACATCTGCTCGGTGATGTTTCTCAGCTGTCGGATGTTGCCCGGCCAGTGGTATGCCGATAGCACCTGCTTGGCGTCGTCCTCCAGCCGTATGGGGCTTGGCATGTCGTATTTTTCGGCAAAGGTCTGTGCAAACTTCCTGAACAGGAGCACTATGTCGTCGCCTCGTTTCCTTAGTGGCGGCATGTCTATCTGTACTGTGTTCAGTCGGTAATAGAGGTCCTGTCTGAATTTGCCTTCCTTTACGGCGTTTTCGAGGTTTACGTTGGTGGCGGCCACCACTCTTACGTCCGTTTTCTGGATCTTGCTGGATCCCACTTTCATGAATTCCTTGTATTCCAGTATTCTCAGCAGCCTTACCTGAGTGCTTAGCGGAAGCTCCGCTATCTCGTCGAGGAAGATTGTGCCCTTGTCGGCTACCTCAAAGTAACCTTTCCTGGTCTCGTTGGCTCCGGTAAAAGAGCCTTTCTCATGGCCGAAGAGCTCGCTGTCTATGGTGCCTTCCGGTATTGCGCCGCAGTTTACGGCTATGTACGGGCCGTGTTTGCGGATGCTCAGCTGATGTATCACCTGGGGTATGTGCTCCTTGCCCACGCCCGATTCTCCTATTACGAGAACCGAGATGTCGGAAGGCGCCACCTGTACGGCTATGTCGAGCGCGCGGTTGAGTGCGGCATCGTTGCCTACTATCCCGAAACGCTGTTTTATGCTCTGAAGGTCCATTTATATGCTTTGTGTATTTGAGGTACTTTTTCAAAAGGACAAAATTAATGAATTATTTTTAAAGTAGTAATACTTGTGCTTTTTTTTTTGAATTATTTTGAAAAAATATATTCCTTATTTGCTTTTTTGCATATTTTTTGAGTATCTTTGAAAAAAATTTTCGCATGATGAATAGACTGTTAGTTATAGCATTTCTGCTTTTAGTAAATACGGCTTTTGGTATCACCGGCAATCTTGAGGGCACGATATCTCCTGATATAGAATGGTATGTGAGGGATGTGCGTGCCGAGAAATATGAGATCCGCAATGTGAGCGAGCTGGCTGGATTTGCCGCGCTGGTAAATGGCACTGCCAATTTCCCGGCATACAATTTCTACGGCAAGAGGGTTGTGCTGGTGGATGATATTGATTTTGGGTCGTATGTGGATGACGACGGCTGCTGGCATGCTCCTGAGTGGGTTCCCATCGGAGTTAACTATTCATGCCATTTTGCCGGCACTTTCGACGGCAACGGCCACTGCGTGAAGAATCTCGTGGTGCGCGGTATGCAGTCGGGTGCGCTATTCGGCTACAACGGCGGCGAGATCCGCAATCTGGTGATGGCCGGAGGCATGGTGTCGTGCGATTATTACGGAGCCGGAGTGTGCTGTTTCAATACCGGCGTTATCGACCACTGCATCAATGCGCTTAATGTGTATTGCAACAACTACGGCGGCGGCATCTGCGGCAAGAACTACGGAAATGGCAAGGTTATCAGCTGCATAAATATAGGATATGTGCAGGAGGGCAATTTCTGCGGCGGTGTTATCGGATCCAATTCTCCTGTTCCCTTTACCACCGTGGTGTCCAACTGTGTTTACGATGTGCAGATGTGCCCGCTCAAGAAGGGATGCGGCAATGCCGACAGCCGCAATGCCAAGGACCTGACCACGGCGCAGATTGTGCAGGGCCAGGGCTACAATGCCGAGTCTTTTGTGCTGGGTGATGGCCTGTATCCGCGCCTGCCTGAATCGGAGGTTACTCCCTGCTTGAGGGCTGTGCTTACTCCCGTAACTCTGCCTGCCACCGAGAATGTGCATAATGTGGTGAAGGATATCAACCTGCCTGCGGTGGATGGCGTGGTATTCTCGAGCCCGAGCGATTCGGCCTATCTGCATATCAGCGGCAATACCTGCAAGTTCCGCAAGAGATCGTCGGTGGTGCTGCGTGTGTCGGGCGGCGGATGCACCAAGTATATCAATATCAAGGTAAATAATACTACTCTGGAGTTTGAGGGCACTCAGAGCCGTCAGCTGCGCATCAGCAGTTTTTACGATCTTAAATGTTTTGCCACTGCGGTAAACAACTGCACTCATTACAAGGGTTTTGCCAATATCAACGGTTTCAGCGATGTGTATTTTGTGATGTCTGATTGCGTGATGATACCCGACGGGGTAAACTGGGAGCCTGTGGGCACTGTGAACACTCCGTTCAAGGGTGTTTTCAACGGTCAGGGCTGCGTGGTGTACAATCTCAATATCATGCGTCCTAATCAGAAATACTGCGGTCTTTTCGGATTCTGCAGCGGACGTATCATGAAGCTGATAACCATAGGCGGCCAGATAGTGGGCGGCGATTATACCGGCGGTATCTGCGGTTACCTGAATTCGGGATTGCTGGAGGGCTGTCTGTCCGCAGTGCCTGTAAGGGGACATTACTATACCGGCGGCGTGCTCGGATTCAGCAATATGTCGAAGCTTCAGTCGTCTATCCACGTAAACTCGGTGGTGGGCCATCCGGAGTTTACCGGTGGTGTGTGCGGCGGCGCTATCGACGGCTCCATCAGGCTCTGCGCCTTCGATAATAAGCTCTGCATCGGATATCCTGCACTGGGGCAGATAGACGGCACACAGGTGCTGCATACTTACGGATACCGCACCGAGGCCATGACCGGCAGCAATATGCAGCTGCTGTATGCCGCTTATCCCAAGGATTTCTACTGGGAGCCCAATTTCTATCCCGTGCCGGTATCCACAAGTCATCACGTGGAGGCCAAGGTGGCGGCCACACCTATATTTATTAATGACAACGAGAATGTTCGCTATCTGAAATCCTATATAGCGTTTGGCGATTTTGATGATATATCGTACAGCTGCGACCAGCCTGATGTGCTCAAGATAAATCCCGACCTCGCATTTCCGCTCAAGCAGGGTGCCGTGATATTAGCTATAAAATCGGGCAACGCCAGAAAGGAAGTGGCCCTCCGTATTGTAAACAAGGCTCTCGATCCTATAGGCAGCGAGGCTAATCCGCTGCTTGTGGCCAATTACAGCGATTTCGACAAGCTGAGAACAGCCGTAAACTACGGCACCGACTATAAGGGTTTTGCCTGCATAGAGGGTTTCAAGGGTGTTCACTTTAAGCTTGCTAATAATATAAGATGTCCCAACGGAGTAAACCAGACTCCCATCGGCAACAATCTTTTCCCATTCTGCGGAATATTTGATGGCGACGGCAAGGCCATCATCAATTTCTCATGCACGATGGAAAACATGGACAATGTGGGAGTGTTCGGATACAATGCCGGCGAGATCCGCAACCTCCGTGTATCGCTCTCGCCCATCAGGGGCAGGTATTACACCGGCGGTATCTGCGGATACAATGCCGGACACATAGAGCAGTGTTTCCACGATTCGGCATCGGTAACGGGAACCAACTATACCGGCGGCATCTGCGGTTTCGACGAGGGCACGGTGCTCAAGTGTACCAACTCGGGCTCCATCAAGAGTGACTATTATGCCGGCGGTATTGCGGGCAGCAATATAGGACGTCTGGACACCTGCGTAAACAACGGCCTTGTTTCTGGATCCAGCTGTGTGGGCGGAGTATCCGGCACCAGCAGCGCGCCCATCACATTCTCTTTCAACATGGGCCGCATATCGGGCAACGACAATATTGGCGGTATCAGCGGACGCAATTCGTATTCGCTGATAGAGAGATGCAGCAACAGTGGCGTGGTAAAGGGAACCGACTGCTCGGGCGGCATAGTGGGACTCAACGACGGCACCATCAGGCAGTGCACCAACAATGCATTTGTGATATCAGCCACATCGGGCGGAGGCATAGCCGGACGCGGCGGCAAGATTATAGCGTGCATCAACAATGGCGATGTAAACAATGCATCGGGCACCGGCCTCGGAGGCATTGTGGGCACCACCAAGACAAATTCGGAGATATCCAGATGCATCAATTACGGCAAGCTGAATGCTGACTCTCAGGCCGGCGGTATCTGCGCCGACAATCTGGGCACCATCACATCGTGCGTAAATCTGGGCAATGTGAGCGCCGGATACTGCCGTGGCGGTATCAGCGCCTACAATTCGGGCTCCATCAAATCGTGCATATCATCGGCCAAAATAGACGGCGAGGGTCAGGTGGGAGCCATCTGCGCGGTAGAGAGAGAATCGAGCGAAATAGACAAGTGCCTCTATAATGTGGACCTTGTAACGGTTTCGGGAATCGGCGGCGATGAGGTGAAGGGCATCACATACGGACTAAGCACCCCGCTCCTGAAGAATGTGATGGCTATGAGAAATCAGCTGATAATCGAAGATTTCGTATTCGAGGAAGGCAAGATTCCTCTCCCCCGTATAGTGGATGAGTTGCCAGCTGATACGCCATCAGCTGAAAAAAACGATAATGCTACTGAAAAATAAAAAATCAAATGGACAGAAAATCATTACACCAGACATTCGATAAGCTGCTCGATACCATAGAGACACTCCGCGAGAAGTGTCCATGGGATGCGGCGCAGACACCGGAGACTATCCGCACACTCAGCATCGAGGAGGTTTACGAGCTCTCTCAGGCCATCCTGAAGGGCGATCCCGCCGATTTCAAGAAAGAGCTCGGCGACGTATTGCTCCACATAGTGCTCTATTCCATAATGGCCGACGAGCGCCATCAGTTCAACCTTGAGGATGTGATGAACGCCCTCTACGACAAACTCATCTTCCGCCATCCGCACATCTTCGGTGACTACAAGGCTGAGACTCCCGAGGAGGTAAGCAAGATGTGGGAAATGGTGAAGCTGAAGGAGAAGGGCGGCAACAAGACCGTTCTTGGCGGCATTCCCGAATCGCTGCCTGCCATGATAAAGGCTTACCGTCTCACCGACAAGGCCAGTGGCGTGGGCTTCGACTGGGACAACCGCGAGGAGGTCTGGAAAAAAGTGGCCGAGGAGATGCAGGAGTTTGATGCAGAGATAAAGAACCACGATCAGGACAAGGCCGAGGGCGAGTTTGGCGACCTGCTTTTCGCGATGATAAACGCCGCACGCCTCTACGACATCAACCCCGACACAGCCCTGGAGCGCACCAACCGCAAGTTCACCTTCCGTTTCAACTATATAGAGCAGAAAGCCAAGGAGCAGGAGCGCAGCCTCAAGGAGATGACCCTCGCCGAGATGGACGCCCTCTGGAACGAGGCCAAGAAGCTGGAGAAGAAATGAGAGATTTATATATTTTAGTAGTATCATTGATGTTGATGGCCTCGTGTGCAGCCAGCGCCGGCAACAATTCAGCGGCATCAGCTGAAACAAAAAGCATTTCAGCTGATACCGTGAAGCCATTGACCGTGGCCGCCGAGGACACCGTATCGTATTTGCCGATACTCAGGGGCAGGAGGGTGGCCCTTGTAGCCAATCCCACATCGCAGGCATTCGGCAGGCACTTGCTGGATGTTTTGTTATCAGCTGATATAAAAATAGACCGTGTGTTTGCCCCCGAGCACGGATTCCGCGGTGCCGCCGAGCCTGGCGAGAAGGTGAATACCGAGATAGACCAGAAAACCGGAGTAAGGATAATTTCGCTTTTCGGCAAAAACCTGAAACCATCAGCCGAGCAGATGAAGGGCCTCGACTACGTGGTATATGATATTCAGGACGTTGGCTGCCGTTTCTTCACATATATCAGCACTCTCCACAATGTGATGGAGGCCGCCGCCGAGTGTGGCGTAAGGGTTCTTGTGCTCGACCGTCCAAATCCCAACAACTATGTGGCGGGCCCCATACGCGAGGCCGACTGCAAATCTTTCGTAAGCATGGATCCGATTCCAATAGTTTACGGCATGACCGTGGGCGAGCTTGCCAATATGATAAACAACGAGGGCTGGCTGAAGAACGGTGTAAAGTGTCAGCTTACAGTGGTTCCCGTAAGAAACTACAAGCGCAATATGCGTTACGAGCTTCCAGTGCGTCCGTCGCCAAACCTTCCCGACTATCTCTCCGTAAGGATGTATCCGAGTCTCTGCCTTTTCGAGGCCACAAATATCAGCGTGGGACGCGGCACTCAGAGGCCGTTTACCTCAATCGGTTTCCCCGACGAGAAATACGGTCAATATGTTTTCACACCCGAGGACATTCCCGGTATGCAGACCGATCCTCTTCACGAGGGCAAGAAATGCTACGGTCTTGATTTCTCCGACGTGGATCCTGATGCTCAGAGATTTACGTTGAAATACCTTATGGATATGTACCGCATCAGCGGCGGCACCTGCATCACACGTACCCAGTGGCTCTCGCTCCTCTACGGCAACAAGTCTCTCCCAAAGATGCTCGCCGACGGCGCCTCCGAGGAGGATATCATAAAATCCTGGGAGCCTGGATTGCAGGCCTTCAAGGAGAAGAGAAAGAGGTATCTGATATATGATTAGGTGTTTTCGTTGTGGGGAATAATTTTTTGCCCAATTCCCTTAAATACCTTATCTTTGCATCAATCAACAAATCCATAAATCGAAAATCAAAAATGACCCCCTGCCATTAGGAACACAGACATTCGCGAAAATCGTTGAGGACGATATGCTATATGTCGATAAGACAAAGTATGTCGGAATCAACTTCCTGGAAGAGGAGGTCGAGAATGAGATTTTCAAGTATAAGGTGAAGGTAGTTAGGGAATAAAAAAAATCAGTAATTTTTATTTTTGTTTTCCGATAATATTTTTTTATCTTTAAGACCACGAGAGCCGATGCCGCCTTGGAAGCGGATGTTCTCTGCAATTTATTGTATAACAATTTATTAAGGAAAACTATGAACGTTCAGTCTTTCGACAAAAACAATCTGATGGATTTGGGATACTCCCTCAAAAAAGATATCATCAAGAATAATCTTGTGGGAGCGTCATCATCGTCCACAGTTATTTTGTGCAATACCCGCAGCTGGCACGGACTACTCTCCGTATATGACAGCAAGACCGAGAGCATGAAGGTGATACTATCTACCCTCGACGATTCCATAATCTCCGGCAACAAGACTTTCCTGCTGTCTACCCGCAAATATCCCGATGTATTCTTCCCATTGGGACATCAGTATATATTATCAGCTAATTTCAACCCATTTACAAGCATCGAATACAGCATAGGCAACATACTTCTGCGCAAGGAAATGCTGATATGCACCAACGAGGAGACACTTCTGCTGAAATACACACTGCTGGAATCCACTCAGCCCGTAAAGCTTCAGATACGTCCGATAGTGGCATTCCGCGAGGCCACCAAGCTGCGGCGCGTCAGCCACGACATCATCACAGGCAATGCTCCCGTGGTGAATGGCATCGGATACCATCTCTATCAGGATGAGCCTTATCTGTATATGCAGACCAGCAAGCCCAGCGAGTTTGTAACCGCTCCCGACTGGAACTACAATATTGAATATCAGCAGGATATGATAGAAGGCAAGCCTTTCCAGGAAGACCTCTTCATGCCCGGATTCTTTGATATAGAGCTCGATAAGGGCGAGAGCGTGATTTTCAGCGCCTCGATGAAAAACCAGAACCCCAGCACATTGGAGGATTTCTACAAGAGCGAATCCTATACCAGGATGAAACGCCACTCATACGAGGATTTTATACAGTTTGCGGCCAATCAGATGTTCCGCGAATACAATGGCGAGTGCATCGTGGTGGAGAAAATGCCGCCGAGCCCATACTTCAGCAAGGACAGATTCGGCGCGCTGCCGGGTCTCACGCTTCCCAACGGCAACTTCGACATGTTTCTCAAGATAGCCAAATCCTACCTCAAGCGATACAAGAACGGAGCATTCGGCGATGTGGACGACAACAACTACGCACCCGAGTCGCCATTCTGGTTTATATGGGCCATTCAGCAGTACAGCTTCCAGCGTGGCAATTTCCAGGAGATAAACACCGTATTCGGCCCCACCGTGCAGGAGATCGTAAAATTCGGCATGACCAACAACATCCCCGGACTCTTCACCGATATCAACGGCCTGGTGTGCGATTCGCGTGGCCAGTGCAAGCGGTTCTACGCCGAGATCAATGCCATGTGGTACAATTCGCTGCTCTTTGCCCACGATATAGCATGCATGAACGGCGACACCGATTTCGCCAACAGCACCAACACATACGCCCGAATGCTGGCACTGGCATTCAATACCCGTTTTGTCGACAAGTCGGTAGACTATCTTGCCGACAGCGTGGACGAGTTCGGCAACAAGGACCTCTCATGCTGTCCGGGACAGCTTGTGGCCATGGCGCTTCCTTACCCCATAGTGAGCGACGACAAGATAGCCAAGGCTCTCTCCGTTGTCGAGAAAAACCTCCTTACACCCGTAGGCCTGCGCAATCTGAGCCCCGACGATCCGAAATTCGGCCCCGATACCACCATCACACCATATTATCTTGGTTTCCTGGCCGAGCTCTACCTCAAAATCTATGGCGAAGACGGACTCAAGAAAGCCGAGGAGGTCTACCATTGTTTCGACGAGAAGCTCAACGAGGTTCAGTCGCCCAATTTCTACGAGAAATTCTCGGCCGAGCCACCATACGAGGGCAAGGGCTCGCCCCTGAGCGCCGTCACCATCGCCTCCATCAACAGGATAAAGCTGCTGATTGATCAGTTTTAGCTTAGGGTTTAAAGTTTAAAGACTAAAGAGCATTTCAACTTTAGTCTTTAATCTTTAAACTTTACTCTTTCCACTTTAAACTTTACTCTTTCCACTTTCCACTAAAAATTATGAGAATACTGATGCTCGGGTGGGAGTTTCCACCACACATATCCGGCGGTTTGGGTACGGCGTGCCACGGTATAGTGAGCGGACTCGGCAAAATCCCCGATACCAGGGTGATATTCATGGTGCCCAAGGTCTTTGGCGACGAGAAGGCTCCCAATGCCGTTTTTGCCGGCGCCAACAAGTACCTGGAGCGTCATACCACCATCCAGAACAGGAGGGTTAGGATAGTAACGCCATCAGCTGATACCCATAGCACAGAGGCCCTGTCCGGCAGTATGTCTTTATCAGCTGATAGCAAAAATATCACCACCTTCCGCCAGTCGTACGACAAGCTGATATACGTGGAGACGGCCTCGATGCTGCATCCGTACATGCAGGCCGAGCAGATCGAGAAGATTCTGATAAAGAAGCACATAGACCCCGAATCTGTCTGGTTTGACGAGCGCGGGCGCATGATGGCGTCATCCAAGGGCGGCAAATACGAGGTGCGTCTCAGCTTCAGCGACCTCCAGGCGCTCGACGATGTGCCGGATAAGTTCGAGTTTACGGGCAAATACACATCCAACCTCTATACCGAGACCGGAATGTTTGCCCGGGTGGCCGAAAACCTCGCGGCTTGCTACGATTTCGATGTAATCCACGCCCACGACTGGCTCACCTACGAGGCCGGAATAGCCATCAAGAAGGCCAGCGGAAAACCTCTCGTAATACACGTGCACGCCACCGAATACGACCGCAGCGGAGGCACTGTGAATCCCCGTGTATACAATATCGAGAAGCACGGAATGCAGGAGGCCGACGCGATAATCACCGTGAGCAACCTTACCCGCGATATCTGCGTGGAAAAATACGGAGCCGACCCCGGCAAGATTACCACCGTATACAACGCCGTGGATTTCAGGCCCTCCAAACACGAGGTGCGCAAGAAGGACGGCGAGAAGATAGTAACCTTCCTGGGCAGAATCACATTCCAGAAAGGCCCGGAGTATTTTCTCCATGCGGCATACAAGGTGCTGGAGCGAGCTGATAACGTGCGTTTTGTAATGGCCGGCAATGGCGACATGTTTCATTCCATGATACGCACCGCCGCGCGTCTGGGCATAGCCGACAGATTCCATTTCACCGACTTCCTGAACCGCGACGAGGTCCGTCAGCTCTTCTCCATAAGCGACGTGTTTGTGATGCCGTCGGTATCCGAGCCGTTCGGCATTGTGCCTCTGGAGGCGCTCAAGGGCGGAGTCCCCGTCATCATATCCAACCAGAGCGGAGTATCCGAGGTGCTGAAACATGCCCTCAAAGTGGATTACTGGGATGTGGATTCCATGGCCGACGCCATATACGCATTGGTGAAATATCCGGCCCTAAACAAGTTTTTTGTAACCCACGGCCGCAACGAGGTGGACCAGATGAAATGGGACAACTGCGCCCAGAATATCTACGAAGTATACAAAAATACAATAGACAATTTTAGGACTAACCACTAACTACTAACTACTATCTACTAACTACTAATTATTATGAAAACAATCTGCCTCAATTTCAACATACACAAGCCCCTGCTCCTGAAGAAATACAGATTCTTCGATATCGGCAAGGACAATTTCTATTTCGACGACTATGCCACCCGGGCCGAGGTGGAGCGCAACGAGCGGGAGTTCCTTAAGCCGTCGCTCGAATCCATGCTTGCCCTCGTGCGCCATCACGGCGATAAGTTCAGATTCTCGCTCACTATTTCGGGATTTGCCCTCGCCCTTATAGAGGAATGCTGTCCCGATACGCTCAAGGTGCTTCAGGACCTGGGCGATACCGGATGCGTGGAGTTTGTGGGCATGCCATACAATCATTCGCTCTCATCCATCAACGACGAGGAAGAGTTTGCCCGTCAGGTGCGCCGTCATTCCGACGAGATAGAGCGCCTCTTTGATGTAAGGCCAGTCACATTCCGCAATACCGAGCTGATATATACCGATGCCATTGGCGCGCTGGTATACAATCTCGGATTCAGGACAGTGCTCGTGGAGGGTGCCGGACGCAGTCTCGATATCAAGGGCCCGGATTTTGTCTATTTCAGCTCCGAACAGCCACGTCTTAGAGTCCTTCCGCGCAACGAGAACATCTCCCGTATGCTTGAAGACGCCCTCAAAGACAAGAAACTCTTTACTCCCAAATACTTTGCCGAGCGCCTGTACGAGATCGATGAGTACGACGATATGATATACCTCGGCCTCAATTTCGAATATTTCGACAGCACAAGGTACAACAACAACGAGGTGCTCATGTTCATCAAAAACCTCTCGGAAAAAATTGTGAATTCGGGAGTATATAAGTTTCAGACACCGGGCGAGGCAGCTGATGAGTATCAGCCTGTAGGCCCCTTCAAGTCGATAACGCCGCTGTCAGGCATGAACCGTTTCCACGACATGACGCCATGGCAGGGCAACGAGCTTCAGCAGGAGGCGCTTCAGAAAATATCAATGCTCCGCACCTCGGTAAGGAGGGCCGGCCACGATGTGCTCACCGATATATGGGAAAAACTCCAGTGCTCCGACTACTTCTACTACATGAGTACCGAGTATTTCAACAATCCCGCTTACGGCTACAAGCCAAACCCGTTCAAGTCGCCATACGAGGCCTTTATCAACTACATGAACATACTCGGCGACCTGGAGCGCAGGCTCAATGAGAAGGTCCGTCTCAACGAGGAGAGCTCAATGACCGACGAGCAGATACGTGAAATCATCAGCCATTACGAGGATGAGATTTTTCAGCTGAAACAAAAATTATCAAAATAATATTTTTTTTAAATAATTATCACTACTTTTGTACCGATATTCAAGGTTATAAAAAAAACAATCAAATCGTATTATGATAAACGAACAGATTAAACAGATAGCAGAGCGTCTGAAGGGATTGCGCGAGGTATTGGACCTCACCCAGGAGGACGTTGCAAAAAAGACCGGATTCGACGCCGAGAAGGTTGCCGTCTTCGAGTCGGGCGAGGTTGATATTCCCATGAGCTTCATCTGCGATGTGGCCCAGGCATACAACATCGAGCCTTCGGTACTCATAAGCGGATACGAGCCAAAGATGAACTCATACTTCCTTACCCGTGCCGGACAGGGCGTAAGCATGGAGCGCACCAAGGCATACAAGTATCTCGCACTGGCTGCCGGTTTCAAGAATGCCAACATCGAGCCTTTCGAGGTAAGCATCGAGCCATTCGAGAAGCTTACACTCAACACACACGCAGGTCAGGAATTCGACTACGTGATAGAGGGCCGTGTAAAGATTCAGATCGGTCAGAAGGAGATGATACTCGAGAAGGGCGACAGCCTCTACTTCGATTCATCGATACCTCACGGAATGCTTGCCCTCGATAACCAGAAGGCCAAGTTCCTTGCTATCATCACCAAGTAATCATTATTTGCAACTTAAATATAAAATGTTAGAGCGTTTTTTAAAACAGACAGAATTCAAGGATTTTGAAGATTTCAAGAAAAATTTCGAGATAATTGTCCCAGACAATTTCAACTTTGCCTACGACGTAATGGACGCTTGGGCCGAGGAGCAGCCAGACAAGCTCGCTATGATTTGGACCAACGACAAGGGCGTAGAGAAAAAATACACATTCGCCGACCTCAAGAAGGAGACCGACAAGACAGCCTCTTTCTTTATGAGCCTCGGTATCGGCAAGGGCGACAAGGTAATGCTTATCCTGAAGCGCCACATCGAGTTCTGGTTCTCTATCCTGGCCATCCACAAGATTGGCGCGGTGGTGATTCCAGCCACACACCTTCTCACCAAGAAGGATATCGTTTACCGCGACAATGCGGCCGGCATCAAGGCTATCGTGGCCTGTGGCGATCCTCTCATCCTGGAGCACATCAACGCAGCCATGCCAGAGAGCCCAACCGTAAAGGCCTTGATCTCTGTAGGTCCAGAGGTTCCAGAGGGCTGGCACGATTTCCAGAAGGGCAAGGAGAATGCAGCTCCATTCGTTCGTCCAG
>JAZQPB010000129.1:0-38914 GCA_045628165.1 Bacteroidales bacterium | reverse complement strand
CCATGAACGACCATCCTATCGTATTCGCTTGCGCTAACCCTGTGCCAGAGATCTCTTACGAGGATGCCATGGCAGCACGCCCTGACGTACTCATGTCAACAGGTCGTTCCGACTATCCTAACCAGATCAACAACGTAATCGGATTCCCATACATTTTCCGTGGCGCTCTCGATGTGGCCGCCACTGCCATCAACGAGGAGATGAAACTCGCCGCCGTAAAGGCCATCGCAGCACTTGCAAAGCAGCGCGTTCCAGATGTTGTAAACAAGGTTTACCACGTTGACAACCTCACATTCGGTCCTGCTTACTTTATTCCAAAGCCTGTCGACCCACGCCTTATCACCGAGGTTTCAACAGCCGTAGCCAAGGCAGCCATCGAGTCAGGCGTTGCAAGAAAGACAATCGAGGACTGGGACGCTTACAAGCTCCACCTCAAGCAGTTGATGGGTTATGAGAGCAAGCTCTCCGCACAGCTCTTCAACATCGCAAAGCAGAATCCTCAGAAGGTTGTATTCGCCGAGGGTATCCACCCAACCATGCTCGCCGCCGCCGTTGAGGCCAAGAACGAGGGTCTCTGTCACCCAATCCTCCTCGGCAACACCGAGAAGATCAAGGCTTTGGCAGCTGATAACAATCTCGTACTCGATGGCATCGAGATCATCAACCTCCGCGAGGACGCACAGGCTCCTACACGTGAGCGTTATGCAAAGATCCTTTGCGAGAAGCGTCAGCGCAATGGTATGACATTCCAGGAGGCCAACGACAAGATGTTTGACCGCAACTACTTCGGTATGATGATGGTGGAGACCGGCGACGCTGATGCCTTCATCACAGGCGTTTACACACGTTACCGCGACACCATCCAGATTGCCAAGGACGTAATCGGTATCCGCAAGGGCTTCAACCACTTCGGCACAATGCACATTCTCAACTCAGAGAAGGGAACATTCTTCCTGGCTGATACTTTGATCAACCGTCACCCTGATGTCGACACATTGGTTGATACAGCCAAGCTTGCCGCCGATACAGTTCGCTTCTTCAACAACGAGCCTGTTATCGCAATGTTAGCTTACTCTAACTTTGGCGCCGACGAGGTTGGCTCGCCAGCTACAGTTCATCAGGCTGTAGATATCCTTCAGCAGCAGTGTCCTGACCTGGCAATCGACGGCGAGATGCAGGTGAACTTCGCCATCGACGACGAGCTCCGCGACAAGACATTCCCATTCAACAAGCTGAAGGGCAAGGTGGTAAACACACTCGTGTTCCCTAACCTCGGCTCGGCCAACACATCATACAAGATGCTTGCCGCCATGAACAAGAATGTGGAGCTTATCGGACCTATCCAGATGGGATTGAACAAGCCTATCCACTTCATCGACTTCGAGAGCTCGGTAAACGACATCGTAAACATCGTGGCCGTAGCCGTAATCGACGCTATCACTGAGAAGCAGAAGTAGTTTTTAATTAAGAATTAATAATTAAGAGCTTATCAGCTGAAATAAGAATTCGGACAATGCTGATTGAATGGGTTTCTGTTGGTGTTGTCCGTGTTCTTTTATTTTTTTTGAAAAAAAACTTTGATTTTTTTGGTTATCCTAAAAATTAGTAATAAATTTGCAAGCCGAAAAACATAGTTTTCGAAAATAGTAAACTTAAAATATTTAAACCCATTTAAAATACATAAAGAAAATGAAGCGCACATTTCAACCTTCTATTAAGAAGCGTAAGCACAAGCACGGATTCAGAGAGCGTATGAAGACAGCTAACGGTCGCAAGGTATTAGCTGCAAGACGCAAGAAAGGCAGAAAGAAACTTACAGTATCTTCTGAGGCTAGATGCCAGGGTCACTACTAGGATTGTACCTTGCGTCAGGCAAAGACATAAAAGCCCTCAATTCGTAGCGGGATTGGGGTTTTTTAGTATGTATACTAATCTAATTTATTTACAATAAGACATAATGGCAGCACTAACAACCATTAGAAGCAAGGGTAAGCTCATCGCAATATGTGTGGGAGGTGCCCTTTTGGCTTTCGTCCTCGGTGACTTTATCAATAGTGGAACTACCATTTTTGGCGCCAGTCAGACTAAGGTGGGCGAAATTAACGGAACTTCTATCGATTACAATGAGTTCCAGGCAAGGACTAAGAACAGAGAAAATTTCTTGGAGGTTATATACAACCGTTCCCTCGATTCAGAGATGGGCGAGGAGGTACGCGACTACTGCTGGGAGCAGGCTATCCGTCAGAATACTATTGGCGAGTATGCCAACAAGCAGGGTTTGATGGTAACCGACGATGAGATTATCAATCTCGTAAACGCAGGAGCTGTAACTCCTATGATCCGTGAGTACTACACCAATCCTCAGGTTGGTTATTACGATCCACGTCTTGTATCGGAGTGCATCAAGAGCGGCAATACAAGAGAGCTCTACATCTGGCAGAATCTTGAGAACGAGCTCCGTGAGTCTCGTCAGTACGTTAAGTATCTCAACATGATAAACGCTGGTATGTATGTTACATCAGCTGATGTAGAGAAAGAGTTTGCTGACCGTACTCACATTACAGACTTCAAGTATGTGGCAGTTCCTTACTCTGATATCAAGGACGATGAGGTTAAGGTTTCTGACTCTGATATCAAGAAGGCTTACGAGGCCAAGAAGCTCAAGCTCGAGCTTGCACAGGAGCTCCGCGACATTGCTTACGTAAGCTTCGACATCATTCCTTCCAACCAGGACAGCGCACAGGCTCTCGATATTGCCAAGGATATCGCGGCAGGTCTCGGCGAGGCTTCTGTTGAGGAGGTAGGCAACTATATCAGCTCCAAGAGCGATATTCCTTACATGGAGTATTTCTATGGCAAGGACGAGATACAGGACGAGGATATCAACAATTTTGTATTCTCCAACGAGCCGGGCGCAGTATACGGCCCATACGTAGATGGCCAGTATTACACCAGCGCACGCGTTATCGAGAAGCAGATGCGTCCAGACTCAGTTAAGATTTCTATGATTGCTGTTGCATACAGCGGTGATACTCTCGCAGCAAGAAAGCGTGTGGACAGCCTCATGGATGTTTACAAGTCAGGCATCGATTTCGGCGCTTTGGCTTTGAATAATTCTGACGAGCAGCGCAGTGCTCAGGATTCGGGCAACTACGGCTGGGTGATAGAGCGTACAAGCTTTATTCCAGAGCTCAAGGCTGCTTGTTTCGATACCAAGAAGGGCGACACCAAGATTGTGAAGGCTCCTAATGCATACTTCATCATCAAGGTTACCGACAGAACAGCTCCATTGGAGAAGGTTTCGGTAGGTTTCGCGGCTGTTGAGATCCGTCCAAGCAATCAGACACGTCAGGAGGCTTGGGCCAAGGCAAGCGAGTTTGCCGGTACCAACAGAAAGCCAGCTGATTTCGAGAAGTCTGTAGCTGAAAAGGGTCTTGTACGCCGTATTGCTCCAGCTCTCAAGTCAGATACCAAGCAGGTTCCAGGTCTCAGCAACAGCCGTGAGCTCGTTCGCTGGGCATACAACGACGACGAGTCTAAGGAGGTTTCTAAGGTTTACGAGTTTGGCGACCGCTACATCGTGGCAGCTCTTACAGCTGTACATCCAGCCGGTGTTCCTGCTATAGCTGATGTTAAGGAAGACCTCACCAACGATGCAATGAAGGCGGCTAAGGCCGAAATCATTGCCGGCAAGCTCAATGGCGTATCAAGCTTGGATGCCGCCGCTTCGGCTTACGGCAAGGCCATCCAGGAGGCCCGCAATGTTTCTTTCTATCAGGCTCAGATCCCAACTATCGGCGATGAGCCAGAGGTTTTGGCTGTAGTTTCAACTCTCTCTCAGAACCAGGTTTCTGCTCCTATCAAGGGCAAGAATGCAGTTTATGTAATTCAGGCTACTTCGGTAACTCCATCACAGGCTATCCAGCCGGTAAATGTGGAGACCGACAGAAAGATGATGCAGATGGAGCTCAGCAGCAGACTTTCTTACCAGGTGCCACAGGCTATCAGAAAGATCGCCGGTATAGTTGATAAGAGAGTTAAGTTCTACTAGGAATTAGTTTTTCTTATTGGAATTAATAATAATTGATAAAAAATCCGCAGTGGAGATTGGTTTCCGCTGCGGATTTTTTTTGTGGTGGGGTGTGGTTGTTATAACCGTAGGATGATTTGGTGTGTGCGGTTGTCATTACCGTAGGATGACCTGCTACGCAGGGTAATCCCACGGCTATAGATGCTTTGTCCCCGTTGGGGACAGAATATTAATGACACAAAAAAGCCCTGTCAATTGTTTGAATTGCCAGGGCTTTTAATATAATATCTCTAAACTCTAATCTCTAGACTCTAAACTCTAAACTCTAATCTTTCTCCTCTTCCTTGGGTGCTGGAATTATCAGGCTGAGAACAATGCTCAGTGTAAGAACGCCGAGGATGAATACTAATGATACCCAGTCTGGAATATGGAAGAAGCTGTGACAGAGCAACTTGATACCGATGAAGAGAAGCAGTATCGAAACGCCCTGCTGAAGGAATCTGAACTTGTCGGCGATGGCGGCCAGCAGGAAGAACATTGCTCTCAGTCCCAAAATTGCGAAGATGTTTGAGAAGAAAACGATGTATGGATCCAGCGAAACCGAGAATATCGCGGGGATACTGTCGAATGCGAAAATCACATCGCAGAATTCGATGGAAACCATTGCCACGAAGAGCGGTGTTATGAAGAGTTTGGCGCCCTTTACGGCCTTGTCTACCACAGTGAATTCATCGCCGTTTTTGGTGGCGTGCACAAAGAAGTCGTCGCCGTTGAATCTTGGGAACACTCTCAGGTGCTTGCTCAGGAATTTTACAATGCCGGGAAGTTCCTCGTCGTCGTCCTCCTTGCTGAAGAATGTTTTTACCGCGCTGTATATTAGGAATCCGCCAAAGATGTAGAGCAGCCAGTCGAACTGCTTGATGGCGGCCGCGCCTATGAATATGAAGAGGCAGCGCAATACTATCGCGCCCATGATTCCCCAGTTCAATACTCGCTGATATTCTATCTTGCTCACCTTGAATGATGCAAAAATCATCATCATAACAAACAGATTGTCAACTGATAGCATTTTCTCAATGAGGTAACCTGTGATGTAGGTCATTGTCATGTTTCCGCGGTACCATTTCAGCTGATCCGAAAAATCCTGTGCCTTTACGTTTTCGGGCATGTCGATTTTGTATTCCGAAATCACATGGTTGAGTTCCTCGGTGTTGTCGATTCCGTGAACAAGTTCACCTTTTATATATAGGAATCCGGCGAAAAGCAGCGAGAGACCTATCCATACAAAAGTCCATATTGTAGCCTCTTTGAGCGAAACCTCGTGGGCCTTCTTGTCGATTACGCACATATCCAGGATAAGGATTCCCACGATAAATGCGATAAAGCAAATTAGAAAAATTGTTTCTGTAGCCATGATTTGTTTAAGTGTTGGTTTAATTACGAATTACGAAATCCGAATTACGACACGCTCCCAATAGAGAGGCTCTTAATTCTTAATTGTTAATTCTTAATTGTTTTCAGTTGCAAATTTACAAAAAAAAATGGATAGATTATAAAAAATATGTGTTAACTTTGCAATCTCGAATATACAAAGAAAAACACATTAAATGGAAAATACAGTAATAGCCAACGGCGTGAAAGTCAATTATGTAATGACGGGCGAGGGGCAGGATGTACTCCTTCTCCACGGCTGGGGTTGCAGCACCGACATCTGGCGCACCGTTCAGGCTGGTCTTGATAAAAACTTCAGGGTTACGTCGATCGACTTCCCCGGATTCGGCAAGAGCGACGAGCCCACTTCTGTGTGGGGAGTGGAGGAGTACACCCGATGCGTGGAGGATCTTATAGAGAGCCTTCAGCTGAAAAATCCTGTACTCATCGGTCACTCTTTCGGCGGAAGGGTCTCGATATTGCTCTCATCCAGAAACAGTTACGTGAGCAAGGTAGTGCTTACCGGCTCGGCTGGCGTAAAACCTCAGAACACAAAAATCTCGGTTTCAAGAATCTTCTCGAAGATAAAGAAACTTTCCACCAAGATAATAGGCGAGAAGGCCACAGAATTTCTCGTGAAGCCTTTTGTAAACTCCATGGCGTCAGAGGATTACAAAAACGCCTCGGGCATTATGAAGGAGGTATTGAAGAAGGTTGTGGATGAGGACCTGCAGTCTGAAATGCCAAAAATCAAGGCTCCAACTCTCCTTATCTGGGGCGAGAAGGATACCGCAACTCCTGTATCAGATGCCAGGATTATGGAGAAGCTGATTCCGGATGCCGGTCTGGTGGTTTTCCCGGGCTGCACTCATTACAGTTTCCTGGAGAACACACCTTATTATTTAACTATTTTGGACAACTTCCTTAAATCGTAAATATCAGAAATGCAATTACTTGTCACTATATCGGTATTTTTTCTGGCGGCGGCTGTTTTGGTATGGCTGTTTGCCAAATATAAATATGAGTTGCACGTTTTCCAGCAGAACTCTTACCGCAACGAGAGGTATTACAAATGGCTGAGAAACAATATCAACGACAAACAGCGCGTGATCGAGTTTGTCCCGATATTTCTCACTGTGCTGGGATTGTTTATGCCTAATGGCGTGATGTTGTCGGTGCTGTTCATTGCGGCAGGCGCGTTGTATATGTTTCTGTCGTATAAGGCTTTCACAAGAAAGGCCAAGGTGAAATTCAATTTCACAGCCAGGGCCAAGCGTCTGTATTTTACATCAATAGGCTTGTGTCTGATATTCACCGCGCTTTATTGTATCATTCTTGGCGACAGGGATTTAATCCTTCGCACAATTGTGGGTCTGGCAAGCACGGCCATTCTCAGTTTCCTGATACTTCCGCTCTCCAACATCATCCTGAAGCCCGTGGAGAATCACATCAGCCAATGGTACATCAACGATGCCAAGCGCATTCTCGGCGAGCACAAGGATATGATAATTGTTGGAATCACAGGAAGTTACGGCAAGACTTCCACCAAGCACTTCCTCAACACGATCCTCTCTCAGAAATACAATGTGCTGATGACACCGGGATCGTACAATACCACGATGGGCGTTGTCCGCACCATCCGCGAGTATATGCAGCCTACACATCAGCTCTTCATCTGCGAGATGGGCGCCAAGCAGATCAACGATATCAAGGAAATCTGCGACATCGTGCATCCAAAATACGGAATCCTGACCTCTGTGGCCGAGCAGCACCTCGATACATTCCACAATATCGAGAACGTCCGCAAGACCAAGTTCGAGCTCATAGATTCTTTGCCAGCTGATGGCGTGGCTTTCCTCAACGCCGACTACGACATCATCAAGAATACTCCAAAGTACAAGGACACAGAGTATTACTGTCTTGGCGACGATACTTGCGATTATTCGGTAAAGAATATCTCATACTCTCAGGCTGGAACAACTTTCGACCTCTACCACTTCGGCGAGAAGAAGGCTACTTTCACAACTCCGCTTCTCGGCGAGTACAATATCTCGAACATCGTGGCGTGTGTGGCCTGTGCATACAAGCTTGGCCTCACCACCGAGCAGATTGCCTACGGAATCCACAAGCTGGAGGCCGTGGAGCACAGAATGCAGATGTCGACAAATGCTGCAGGTCTCATCATCATCGACGACGCTTTCAACAGCAACCCTAAGGGCGCTAAGATGGCGTTGGAGGTTTTGTCAGGATTCCCAAATCAGAAGTTTGTGATTACTCCGGGAATCATAGAGTTAGCTGATAAGCAAGATTTCTACAACCGTGAGCTTGGCAAGCAGATAGCCCACAGCGTCGACTACGCAATCCTCGTCGGCAAGGAGCAGACCGCCGCTATCTACCAGGGACTCAAGGACGAGAACTTCCCCGAGGACCGTATCTACATTGCCTCCGGCCTCAACGACGGCGCAAATTACGCGTTCAGCATAGCAAAGAGAGGCGACGCCGTTTTGTTTGAGAACGACTTGCCGGACTTTCATTAGTTTGTAGTAGTTAGTAGAACATGAATTACCATGAATTAACACGAATTATCCATAAATTTTTACTGATAAATAATTTTTGAAAAATTCATGGTAATTTTTGATAATTTATGTAAAAAAAAATAGTTGATAATATAAACAAAATCGCATAAAACAAATGATCACATTAGGTGTATTTTTCGGAGGTATGAGCGTGGAACACGAAATCTCCGTTATCTCTGCATTGCAGACTATCAACACATTCCCAGAATACAAGTACAACATCGTACCTATCTATATCAGCAAGGAGGGTGAGTGGTTCACCGGCCCGGGCCTCACCGTGGTAAGCAACTACCGCGATATGAAGAAGCTGATGTCGTGGTGCGAGAAGGTCTACATGACTCCCAACCGTGGCGACTTCAACCTCTACCGTTGCAAGAGCAATATGTTCAAGAGCAAGGTTGTCACCAAGATCGACGTCGCCTTCCCAATCCTCCACGGCAGCTACGGCGAGGACGGATCTCTCCAGGGCTTCTTCGAGATGATTGGTCTTCCATACGTTGGTTCTAACCTCCGCGCCTGCAACATCGCCATGGACAAGATTGCCACCAAGTATATGTGCGTGGCCAACGATATCCCTTGCGTAGATTACATGTGGTGCACCGACCGTGAGTGGTTCGAGCAGCACGATGCCAAAAAGGCTCAGGCCGAGAAGATTGGATATCCTCTCATCGTGAAGCCTGCCGGACTCGGCTCATCAGTTGGTATCAGCAAGGCAGCTAATGCCGAGGAACTCGATGCCGCCGTTGACCTGGCCGCCAAGTTCACCGACAAGATTATCATCGAGCGCATGGTTCAGAACCTTCAGGAAATCAACTGCTCGGTTTACGGAAGCTATCACGACTGCCACGCCTCAGTGCTTGAGGAGCCTCTCCGCAGCGGCGACATCCTCTCTTACAAGGATAAATATATGGGATCTGGCTCAGCTAAAGGTGGTGCCAAAGGTGCCAAGTTCGGAGCTAAAGGCGGCAAGATGGGCGGTGCCAAGGGGTCGGGCTCTATGAGCGACAGCCAGCGCAAGTGTCCAGCCGACCTTCCAGCTGATGTAACAAAGAAGATTCAGGACCTCGCTATCAAGACCTTCAAGGAGATGAACGCTGCCGGTATCCTGCGTATCGACTTTATGCGTGATTCAGTTAGCGGTGATGTTTACGTAAACGAGATCAACGCCATCCCTGGCTCACTCTCGTTCTACCTTTGGGAGGCCACCGGCAAGAAGTTCGTTGACGTTCTCGACGAGGTGATCGACATAGCCATCAAGCAGAACGCCGAGAAGCAGAAACTCCAGAGCTCGTTCGACCAGAACATCTTCGCAATGGGCGGCGGAATGAGCTTCGGTGCCAAGGGCGCCAAGAGATAATGGGCGAATTGCCATTAGGAAAAATATTATTTATAAGTAGAACCGATTTTTACATTTGTTTTTGTAAAAGTCGGTTCTTTTTTTATTATATTTGTGCAGAATTACCTAAGCAATCAGTTAAAAAAACAACTCAATAACATGGATACAACTCAATTGAAATGCCCGGGTTGCGGTGCGTCGCTGCCTTACAATGCCGAGAGGCGGTTGTGGAAGTGCGAGCGGTGCGGAAGCGAATACGACAGACAGCAGATAATACAGATTACCCAGCAGAAGTCGGATTCCGATATAGATATCAACCGGCCCGACTATCAGCAGGACTCCCAGACCTTCGATTACAGCGGTCCTCAGCCTGTGCTTAATGTATACAAGTGCAGCTCGTGTGGCGGCGAGATGGTGGCTGATGAGAATACCGCATCCACATTCTGCCCATACTGCGGAAATACCAACATCCTGAAATCGAGGCTCGAGGGCGAGTTCCGCCCCAAATATGTAATCCCCTTTTGCCAGACCAGGGACGATGCCGTGGCAGGATATGCCGCCCTCCGCAAGGGACGTTTCCTGGCTCCCAGTGAGTTTGGCGCGGCCAGCAATATCGATAAATTAGCTGGCGTATATATTCCATTCTGGCTCTACAAGGGAAGGTCGTTTGGCCATGTGTCGGGCGAACGACATGTAAAAAAGACATGGCGCTCAGGTGACTACATTGTCACCAAGACTGACGTCTATTTCGAGCTGCGCGAGGGCAACGAGGCTTTCGACAAGGTGCCGGCCGATGGTTCGCGCAAGTTTGATGACGACCTCATGGATTCGGTGGAGCCATTCCATTTCGATAAGCTCGAGAATTTCAACTACTCGTATCTGTCGGGTTTCCTGGCCGAAAAATTCGACGTTACTCCCGAGGAAGACAAGCCCCGCGCCATCCTGCGAATGAACAATTCGCTACGCCAGGATATCTACAGCACCATTCAGGGCTCGCTGGTATCTGCCCGCGAGCAATTCCAGTGCAATATCCACGATATAGAATACGCCCTGCTGCCGGTATGGATGATGAATGTTTTTGTGGACGGCAAGCCGCACACATTCGCCATGAACGGACAGACCGGGCAGACAGTGGGCAATGTTCCCGTAGATACAGGCAAGATGATAATGTTTCTGCTTGGCTGCCTGATATCGTGCATAGGGCTGGCCCTGGGCGTATCGTATCTCTACAACGACTGCCGTTTCGATAGCGACGAGTCGTTGTGGGTGCCTATCCCTATAGGATTGATAATCGGCCTGGGATTCTTCTTTGCCCATTACAGCAAATACAAGATGGTGCAGAGACGCACCACGGCACATTCCTACAAGGTTCCGCGGTCGTTTTACCTTACTCAGAATGTTACACGATACGTAAGGTCCTTTACACGGAAGATATACAGCCCCCGCAATAAGGGATGATTATTTTTTTGTACGATTTTTGTTAATTTGGCAATAAGTAATTATATTTGGTAGCTCTAAAAAAACAGAGCGCAGAACAACAAAAAATACGACAATATGGATACAACGCAATTGAAATGTCCGGGCTGTGGCGCATCGCTTCCATACAATGCCGAGAGGCGTTTGTGGAAGTGCGAGGCATGTGGTTCGGAGTTCGACAAGCTTCAGATCATGCAGCTTACACAGCAGAAGTCTGATGCCGATATCGACATCCACAAGCCGGAATACAAGCCCGATCCTCAGCCCGGCCAGTATACAGGTTCCCAGCCCGAGCTCAATGTATACAAGTGCAGCTCGTGCGGCGGCGAGATGGTGGCCGATGAGAACACAGCCTCCACATTCTGCCCCTACTGCGGAAATACCAACATACTTAAATCGAGGCTCGAGGGCGAGTTCCGCCCAAAATATGTAATCCCCTTCGCCACCACCAGGGAAGACGCATTGGCAGGATATGCCGCCCTCAAGAAAGGCCGTTTCCTGGCGCCCAAGGAGTTTGGCGATCCCAGCAATATCGAAAAACTTACAGGAGTATACATCCCATTCTGGCTATACAAGGGAGAGTCGTTTGGCCACGTATCAGGCGAGCGTCACGAGAAAACATCCTGGCGCTCAGGCGACTACGTGTATACCAAGACCGATGTATATTACGAGCTCCGCGAGGGCAGCGAGTGTTTCGACAAGGTGCCAGCTGATGGCTCCAAGAAGTTCGACGACGACCTCATGGATTCCATCGAGCCTTTCGATTTCAACGGAATCGAGAACTTCAACTACTCGTATCTGTCGGGTTTCCTGGCCGAGAAATACGATGTGGGCCCCGAGGAAGACAAGGAGCGCGCATCTCTGAGAATGAACAATTCGGTGCGCCAGTCGATATACAGCACCATCAATGGAAGCCTGATATCACCGGCCGAGAAATTCGACTGCCAGATCCAGGACATAGAATACGCATTGTTCCCGGTATGGATGCTCAATGTATTTGTGGACGGCAAGGCCCACACATTCGCCATGAACGGACAGACCGGCAAGACAGTGGGCGATGTGCCCATCCAGGCATTCAAGGCGTTTATGTTTTTCATTGCCTGCCTCGTGGGCGGTATTGGTTTGATAATGTTGATGGCTCAACTCTTTTTTATGTAGCGCATTATGAAGAAGAATTTTTTACTTATTATATTATCGGTGCTGATGGCGTGGGCTATGCCGTGCTCCACAGCCATGGCCCAGGAATATCAGGACGGCGGAATCTATTACGACGAAGACGGCGTGTATTACAGATACAGCGCGGCCACAGGCGATTTTACGCCCCTCTCTGACGAGGAGCTTGAGGAGCTTGAACGCAGCCAAGAGGACGACGGACAGGATTACGGCAACAGCAACGGCAATGGCTCTCAGCATACGCAGGCCGGCGCGCCCAACAAGTACGTACACATACGCGGCGAGCGTAGCGGACAAAACCTCGGCGTCACCAAATTCTCCGTTACCCAGGAGAATATTCCCTACGTCATGCTCACTCCATACGTGGATACAGCCTACAAGATGTTCGATTTTGCCGGAGTGCTCACAGAGAAGCAGATACGCGATATCGAGAAGCGCGCACATCTCTTCTGCGACCGTACCGGCTGCGATATAGCCATCGTGATACTGGCCTCGTGCGATCATCCTGGATTCGGCAGCCTCAACACCACCGAGTCATTTATCCGCGATTTCTACGACTACAACGATTTCAAGCGCGACGGCCTGCGCCTCTGCCTCGACCTCCAGCACAGCCGCAACTCGGTCTATGATGCCGGCAAGCTCTACGAGGACGGGTTCATGGATTATTATCTTCAGGACTACGGCTCTGCGATGCGTCCCTATTTCGACCGCGGCGAGTATTACGAGGAGATAATGTGGTTTATAGATCATGCCGAGCAGGACTGGCTCTATGAGTGCTCGTTCCCGATATGGAAGTGCCTGATATTCGGATCGCTGCTTGCCCTGATAATCTATTTTGTCCATATATCCCAATACACGCTTGTATTCAAGGGCACTACAGCCAACCACTACAAGGTGGAAGACTCGTTTAATCTTACACGCAACGAGACCAGATTTGTAAGGACATTTACCACCAAGACCTACAGTCCGCAGAGCAAGGGCGGCAGTGGCGGCGGCGGAAGCAGCTCGGGAGGCGGTGGCGGCGGCGGAAGCTTCTAATGCAATTCCGTTTTGCTTATCTCACCATGAATTTGCCTATGAAGAGCTCCAGCGAAAACATGTTGGCGCTGGCGGCCGGAGATATGCACTGATGCGAATACTGCACCGAGAATCTGCTGAGCCTTACATCAAAACCGAACGAGAATCCCGGAAACGGCGAGCTGTCAGTCACATACAGGTCGTTGTGGAGCTGGAAATTGAAACCGCCCTTCAGCGAAAAAACTCCTTCCGGGAAAATCTCCGCGCCTAATATCAGATGGTCGGCTATCGAGGTGGCCGGGTCGTCGTCCAGCTTTGGACGGTTGATGTCGTGTATGGTGGCGGATAGTCTCAGCGGCGCATGTTTCAGCTGCTTGCTTATGCCGATGCGCACATCGAGCGGAAGTTTCTCGCGTGTGCCGCTGTAGGTGGTCAGCTGATGTCCGAGATTCTGCACGGCCAGCCCAATCGCCATCAGCTGCGATGGTATGCTGTAATACAGCCCCATATCCAGAGCCACGCCCTGCGACCTGTAGCTCTCCATGCTCGATATTATGTATTTGGCTGAAAATCCGGCTCTTAGATTCTCCATTACGGGGCGCGATGCCGATACTAATATCATGGCGTCGCGGCAGCTGAAAGTCCCTGTCTCGTTGGCCGCCTCGTCGGTGCCGGTCATGGTGCCGTAGTTTAGCACCATCGCTCCTGCCGTTAGCTGCCAAACCCCTGCGCTGTGCGAGTACATGGCCGATCCGTAATGTATGCCGGCCGCGTAGCTCACCATATTGGCCGATGCCGACATGTGGCAGAGCGTATCGGGCAGGGCCGGGTTTGCCAAGGCCTGGTTGGGTCCTTTTATTGCAGCTGATGGCGTGTATCCGCCCAGGCCCGCATAGTTGGCCGAAGCCGGAATGCCTAAGAACGGGTATACGCTCTCGCCTCCCTGTTGTGCCAGGGCCGTATGCAGGGTAGCTGATACAATAAGAAGTGTAAGTATTGTGTGCCTCATTATTCTTTAAAAATCCGATTTGTTGCAAAAGTATCAATTTTTTGATTATTTTTGCAAAATCTAAAATTATAAACAATGAGACTATATGCGATATTGCCAGTATTGGCGGCGGCGGTGCTGTCGTCGTGCGGCGGCAACAAATACGGTCAGCGTACCGGCGATGCATCGTTGGCGTCGCAAAACAATACAGTGATTACCGACGACGGTGTAACAGTGGAATACAGCGATCCAGTGGAGGAGTACGGGGATGCAGCTGATGGCGAGATAATTGCCTGCGAGGCCAACGACCTGGCGCTCTATCTGGCCGGCAAGGACAGCCCTAAGTATGCATCGCTGCAGACCACGGCCCACTACACCGAATACCGCAATAAAACTCAGCAGACCTGGAGCGACCTCTGCACCCGAACTCTGGACCCCATACAGAGCTGGTGCGTGGATAATATTCCGGCCTTCCACAACGACACAACAACTCTGTTCTATCCTTTCGGCGGTCCCGATTTGATTTTCGCGATGACTTTCTTCCCTCAGGAGAAGGATTATGTGCTCTTTGGCCTCGAGAATCCGGGCCAGATATGCAATCCCATGGACCTAACCGATGTGCAGCGCGTGCAGTATCTCGATTCGCTGCAGTTTACCTACCGCTACCTCAATAAGTACGGCTTCTTTGTGGCCAGGCAGATGCTCAACGATTTCAGAAACAAGGAGCTCAACGGCACCATCCACCTCGCGCTCTACACCCTGGCGCTCGAAAACTGCACCATCACCAACTACCGTGACATCTACCTCGACGACCGCGGCGATGTGCAGACCAAGACCGGCAGCGCCGGCGATCATCCATTCGGCTGGGAGCTTACTTTCCGCAAATCCGGCGACCCGCGCACACGTACTGTCAGGTATCTGAGATTCAATGCAGCTGATGCCGCCTTCAACGGCCACATGGAATTCCCATTCTTCCTCAACAACATCAAGGAAAAGACCTGCTATTTCAAGTCGGCATCGTACCTTATGCAGAGCGTGGAGTTTCAGACCATGCAGAAGCTGATACTCAACCAGTGCGACCGCATCCTGCAGGACGAGAGCGGTTTCTCTTACGCCAGAATCCGCAAGGGCTACAATGTAAAGCTCTTCGGCACCTACAACGAGCCTGTGCGCGATTTCAGGATTTTCCCTCAGACCGACCTCAAGGCCGCACTCGCCAACAGCAAGCCTCTGCCTTTCAAGATAGGCTATGCCGCCCAGCACGAGGAGTGCGTACTTATGGCCTGCGAGAAGTGCGAGAATGGCACAGCAACCACCACAGTAGCGGCCACCACCGTTCCCATATCAGCTGGCAACAACGAGGGACTTGTATACAAGGTGCAGTTCCTTGTAAGCTGGCATCAGCTCCCCAAAGATTCACCTGAGTTCAACGGCCTGAGCAATGTGCAGCATTACATCGACGGACGCAACTACAAATATACCGTGGGATCTTTCAAGACCGATACAGAGTGTCAGAGCCTGCTTGCCGATGTAAGGGCCAAGGGTTTCAAGGACGCTTTTATCGTAAAGTTCCAGAACGGCCAGCGCATCAAATAATCAAAAATCAAAAATCAGAAATCAAAAATCAAAAATCATAAAATGAAAAGATTACTCTTCATCGACCGCGACGGCACAATAATAGTGGAGCCGCCTGTTGATTATCAGATAGATAAACTTGAAAAATTCGCCTTTGTGGATGGCGCGATACTCTCGCTCTCCAAGATAAGGAAATACACCAACTTCGAGTTCGTGATGGCCAGCAACCAGGACGGCCTGGGCACCGAATCGTTCCCCGAGGACACTTTCTGGCCTTACCAGAACCTGATGGTGCAGACCCTGAAATCGGTGGGAGTGGAGTTCGACGATGTGCTCATCGACCCGTCTTTCGAGCATGATAACAGCCCGATGCGCAAGCCCGGCACAGGCATGATGCAGAAATACATCAACGATCCCGAATACGACCTTAGCCAGAGCCTCGTAATAGGCGACCGCTACACCGATGTGCTTCTGGCCAGGAACCTGGGATGCAAGGCTGTATATTTGGGTTCAGCTGATATAGACAAGGATCTGGACCAGTACTGCCTGATAAAGACCACAAGCTGGACCGAGGCCGAGCGCGCCATCATCAGCTACAATAATGTGATAACAGTAAAGCGCGACACCGCCGAGACAAAGATTGACCTGAAGATTTATCCCGGCAATCCCGAGATCAAGAAGGTGGATACAGGTGTCAAGTTCTTCGACCACATGCTGATGCAGTTGCCTGTTCACGGATGTTTCGGTATGGATCTCTACTGCAAGGGCGATATCGAGGTGGATGAGCACCACACCATAGAGGATGTGGCCATTGCCCTCGGCACCGCCATCAACGAGCTTTGGCGTACGAGGAAGCTGATAAACAGATACGGATTCGAGTTCAACCTCACCATGGACGACTGCCTGGCAAGCGTGGCCATGGACCTCGGCGGCAGGCCATGGCTTATCTACGATGCCGACTTCCGCAGGGAGAAGATAGGCGATTTCCCAACCGAGATGATTTACCATTTCTTCAAGTCGCTGAGCGACAATGCCAAGTGCAACCTCAACATCAAGGCCACCGGTATCAACGAGCACCACAAGCTTGAGGGAATATTCAAGGCCCTGGCCAAGTGTCTGAAACAGGCCATCAGCTACGATTTCACATTGCAGACTATACCTTCATCAAAGGGAATGCTATGATCAACGGAAAGAAAATAGGCGTTGTGATGCCGGCGTACAATGCCGAGAAAACTTTGGAACAGACTGTGGCGGAGATTCCTATGGACATTGTGGACGAGGTGATCCTGACCGACGACCATTCCACCGACAATACCGCCGACGAGGCGCGCCGTCTGGGAATCAAGCACGTGATAGTTCACGAGCAGAACAAGGGCTACGGCGGCAATCAGAAAACCTGCTACCGCAAGGCCCTGGAGCTGGGCTGCGATATCGTGGTGATGCTGCATCCCGATTATCAGTACACACCCAAGCTTCTGCATTCCATGTGCTACTGCATAGCCGAGGGCGTGTATCCGGTGATTATCGCCTCGCGCATACTCGGCAAGGGCGCGCGCAAGGGCGGAATGCCGATATACAAGTATCTATTCAACAGGATGCTTACGTTTACACAGAACCTTCTGATGAATCAGAAACTCAGCGAGTATCACACCGGATACCGTGCTTTTTCAGCTGATGTGATACGCGCCTGCAACCTCGATGCCTGCAGCGACGATTTTGTGTTCGACAACGAGATGCTGGCACAGATTTTCTACGCCGGCTACGAGATTGCCGAGATCACCTGCCCCACGAAGTATTTCGAGGAGGCGTCGTCCATCAACTTCCGCCGCAGCTGCAAATACGGTTTCGGAGTTATCGGCACATCGTTTAAGTATCTGCTGGCCAAAATAGGAATCTATAAGAGCAAGATCTTCAAAAATCTCTAAAACCATGATAAAACGATTGATTGCCGGTTTCCTGATGGCGGCGGCGCTTTTTGCGGGTTCGGTTTCGGATGCCGGCGCGCAGGATATCCGCCTAAGACATAATGTGCATGTGGCAGATTCTGCCCGTTACAGATACAAGACTTCCGAGAGCTATATCAGGGAAAGGATTCAGTACCTTGACGACAAGGCCGTGAATTGCTACGAGAACGAGAGCATGGCTGTCTACTACACCCGCCGGGGCAAGGAGGCTTTCCGTTTCGAGAACAACAGGATGGTGCTGCCCAAAAAGGGAGAGCGTCCGGCCCAGAAGAAATATCTGAAGCGCAAATTTGTGCGCTCTCAGAGGCGTGAGTTCTGGCGCGAGGGCTGTGCCGTGGTGGCCATCAAGGCGTGGACGGTCGCCAATCCCAAATACAACAGCTGGCCGTCGAGAAAATTTGTCGGCATTGCCAGCGAGATGGACAGCCTGATAGATGCCTTCCACAAGGCCGGCGACGACTTAGCCGTGCTGAACGACGCTCTCGGCCTTGGCAGCACCGCCGACGAGCTCAGCAAGCAGGAGATATACTACATAAAGATAGCGCCCAGGGACAGGCGTTTCCGCTACGATTTTCCCGACGGCAACGAGAACGGCGCCTACGACGACCTCTGGGTTCCCGGCGGCCTTACGATGCTCGGCATCAAGGAGTGTGTGCTTACCCGCGCCCAAAAGGTTACCTACAAGACCGGCGACTTTGAATCGTTTCTGAAGAATTTCGACAGCAGGAATGTTGTAAGGCTCAGGTAATATTTTCATATAAAAAAATCCTAATCCAAAAATTACTACTAAGTTTTTGGATTGTAATCCAAAAATTCATACTATATTTTTGGATTATAATCCAAAAATTCATATATAATTTTTGGATTAGGATTTTTTTTGTAATTTTGTGGCTGTATATTAACGTCAGTTCGATGAAAATGGTTTTAGGACGCAGATGGCACAGATAATGCTGATATTAATTGTTTTTTTATGATATTAATGGATTTGTCCTTCGGACCGCTGATTTTACAAGTTGAGAAATCTGCGAACCGTTAGGTTTTATATCCATTTAAATCAAAAAAAGCAGCGTTAATCTGATAAATCAAAATAAATCTGCGTCCTAATAAATTCGTAGAACTGACGTTATATTAACGTCAGTTCGATGAATTTGAGAACCTTCTCACGAAGGTTAAAAGAAATAAAAGCATTATCGATTGTTTTTTATAAAAGTCGTAAAAAACTATTGTTTTTTACTCTCAAAGTTTAAAAGCCTTTCGGATTAGAGCTTTTAAACTTAAAAAGAAATTTTTACAAGTAAAAATTTCGCCTTTTAGAATAATAATCCGAATGGTCTTTTAATTCTTTTATACTTCGTGAGAGCACAAATATAATTCATCGAACTCACATTATTTAAACCCCTCCCCGGTAGAAGTTTTCTATCAGGGAGGGGTTGGTGTTTGTAGTTGTTTATTTGACGGCGGGATTAGAATTCAATGCTTACTTTGGCCGGGGCTATGTCCACAGTCTCGCCGCTGAGAGGATCGGGGCCGAATGAGAATTTTACAGTGAATTCGTATTTGCCGTGCTCGGTTGGTGTATGGGTGAATCTCATATCGAATCCATGCACTGGCATTATTAATGGATGCTCGGGGATGTCGGAGAGTGTTACATTGTAGCAATAGGTATCCATGCTGTGCTGATAAAAATCATACAAACTCTTACTCTGGTGGAGCAGAATTCCATTTTCATCCTTATCGTTTAGGTATTTGTATAGGTCTCTGTATCCCAAATATTCTATAATATCATTGAGCAGAGTGCCGGCAGGGTGGGTCTCGTCGAAATCCTTGTCGCACGTTACGTCTATACCTGTTATTGGCAGTACGCAGATGTTTGATCCAGCGTATTCTGCTCCGGTATCGTGAAGTGTTAGCAGCAATGTGTCCCCAAAGTATTCTGCATACTTTTTGTATGGGTTGATAATGTCGTTTGGGTCAACAAAGACCTCTTTCATAGTAGCATCATGGAGATCGACATATTTTTTGATGTCAGTTTGGTTAAGGAAGTAATAATGCTCTGCATTTACTTGTTGGTAATCTATTATATGATCGTTCCAATAAATCCTTGTGCTGTCTACGCCTTCGCTGTAAAGCCAGTTGCCACTAATACCAGTATTGTGCAGACAAAATATATTTAGTTTTTTGGGTTTGAAATATATGTCTGTTGTATTGTAAGATGTTACATAATACAAGTCATCGTTGTCAAAAGACTCCTCTTTGTCGCAGGATATGGTTAGCATTGATGATGCTAATACTGCAATTGCAAGCATTGTTTTGTTTAGTTTCTGTGTCATGTTTTTTTGTTTTTAAAGGTTAACGGGGTTTAATATCTGTAATTATTTCTATGTTTGCGTTGTAGTAGTGTCTTTCTTTGGTATTGGATACTTCTTGACGGAAGTGTCCGCCGCCATTGTCTACCATTATTTTGTTGGTGTCAAAGACATCGCTGGAGTAATAACCGTCTCCATCTCCATCCCATCCCCAATTGAAATAGAGCATCTTATAGCTTGTTATTGAGGTAGAAGGAATATCTTCGTACCAACTGTTGTAGCTTCCATCGTCTCGATGCTCCACAATTAGGTATTTGAAAATATCGTTTCTGACAAATTCTCTGTCTACGTATCCATGGGCTATCCATGCATGTCCTTCGCCATATTTTGAATCCTTGTTGCCCCTAATGTAGACAGGAATTCCTTGTTTCAATGCATCAGTCACTTTTTCATATTTATAGTCATACATTTTGCTTTGGGTAGAGCATTTCATTTCGCAGAAGAATCCTAATGCCTTATGTGCTTCTGTTCCCGAGCCTTTTGTTCCTAAACTGGTTCTTATCATGGAGATGAAAGATGACACTTTGTCTTGGTAGACGGGGTCATAATAATATCCGTTTAGTATAGTGTTCCAGTCTAATGTAGTTTCGTTATACACATTGGGGTATTTCCAATATGCCAAAAGCTGAGACACTGCAATTGGTACGCAGCCTACCGCACCTACCCCACTTTTTTTATTGTATGGATAACCTTGTCCCCATTGTGTTTTAACTAATGGATCAACTTGGCCGTAGTCCTTTACTGTTGTGGAGGAGCTTACAATTGTGCATTTGTAGCGGTCGAATGTAGATGACTTACTGAGTTGTTTCCTTTCGGGATTGTTCTCTATTTCGATGCCCAATTTATCAGCAATAGCTTCCTCAAGCGAGTCTCTCTTGCTTTCAATCTCGTAGATGCTGGCGCTTATATAGTTGTTTGCCATTCCCATGAAGATCTCAAGTCCCGGATTGTCACTATTGACGTCCAGATTTCCCGTCTCTGAGAATGCGAGTATCTGATTGGGCACTCTTATGTCGGCGCTCAATAGGGCATAGCCGTCCCCATCGCCGTAGTTGAGTACGTACATCATTGTGTCGGTATCAGCTGACCCCGACTTACTGATGGAGGGCGATTGCCTTGTAATCACCTCGCACTTGATTCCGGGCGCTGACTTGGACAGCGATGTTTTGCCGAGGAAGTTGCCGGCAATGCTTATTGCCTCGTCCTGCGAAATTATGGGCGACTGGCCGTCCATTGTCTTCAATACGGAGATTTCTTCTGGAGTCAGCTGCAGTGTTGTGGCTGCGGCGTCCGACTTAGAAATGTCCTGTAGTTCGTTGTCGTCGTTGCAGGCGGACAACATTGCCAGCATTGCGGTTAATGCTGATGCACAGAAAATAAGTCTTTTCATTTTTTAAGTTTAGTGTAATTGATTTTATTTAATAATTGAGTTTGGATATGGAAGATTGGGTAGGAAATCTTTCCATGGGAAGTCTTCTTCTGGTTCTGGGCAGAGGAAAATAAATCCTAATACAAAAATTAATGTTATAAGTTTTTTTTCGTTTCATTTTATTTATGTGTTTTTTTGAAAATTATTTTTTGCAAAGTTATATACAAAATCAATAAAAAAAAGTGGGTTCCCCTTCTTAGATGTTCTAATGTTCTGAAAATCAGCTTTGTTACATTTTTGTTACATAGCGTAACAAAAATGTGACGCTTAAAATTGTATTTTTTTTCGAATTGTTTTTATGGGAATTAATTATTTCTTATTTTTGCACTATCAATTAATGTTATTTGATTGTTAATGTATTCTGTGAGTATGAAATATTTTATAGTCCTTGTTTCTGTTTTATTTGTCTGGGGATGTGGCAAACCGCAAAATAGTGAGTTTGACCATTTGTTCAGTATTATGGATACGGCAAAAATTGATTCTGTGAAAGTTTTGCTTGAGTCTATTGATTCTACCAAAATTGTTACAGAGCATGACAGAGCTTTCTATAATATGTATAATACGATGGTGTGCATTAACAGAAAAATTCCGATAGCTGATTCCTTGATTGATGGGAGCATATATTATTTTGGACAAACAAATGATTATAGAAATCTTGCACAGGCCCTGTTTTACAAGGGCCAATTGTTCGGCAATAATGATTCCATGGTTTTGTATTACAAGGAGGCTGAACATAATATACTCAAGACCAATGATGATTTTTGGAAGTATATGATATTTTGGGGGCTTAGTTCTGTAAATGTGAATGTCGGCGACAAGAGGCTTGCCTTGGATTATTCCAAGAAGAGATATGGCGTGGCCAGGAATCTCACCTCCAGGGAAATTATGCGTTCTATGTTGAGCCTTGCATTGGATTATCATCTGCTTGGCCTTAATGATTCTGCCCGTATGTATTGTGACACTTTGCTTTCTCTTGGTCTGAAGATAGACGACAGACAGCAATCTATATATTGCAATCTTATGGGCGAGTTGTATCTTGATATTGACAGACAGAGGGCTTTGGAGTATTTTGAGGAAGGTGTAAAATTCAGATATCATCAGAAATGCTGGAAAAATCTGTCGATGTTGTATGTTGAGATGGGCAGAAACAGTGAGGCTGAGACGTTTATCCAAACAACCCTCGACAGCAGTTGCTATGAGGTTCAGATTGATATGTTGTCGGTATTGTATGGGGTAGAGAAAGATTGTGGCAATTATGCAGCCGCCCTCGGATTAGCGGAAAAGATAATTGACAGGAAGGACAGTTTGCAAAGGAGACTCAACGATTGTCGCGTAATAGAGGAGCAACATAGATTTGATGAAAAGATTAATTATATTGAATATAAAAACAAAATCGCAAAATATATTTTCTGTATATTCCTTTTTTTGCTTGTTGTATTGATTTTGATTCTGCTATATGCCTATAGAAAAAGAGGTATTGAGAAAAAACGACTTGAGGACTCCCAGAAAAGATTATTGTATGAGAATGAGATCTCGCAACTCAGAAACGACTTGCAGGAAGCTAAAAATTCGCAGGAACTTTCGCTAAATGTTATAAATGAGCTTCAGGAAAAGCTTGATGAAAAGGAGCGAGGATGGAAAGAACTCTATGCGTATGGTTCTACATTGCAATCAGAGATTGATTGCAACAAGTCGATTGCGATGTGGAGTAATGATGATTTGGAGGATTATGTAAATTTTTATCTGTCGCAGAACGACAGGCTCCGTGCAAGACTAAAGGATGAGTATAATAATCTTAGTCAGAACGATAAGTTGTTCCTTATTCTTGAGAATCTTGGAAAAACTACAGCTCAGATAGGAGTAATTCTCGGAATATCATCAGCTTCTGTCAGGATGAGAAAATACCGTGTCAAAGAAAAACAAATAGTTGTTGACTCCCAGAAACAATAAAACCTCGCCTTGATAGTAATGCTTTTTACTGTCAAGACGGGGTTTCTTTACTCTTTCCTCTTTAAACTTTCCTCTTTAAACTTTCCTTTTTTCCTTTCCTCCAGCACCAGCGGTATCAGCTCCATGGCGGTTTTCACGTAGGTGAAGTCGAGGCCCTGGATGTAGAGCGGGTTTATCTCCTCGATGTCGCGGCGGTTTTCCTCCGACATGTAGATGTGGCGGATTCCGGCGCGTTTGGCTCCCAGGATTTTCTCCTTGATGCCGCCCACCGCGAGCACACGGCCCGACAGCGTTATCTCGCCAGTCATGGCTATCTGCGGCTTTACGGGGCGCTGTGTGTACAGCGATGCCAGGGCCGTGAATATGGTGATTCCGGCGCTTGGCCCGTCCTTGGGTACCGCTCCCTCGGGGAAATGGAGGCTCAGGTCGTATTCCTTGAACATACGGTGGTCGATGCCGAGGGCTTCCTCGTTGGCGCATAGGTAGTTGAGCGCTATCTCGGCAGATTCCTTCATCACCTTGCCCAGGTTTCCTGTAATGTTCATGGTGCCGTTGCCCTTGCATAGCAGCGATTCTATGTAGAGCAGCTCGCCGCCTGCCGATGTCCATGCCAGGCCGGGGATTACTCCGGGCTGACTTGTGGCGTAATATTCGTCGTGGCTGTATTTTGGCTTGCCGAGAGCCTTCTGTATGTCATCAGCTGATATGCGGGTATTGTATTCCTGATTGCTGGCCACCTTTACGGCGGTCTTTCGTGCTATGGAGGCCAGCACGTTGCTGAGCTCGCGCACTCCGCTCTCTCGGGTGTAGTTGTTTATGAGGAAGTTTGTCACATTGTCGCTCATCTGGAGATTGTCGGGGCATAGGCCGTGGTTCTCTATTATTTTTGGTATCAGATGGCGCTTGGCTATCTCCAGTTTCTCCTCGGCCACGTAGCCTGATACTTCTATCATCTCCATGCGGTCGAGCAGGGCGTCTTGTATCTTGGATATGTTGTTGGCCGTGGCTATGAATAGCACGTTGCTCAGGTCGTAGTCGATATCGAGGTAGTTGTCGTGGAACTCCCTGTTCTGCTCGGGATCCAGAACCTCGAGCAGGGCCGACGCCGGGTCGCCGTGCACCTCGGATGTCACCTTGTCGATCTCGTCGAGTATGAATACGGGATTGCTGCTGCCTGCCTTCTTTATTTTCTGTATTATCTGACCCGGCATCGCGCCTATGTATGTGCGTCGGTGTCCTCGTATCTCGGCCTCGTCGTGCAGGCCTCCGAGCGACACTCTTACGTATTTTCTGCCCAGGGCGTTGGCTATGCTGCGGCCTAATGATGTCTTGCCCACGCCTGGAGGGCCGTATAGGCAGAGTATGGGCGATTTCAGGTTTTTCTTGAGCTTGAGCACTGCCAGATATTCCAGTATGCGCTCCTTCACCTTGTGGAGTCCGTAATGGTCGGCGTCGAGGGTCTGCTTGGCGCTCTCTATGGTGAAGTCGTCGTCGGTGATCTCGTTCCACGGCAGGTCGAGTATGGTCTGCACGTAGTTGAGCTCAATGGCGAAATCGGGTGATTGCGGGTTTATTGTCTTCAGCCTCTTGAAATCCTTCTCGAATGCCTCACGGGCGTGGTCGGGCCAGTCTTTCTGCTTGGCGCGGGCTTCCAGTTCCTTCAGCTGTTCCTGTGTGGGGTCGGCGCCCAGTTCCTTCTGGATGGCCTTTATCTGCTGGTTCAGGTAATAGTCGCGTTGCTCCTTGTCGAGCTTGCGCTGAACCTTGTGCTGGATGTCGCCGCGGAGTTTCACCTTCTCCTGCTCGTTGGTGAGCATGGCCAGCAGCTCCATGGCGCGTTTCTTCATGGAGTTGATGCCCAGCAGGTCCACCTTGTATTCGGTGTCTATATTGATGTGTGTGATTACGAAGCTCATCAGGAATCCCGGGGCCTCTATGTTCCTTAGCGTGAACGATGCCTCGGGAGGCAGCTCGCCCGCCATCTCGATTATCTGGATGGCGGTGTTGCGGATGGATTCTAT
This sequence comes from Bacteroidales bacterium, assembly GCA_045628165.1. Lineage (GTDB taxonomy): Bacteria > Bacteroidota > Bacteroidia > Bacteroidales > UBA3824 > UBA3824. The sequence goes on along the minus strand of JAZQPB010000129.1, from coordinate 13,582 downwards.
CAGCGCCTGATAGTCCATGTCGTTGCTGTCGGGATGATAGTCGCGGCAGGGCTTGTATGTTACGGTTATGAAATCGTTGCCGGGGTCGCACATGCTTCCCTTGCCCGTAATCCTGATTCTCGATACTCCCTGCACCACACCCGCGGCCGATCCGTCGGGCAGCTGAAGCACTTTTACCACCCGGGTCAGGCAGCCGTACTCATACAGGTCCTCGTATTTTGGGCTGTTGTTCCTGTTGTCGCGCTGGGCCACGGCGGCCAGATATCTGCCTTCCCTGTAGCAGGTTTTCAGCAGCTCCACCGACGATGTCCTTGCCGACTGTATGGGCATTATCATCTGGGGAAACAGTACGTTTCCCTTCAGCGGCAATACGGGCAGCTCGCCGCCGATGCTCTGCCAGTCCACTTTCTCGTTCTGGTCGCTTATCGGTATCTGTATTACGGTGGGCACCTCGCCTGCCTGCATCATCATGCCTATGTGTCCAAACTTTTGGTCTTTCATTTGATGTTATTTCAGTTCCTCGGTCTCGTTGAAGATGTGGGTAAGGATCTCGGTCTCTATCTCGTCGAGGTCTATGTGTCGGCGCTTCATCATTATCTGCGCGGTGGTGAGGGCGTTTTTCAGCGGATAGGTCTCGTATCCGCTGTCGGCGCCTCCCCATGAGTACGATGGCACGAAGTTTCTCGGGAATCCCGTGCCGAATATGTTGCAGCTAACTCCGATTACGGTTCCAGTGTTGAACATTGTGTTTATCGAGCTCTTGCTGTGGTCGCCCATTATGAGGCCGCAGAACTGGAGTCCCGTCTTTACGAAACGCCTCTTGGCATAGCTCCAGAGCTTTACCTCGGCGTAGTTGTTCTTGAGGTTGCTGTTGTTGGTGTCGGCGCCTAAGTTGCACCACTGGCCGAGTACCGAGTTTCCGAGGAAACCGTCGTGGCCCTTGTTGCTGTAGCCCCAGATTACGGAGTTGTTTACCTCGCCGCCGCACTTGGTGTGGGGGCCCATGGTGGTGGCGCCGTATATCTTGGCTCCTATCTTCACGCATGAGTGCTCGCAGAGGGCCAGCGATCCGTGGATTACGGCGTTTTCCATCACCTCGCTGTCCTTGCCGAGGTAGATGTATCCGCCCGCTGGGTTCAGAATCGCGAATTCGGCCTTTGCGCCCTCCTCCACGAAGATTCTCTCTCTCTGTAGGCAGCGGTTGGTGTCGCTTAGCTCGGCGCTCTTTCGTCCCGCGGTCAGGAGCAAGAAATCCCTCTCTATCTCCTGCTCGTTGAGAGAGAAGATGTCCCAGGTGTTCTTTATCATGCTTATGCCGTCGGTTTCTTTTGTGCACCTGATGGCAATGCTGCTGCGGTCCTCAAAGAACCTCATGGCGTCGTCGGCGTCGAGGCAGGCTGCTATAATCTCGCCGTCGGCCGATATGGCCTCACCCTTCTGGAGTGCGCATACGGCCTTGGCTATTTCCGCTGTGGGCAGCACTCTGCTATCTACCACGATATTGGTATCCTCGATTATAGGGACGTATTTTCTGCGGAGATATTCCTCGCCGAGCATAGATACCTGCTCGTTGGTGTATTTCTGCCATTTCTCTGATATTGTGAGTATTCCGCATCTCAGGTCGCCCACGGGACGTGTGAATGTGAGCGGCGCCAGGTCGAGGCGGCTTGCGTGGTTGTCGGATAATACGATGTTCATTTTTTTTCGAAGTATTGTTTATATTGTGAAACCTAAATGCAAAGGTGCGAAAATTTCCTCATACCTGCAAATAAAAAAAAAGAGGTCGCCCGATATCGCATCAGGCAACCTCTTTTCGATAATAATTTTTTTTCCGAGAGAGTGGGAAAAGACTAGAGACCGCTCTTCTGAGTGTAAGTCTTCTCGTATCTCTTGTTGAACTTATCAACACGGCCGGCTGTATCAACCAACTTCATCTTGCCGGTGAAGAATGGGTGAGAGGTGTTAGAAATTTCCACCTTTACCAATGGATAAGTCTCGCCATCAATCTCGATGGTCTCCTTTGTGTTTACACAGCTCTTTGTGATAAAAGTCTGCTCGTTGCTCATATCTTTGAATACTACAAGACGATATGATTCTGGATGTATGTCTTTCTTCATTTTGTAATATGTATAAAATTTTCGTATTTTTCGGCTTGCAAATGTAGTGACTATTATTTGAAATAAAAAATATTTCGCTCAATTTTTTTTCAATTATTTTTCATGTCGCAAAATTATAGTTTTTTTTGCCATGTTGGTCCTTGCCCAATTCACTTAAAATCCTTATCTTTGTAGCAATCAAAAATCCATAAATCGAAAATCAAAAATGAAAACCCTGCCATTAGGAATACAGACATTCGCGAAAATCGTTGAGAACGACAGGCTTTATGTCGACAAGACAAAGTATGTCTATGAATTGACACATACCTACGATTACGTCTTCCTCTCGAGGCCGAGGCGTTTCGGAAAGTCGTTGCTGTGCGATACCTTCAAGATGTATTTTGAGGGCCGGAAGGATATGTTCCAAGGTTTGGCGATTATGGATCTGGAGAAGGACTGGAGGCAGTATCCGGTGATTCATCTGGATCTGTCGATCAGGGAGGAGAATATTGACAGTTTGAAAACCTCCCTGAATTCCCGTCTTAACAGGGTTGGCAGAAAATGGGGATTGTCCTGGGACGATAAGGCTACATACGAGACCAAGATGGCGGACTTGATAGATACCGCATATAATCAGACAGGTCAGCGGGTTGTGGTTATCATCGATGAGTACGACGCAGCGTTATTGAATGCAGTGGATGATCCGAAATTTTTCAAGGAGGTTCGCGGTACTCTCAACAGCCTATTCTCCCCGTTGAAAAGTTTGGATTCATACATAAAATTCCTTTTCATCACAGGAATCTCGAAATTTTCGCAGGTTTCGATATTCTCGTCGCTCAACAATCTGTTTGACGTCAGCCTCGATCCAAAGTATGAGGGAGTATGTGGATTTACCAAAGAAGAGTTGCGCAGGGATTTTCCTGAGTATGTCCAAATGATAGCCGATAAATACAATTGTGATTTGGAGTCTGCGTATGAGGAACTTAGGAAGAATTACGATGGATATCATTTCTCTGAGGAAATGACCTGTGATGTTTTCAATCCGTTCAGCATTCTCAATTCTTTTGCCAAACGGAATCTCAATTCATACTGGTTCGACTCTGCAAGTCCGTCGGCGTTGATAAAACTGGTTGATAAGTTGGAAATAGATTTTGAGGAACTGGAAAACTGTGATGTGAAACTTGAAAGTTTCTCGGTTCCTATCGAGAGTATCGATGACCCGATTCCTCTGCTCTTTCAGTCCGGATATCTCACCATCAAGGATTACGACAGGGATGTCAACAGTTACACGCTCTCGTATCCAAACAAGGAGGTTCGTGTGGCATTAGCAAAACAGCTTTTGAGATACAAGACCAACAATCCGCCCAAAATCAACAACTTTTCCAAAAGTTATGATGCTTTTTGGAAGAGCGACGATCTCGACCGTTTTCTTCTCAGTTTCAAGGCGTTCCTGAAGGGATTTCCGTTCTCGCTCGACAATTCCGATAAGAACGAGAAGCATTACCACGGCCTGCTCTACACCGCGTTGGTTTCTTTTGGCGCTGACGTCTTTGCCGAGAAGGAGCAGTATGAGGGCAAGCCTGATATCATCCTCAAGATGCCGAAGACTATCTACATTCTGGAGCTGAAGTACGGCAAATCTGTAGGCACGGCCCTCTCTCAGGCCAAGAAGAAAGACTATGCCGGAGAGTTCGCCGACGACAAGCGTCCGGTAAAGGTCATCGGAATCAACTTCCTGGAAGAGGAGGTCGAGAACGAGATTTTCAAGTATAAGGTGAAGATGGTGAGGGAGTAATTTCCTTTCCCGATTCCAAAAACAAAGCGACTATGGCAATCATGAAACCGTTTCTCATCCTTTTTCTATCCATTATTTCTCTTGTGAGCAGTGCCCAGCGGATTGATTTCATGACTCCGGATTTCAACTCCGCCAACTCGTGGGAGCAGAAACGCAATAATTTTGTAAACGGGCCTGACGGGTATTCAGCTTTGCAGGATACCTCGCATGAGCATGGCACCGATTTGATAAGCAAGCGTATTGCTGGCTTCTATCCAGAAGTATTTGAGACAGTTTGGAATTTCTGGGTTTTGTGCACATACGATAATAATTCCGTTAATAATTTTCAGATTTTTCTGATTGCCAATGGCAAAAATCCTGACGATGAGAATTTCAAGGGCATTGCCTTGGGCACAGGATTCAAACCTAAATATTCTAATGTAAGTTTGGTCTATTATGATTGCGGAACCACTACTGTGTTGTGTACTGATGAGACTCCGTTGAAGAGGGGAACAAGAACAATCTTCAATGTTAAGCGTAAAACTAATGGGGTTTGGTCTGTAAATGGTAATGATATTTTTGCAGAGGATAGTTTTAAATTCTGGGAGGCTAATTATATAATAACCTCGTTTTCTTTCTCTAATGTAGGAGCCGGACGTTTCGCTTTTAGTTTTACCGATTTGTATCAGAAACTCGATGGCGATTACCATCCTTCCACCGTCGATTCCGTAAAACTCCTTGATCGCAATACCATACGGGTGTTCCACAACGCACGTCTTGATGAGGCCGTGGCAGCTGATGTCAGGAATTACTCAATGAACGGAGTAAATCCCGAGAGCGTGGATTACAGATTCTGGTATTCCGATATCCGTTTCCGTGATGCGATTCCGAGCGGGATTCCTCTCGATGTGAGAATATCTGGTCTCGCCGATATCTGGGGCAATGCCGTGGAGCCTTTCTCGCAGATTCTCTATCAGGCTGGGCGCGAGGATATCGTAATCAACGAGATAATGGTGGACTTGAGTCCCGCACCGTTTGCACTGCCCAAAAACAAGTACGTGGAGCTTTACAACGCCTCGCCCCGCGACCTAAGGCTCGATGGCTACCGCTTCTATATCAACGACCTTGAGTACGAGCTCCCCGATATCAATTTCCCGAGTGGCGAATATCTGATTCTGTGCGCCAACGACACCGCGTTTGCCAAGTACGGAATGTTTGCCAACATATTGCAGGAGAGTAGGTTGACTGTTTCCGACAAGACTCTGCTTCTGGCTAACAAGACTGGGGCGTTGGTGGATTCGGTCACATATTCCCAGAAACTTTATCACGACCCCACACGTCAGGACGGCGGATATTCCATTGAGCGACGCGACCCACGCAACAGCTGTTCGGGCATGGAAAACTGGCACGCCTCCACCGACCTATCGGGTGGCACTCCGGGCAGGATAAACTCACAGTATCAGGTGTATGTGGATAATACAATTCCTGAGATTGTTAGCTACAAAACACTCTCTCCCAACGAATTCCGCATAGAGTTCTCGGAGCCGATAAGGGAGGCTCAGGTCTGGCTGAATGGCGGTAGCGCTGAAAGTATTGTATTGGCCGAAACCACCATAACCGCCAGCTTTGCCAAGCCGATGCGCCGTGGCGGAAATACCATTATGGCACGGGCCACCGATGTATGCCGCACCGATGGCGATACCGATACGCTGAATATTGATTATGAGCCGTTTGCGGTGGAGAGCGTTTATGCCGTGAGTTCGTATCAGCTGATAATCATTTTCAGCAACGACCTCGATAATGTGACCACCGACAATTTCCTGCTCTCCGACGGGCAGATTCCGATTCTCTGCGAATTCACCAGCGACGGACGGCGCAATATAATGCTCACCTTTGCCGACGATTTTGTGAGCGACAGGAAATACTCAATCACTATCAACAATCTCCGCAATTCGATTTCCGAATCCATCCACGATACCCATGTAGGCTTCCGCTACCATGCGCTCGCAAGCGGCGACCTGCTGATAAACGAGGTGATGTATTATCCCAACGTGGGCGAGAAACGCTATGTGGAGATCTACAACAACAGCGGCTCGGATGTATTTCTCTATGGCATCACTCTCCGCCACCACAACGCCGCGCTCGATGTCACCAAATCAGCCATGTCGCAGAGTCATAGGATTTTACCTGACGGCGGGTATGCCGTATTGGCCGCCGATACCGCCTCGGTGCGCAGTGTGTATGGCGCACCATCGGATGCGTTGGCGTATTGTCCCGGACTGCCGGCTCTAAATACCGGCAAGGGCTATGTGGTTTTGCTTTCAGCTGATGGCAATGTGCTCGACAGCATGTATTACGAGAAATCGATGCACAGCTCTATTTTGCAGAGCGTGCGCGGCGTGGCCTTGGAGAGGGTGGATGTGGACGGCGGATCCATGGACCCGGAAAACTGGCGGTCGCCCCAGGCGGAATACCACTACGCCACACCGGGATTCAGGAATTCGGTGTGTGCAGCTGATGGCGTGGATGATGATATCCCTCCATCTGATGGCCCGGTGTATGACGAGATTGTCCACATGGAAAACCAGCTGATACGTCCCGGCGACATGGACCGCGCGCTCAGTCTCACGCTCAACATTCCGAGGCAGAATGTCTGCGTGTCGGCCTCCGTATTCGACGACAACGGCCGTCCGCGGCGCTCGCTCATCACCCAGGAGATGGTTTATCCAGGCTACGAGATTCTGTGGGACGCCCGCGACGACCACGGATCGTTCTGCAAGATAGGCATTTATATCGTGCTCATCAAGGCCTGGGACCCGACAGGCTGGACCAAGAATTACAAGATGGTATGCGTGGTGGGCAGCGGAAGGTGATGTTTTTTTTTGCAGTTGATAAATTCTTTGCTTACCTTTGCGGCAACGAAAAAACAATTCAATCATGCCTACAATTTGTATTTTACTTGGATTCGCGCTTAAGTTTTATTCTGATGACCATGAGCCTATTCATGTTCATGTAATTAAGGATGGAAAGGAAGCTAAATATAATGTGGAGCCAGAGGTTTCACAGGTTTATAACCATGGATTCAAGAAAAGTGAAATCTCTTTGATAGAATCGCTTATCGAAGAGAATATAGATGTCATCAAATATCGATGGAAGGAGTATTTTAAAAACAAATAACTATGGAGAAGCATAGGATATCAAGGGTTTGGGTGGACGACGAGTTTGTGTATGCCCAGACCGAAACAGGACTTACGGCCAGTTATGCCTTTGAGCGTTGGCCTCTATTGCGCGATGGATCCAGCGAGCAGAGAAAGAATTTCTATCTTTCGTACGGTGGCATCCATTGGCCAGATCTTGATGAGGACCTTGGTTTTGAGGGTATGTTTTATGATGCGGGTTTATGTCAGCTTACAGTTGCAGAGGATTCCGTTTATTACGAGCCTGAATGTATTTGAAAATAATCAATAAATATTCAATTTGCTAAAATTATGAATAAAAGCTTTTTATTAGCAGCGTCTGTGGCCGCCATGATAGGTTTGGCAGGTTGCGGAAGCGCTCCAAAGGCAGACAACAGCACTGCCGAGCAGACTACCGAGGTGTCGGCCCTCGATTTCGCCAAGAGCATGGGTATCGGCTGGAACCTCGGCAACAATCTCGACGCCCATCAGAACGGCGTGGCCAACGAGACCTGCTGGCACGACCAGCCCGCCACTCAGGCCACTTTCAATCAGCTCAGAAACATTGGTTTCCACAGTGTGAGAATCCCTACCACATGGATGGGCCACATAGGCGAGGCTCCCGACTACAAGATAGATGAGGCTTGGATGAACCGCGTGGCCGAGGTTGTGGAGATGGCCCACAAGTCGGGCCTGAAGGTGATGGTGAATATCCACCACGACGGTTTCGGCGATCAGAAGGATCCCGCCCTTAAGCCAAACCACTGGCTGGATGTGGTATCGGCTTCCAAGGATTCAGCCTTCAACGCCAATGTGGAGGCCAAACTCTATGCCGTTTGGCAGCAGATAGCCACCAAGTTTAAGGACGCATCAGCTGAGTGGCTTGTATTCGAGACATTGAACGAGATTCAGGACGGCAACTGGGGCAACGGCTCCAACACCACCGACGGCGGCGCACAGTACGCAACACTCAACCACTGGAACCAGGTGGCCGTTGACGCCATCCGCTCGGCAGGCGGCGAGAATGCCAACCGCTATATCGGCATTCCCGGCTATGTTACAAGCCCTCACCTCACCATGGAGCATCTCGTAATGCCTAAGGACGAGGCCAAGGACAAGATAATGATTGCCGTACACAGCTACGATCCTTGGGACTACGCTGGCGCTGCCAAGTACAGCGAGTGGGGACACACTGGCAAGGATGTGGCTCCAGGTGCCGACGAGAGCACTTATACTGGAATGCTCGACGCCCTCTGCAACAAGTACATTAAGAACGGAATTCCTGTATATTTCGGCGAGTTTGGCGCTGTAAACCGTGCCGACGAGCATGCTGAGACTTTCCGCAAGTATTACCTTGAGTACGTTATCAAGGCCATGAGCGACCGCAACATTGCCGCCTTCTACTGGGACAACGGCTACGCTCTCGGCGTTGGCGACGAGTCGTTCGGTCTCATCGACCACCAGACTGGCGCATTCCTCGGCGATGGTGAGGAGGTGGGCCGCCTGATGGTGAAGGCTTACGACACTCAGGACAGCACTTACACTCTCCAGAGCATCTACGACCGCGCTCCCGAGGCCAAGTAATACGGGCCTGTGCCGTGTAAAAAAAATAAAAAAAGCGACCGTAAGGCCGCTTTTTTTTGTTTGTATGTTTGAGGTTAGAATGCTGTCTTGAATCCTATTCCCACGTAGGTTTTGCCCTGGGCGTTGTGGGCGGCATAGATGGTGAACACGCGGTCGTAATAGGTTACGAAATCGAGGCCTGCGCCCACCGCGCCAAGCAGAGTGCCGTTCATGGTGTTCAGGTTCTCGGTGTCGAGATTCTTAGATGATACATATCCTGCGTTGGCGAATAGGTTTATATATACGGCGTAGTGTATCTTGTTGAACCTCGGGAGGTTGAGCCTCTTGATATGCCAGATGTGCGGTTTCACTATCTCCCACTTGTATGATGTGTTCAGGTACATGAGGTTGCGCCCGGCTATGTAGTTTTGCTCGTAGCCCTTCAGGATGTTGGGCTTGTATCCTATGGCCTCCATCATGCAGAACGGCATGCCGTTGCTGCTGAACGATCCGTAGATCTGCGATGCGAGATATAGCCTGTCGGCCACCTGAAAATATTTCCTGAAGTCGATGTCGGCCTTCCACAGGTCCAGGTTGTTGCCGAAGAGACCTTTCTTGTGGAGGTATATCGATGTGAATGAGCCCTTTAGCGGATAGTAATTTGAGTTTCTGTTGTCGAGGCGGAACTCATATTTCAGCGTGATGCCCTCCAGTCTCTTGCGTCCGTTGCCCAGGAAATCGGGATTCTCTATGGCCACCGAGTCATGTATTTTGGTCTTTATGTAGCCGAGTGTCAGGTTGTTTATCAGGTTGGTCTCGGGGCGGTAGGTGTACGTTACCTCGTAGTTGTAGTCGCGGATGGCGGTTTTCACGCCGTCGAATTCCTGATAATGGGATTTGTTGTCGGCCTCCTTTATTGTCAGCGACTTCTGCCTCTTGGTTGATATGGCCAGCGATAGCATGTGGTTGCGTTTCTTATCGAGGCCGATGTTCTGGTAGCCTATCTGCACGAAGTTGTTGAATCCGAACCTCGTGTTTATGTACACGGCCTCCCTGCGCCCGCGGAAGTTGTATTTCTTGATTCCCACGCAATAGTCTATCAGCGAAAGGTCAGGGTCCGACAGCCAGTCGTTCAGGTTGCCGTTGTGCGGTGTTATGTTGGCGTTGGGCCAGAGATACCAGCGCTCCTCCACGGCTATGTTTATCATCAGCTGTGATGAGTCTATCGCGTTGTATTCCGGGGTTATGGTCACGTAGTTGAAGAGTGATGTCTTCAGGAGGTTGTCCTTGCTTTTCTCCAGTATTTGTGGCAGTTGCCCAGCTGATAGCGTGTCGCCTGCCTGCACCTCCATCTCGCAGAGTATTATGTTTGGCTTGGTTTTCCTGTTGCCTGATATGCTGATGTCGGAAACCTGAAGTGTCTGTGCGTAAACCGATGCACAGAAAAATATGAGAGCCAGAGTGGTTGCTGTTTTTAGGATTGCCTGCATTAGTTTTGTTTGGGTTAAATTAGTAATCAGTAATCGTGCAAAGTTAATAAAAAAATCCAAACAAAAAAATCCCCAGACGAAATCGCTCCGCCCGTAGGTTCCTACATTCATTTGCAGATAATCGTTTATTTCATATCTGTCAAGTCGAATACGAAAATCTCGTCATTCAACATATATAGCAATCCTGGAATCTCATGATTCGAAATTTCACTAATAAGTCTTTCCTGATGTTTTCATGATATTATTCTATTCCTCCATTCTCTTTAAATACCTATCACAATAATCCGAATGCTCACTTGCTCTTTTGTTGATAAGTAAAATTTTTTCCAGGAACAACTTCAAGTATTCGTCCAATTGATAGAACTTGTCATCGCCAATAGAATAAACCATGATTGTATTATCAAGACAATACAGCATTCCACTAACAGCATCGCAACTCAACAAATGCCTTGGTTTCATTTTCAGAATCTTGGGACGTGTCCTTTTTTCCCTTTTGCCAATGGTTTTGTTGACTGTAGCTATAAAGCAATGCTGTGTTTCGATTACTCCATAATCAAACAAGATGTATTGGATTGTCTTGCCTTCTTCCCAGAATATTTCATATTTCAGCTGAGAGGTATCTACAATAAATCCATTCTGGCAGTATTTCAATCTAAGGATGAAATTAGGATTGGGCTTTTTCAGTAATCTTTCAAATTCCTCAACACTTTTAGCCACTTTGCCACTTGTATCTATTGGCGACCACCTTCCTCCTGATTCCTTGCAACGTTTTTCATCCTGTTTCCTATAGTTGTAATAATAATTCTGTTGTTGGATTCTGTAATTCTCAACAAGCATCCTGAAATACTCGTCCTTGTCCAGCAATGAATATTGTTTTTCGATATCAGCTGCCAAATTCTGAGCAGATAGCGAGAGGCTGATTGTCAGTATTAATATTGTGATAATGGTTTTCATCGCTTAGTTATTTTAATTTTAGTCATTAGGTTTGTCCAAGAATAATCTGTAGATGTCTTCGTTGTCATTGATATACTTATTGATATTAGAAAAGATTCGATTATTAGTTTTCACATAATCGTCAAGTTCTTCTATTTTTAGGTCATAAATATCACAGGCGAACAATTTGCCGTCAATGTATGAAATCCATCCCTGATGTACGTCGCTGAAAAGCAAATGTTGTGGCCTGGCTTTCTTCATTTTTCGCAAAGCCTTGTGGGCATTATTCACATGTGTATCCATTAGGCTCGGATATATTTTCCCAAAAACGAATATGACTCCTTTTTTGATGTATATAAGTTTAATTGGATTTTTTTTGCCGAACCACAAGATATTGAAATTTAGATTCGAGGAATCAACTTCGAAGCCATTCTCTCCATAATTCAATTTCAGCACAAAATATGGGTTGGCTTGTTTGATTATTTGCGCAAACTCCTCAGTCTCTTTGTCAACCCATCCGGATGTATCTCTTTCAGTAAGTGCCAATCCATGTTCCTGGCAAAACTTTTCATGTTGCTTGCTCTCGTTGTAATGAAAGTTCTGTCGCTGGATTCTGTAATTCTCAACAAGCACTTTAAGATATTCGTCTTTATCCAGTAATGAGTACTGTTTCTCGATATCAGCTGCCAAATTCTGAGCCGACAGCGAGAGGCTGATTGACAGCAGCAATGTTGTAAGTAGTAGTGTTCTCATTTTAGTTGTTGTTATAAATACTTCTGTGTGTTTCTGCTGGCAAAGGTAGATAAAATATGGCGAACAAACAAAAAAATCCCTGACGAAATCGGTTCGTCAGGGATTGTACTATAATTGTTCAATTATGAAAAAGAGGTGTTCTTGATTATTTATCGAGCAACTCTACGCTGCGCTTTACAAACTTGGTGAGGTCCTCGCCGCGGAGCATGTTGTTGGCCAGGAGAGCGAGGTCGATTAGCTGCTTTACGAGCTTGTTATCAGCTGCAAACTTCTCGAATACGGCCTTGCGCTTGCCATCAAGCTCAGAGATCTTCTTCTGAAGCTCCTCCTTCTTGTTCTTCTCCTCGGTAGAGATTTCCTCGTCCTTCTTGTCCTTGGTGAGGGTGTTGAGGGCGTCGAGGTCTTTCTTTACTGGAGCTACCTCGTCCTCTATGGCGTCGATCTCTGATGAAGTATCAGACCAAGCCTTCTCCACGAGCGACTTAACAACTGGGTGGCTCTCGTTTACAACGAGTGTCAGGTTGTCAGGCAGGTTGTTGTAGAAGCTGGCCTCTGGACCGCCCATCTTGCCCATATCCTTCATACGGCGCATAAACTCGCTCTGGGTAATCATTACAGGCATTGCGTCCTCACCGAGTGAGTCGAGCTCTATGGTGAAGTTCTTGTTGCCGCCCTTTGGAGTCTGCGACTGGAACATTGATGATATGTCGTTCTTCTCCTCGTCGTTGAACTTGGATGTAGGAGCGTCGGTCTTGCGGATAAGCTTGTCGAGAGTGTCGGAATCCACACGCATAAATCTGATTCCCTGGTTTTTCTGCTCGGCCTGGTTCACGAAGTGAGAGTCGAAGGCAGAATCGAGTACCAATACATCGTAGCCCTTGGCCTTGGCAGCCTCTATGAATGAGTACTGCTCGTCCTTGTTGGAGGCGTAGAGGGCGATTATGGTGTTGTCCTTGTCGGTCTGGTTGTCCTTGATGATGTTCTTGTACTCCTCGAGTGTGAAGAACTTGCCGTCCACGTTCTTGTAGAGGAAGAAATCCTTGGCCGAGTCGTAGAACTTCTCGTTGGTGAGCATTCCGTACTGGATAAAGAGCTTGAGGTCTTCCCACTTGCTCTCCAGCTCGTCGCGCTTGTTCTTGAAGATGTCGGTGAGCTTGGCTGCCACCTTCTTTGTGATGTGGTCGCTTATCTTCTTTACGTTGCTGTCGCTCTGGAGGTAGCTTCTTGATACATTCAATGGAATGTCTGGAGAATCCAAAACGCCGTGGAGCAATGTAAGGAACTCAGGAACAATACCCTCTACGCTGTCGGTAACGAATACCTGGTTGCAGTAGAGCTGGATCTTGTTTTTCTGAATCTCGAGATTTGTGCGGATTTTTGGGAAGTAGAGCACGCCGGTAAGGTTGAATGGGTAATCTACGTTGAGGTGGATGTTGAACAATGGATCCTCAAACGAGCCTGGGTAGAGCTTCTTGTAGAATGCCTTGTAGTCCTCGTCCTTGAGCTCCGAAGGTTTCTTCATCCAGAGTGGGTCGCTGTCGTTTACGATCTTGTCCTTGCCTGTCTCCACGTACTTGTCGTCTTTCCACTCCTTCTCCTTGCCGAATCCGATAGGCACTGGCAGGAACATGCAGTATTTCTTGAGGAGTTCCTCAATCTTGCTGTCCTCGAGGTATTCGGCGCTGTCGCCGTCCACGTGGAGGATGATGTCGGTACCGCGGCCTTCCTTCTCGGTCTCCTCCATGGTATATTCTGGAGAGCCGTCGCAGCTCCACTTTACGGCCTTTGCGCCTTCCT
>JAZQPB010000128.1:0-4334 GCA_045628165.1 Bacteroidales bacterium | reverse complement strand
ATTCTTTTTTGTTAAAAAAGGTATGGTATGGCTAATAGTCATGCTATACCTTTTTTTGTTGTACTGCAACCGTAGGTGCAAGCCGGGCACGCCAGCCATTGGCACAAGCGCCAACGGCTTCGGCGTACCCGGTTACTCAAGGTAGTGCCTTCCAGGCACCAAGAGCATCCATCTGGGATAGCACCGAAGGTGAAAAAAAGATTTTTGGCTGATTTTTGCCCAGAATTTCGGGCTTAGAATAACACTACAGCCTTCCGTCCACGATGTTTCGGTCGAGAACGCCTTTCACATCGTATACTACGCCATTAGCTGCCCTGAGATAACTCCTGATTTGGAGCGATGTGAATTCCCTGTGGGCCACGCTCAGGATTATGGCGTCGTAGCTGGCAGGGGAGAGGTCTTCCGTTTTTTTCAGCTGAATGCCGTATTCCTCGTTTACTCTTCCGGCGTCGGCCCAGGGATCGCAGATGTCGATATTTGGGGTGTACTGGCTGAGAGTGTCCACAATGTCGGCTACCTTGGTGTTGCGGATGTCGGGGCAGTTTTCCTTGAATGTGAATCCGAGTATCAGGATTTTGGAGTCTTTCACCATTACGCCCTTCAGGTTCATGAGTTTTATCAGCTGATTGGCCACATAATCGCCCATGCCGTCGTTCAGGCGACGCGCCGCCGACATTATTCTCGGCAGCACTCCGTATACTTGTGCCTTCTGTATCAGGTAATAAGGGTCTACCGAGATGCAGTGACCGCCCACGAGTCCCGGGCGCATTTTTATGAAATTCCACTTGCTGGATGCTGCTTCTATCACGTCGTTGGTGTCGATGCCCATGGCGTTGAAAATCTTGGCCAGCTCGTTCATGAATGCTATGTTTACGTCGCGCTGCGAATTCTCGATTATCTTGGAGGCCTCGGCTACCTTGATGGACGGTGCCTTGTGGGTGCCGTTGATGAGCACGGAGTTGTATAGATCGTCCACGATGTCGGCGGTTTCGGGAGTGGAGCCTGATGTCACTTTGCGGATTTTCTCTACGGTGTGTTCGCGGTCGCCGGGGTTGATGCGTTCGGGCGAATATCCGGCGTAGAAGTCCACGTTGAACCTCAGCCCCGAAACTTTCTCGATTTCGGGAATGCAGATTTCCTCGGTTACTCCGGGATAAACCGTTGATTCATAGATGGCTATGTCGCCCTTCTTGATTACCTGTCCCACTGTGCGGCTGGCCGATATCAGCGGAGCGAGGTCGGGCCGGTTGTTGCTGTCCACGGGAGTAGGCACGGCCACAATGTATATGTTGCAATGCCGTATGTCGTCTATCCGGGTGGTGCATCTCAGTCCATTCCTTATGGCCTCGGCAAGCTCATTGTCAGATACTTCCATTGTATAGTCGTGACCGCTCATAATGCTGTCTACGCGGTGCTGGCTCTTGTCGAAGCCGGTGGTCGGGTATTTGGTGGAAAACAGTCTGGCCAGTGGCAGACCCACGTATCCAAGTCCTATTACGGCAATATTAGGGTTCATTTTCATTACGTATTAGCTGCCCACTACACAGCAAAAAATGTGCCTTGCAGCTGATGGCGTTTATTTTGTATACCCCAATCTTTTGGGGCGCAGATACAATCTTTGCATGATTTTTGCCGTTATAGAATAGTTGATAAAAAAACTCAATTTGAAATTTCCGATATGAGATTTATATATACGGTAATCCTTCTGCTGATATTCTCGGTATCCTGGGCTCAGGAAAACAATGCTCTGAGTTTCACGATTCTGGAATACGGCAACAGGGTTTCGGGCCTGAGTACCGAGAAGGCCGCCATCGATATAATAGTACCCGTAGACGGTGTAAGGGTTCAGAATCAGAACTTGGAATATCTGTCGCAGGAGCTGTACAACGGCTGTTTCAAGCGTGTGTACGTGGCCGACGACCGTGACGCCGAACTCACAGTTTCTGTTCCCGGATATCCCGACCTGTATCTTAGTGTGCCGGCACAGATGCTCACCAAGGCCAGAGTCTGCAAGATTCTTGTACAGATGCAGAACATGACCGCCATTCAGCTGAAATCCAGCGACCTCCAGCAGAAGAGCTCATCTATATCGTTTCAGCTGAACGACACCGAATACAACTACTGCGAGATTGATGTGAAGACTTCGATGGACCTGCTCTATATCACCAACGACCTTCCGGCCATATCGCAGTCGCGAACCGAGTCGGGTGTCCAGAAATTCCTGGTGAGGATTCCGCGCGACGGTACCAGCAGATACATTTTGTTTTACGTGCCGGGATATTATCCGTGCAAGGAGATTGTGGTAAATTCACGGAATTTCCGCCCCAATACCACGTATCAGATGGACGTGAGGATTCCTAAAGACCTGGTAACCATTACGGTAGACAAGGAGGATTTCACAAATCTCTGGGTAGACGGCGTAAACTGCGGACTCGTAAGCTCGGTGCAGGTGGAGAAGGGAATGCAGCACATTGTGTACACCGAATACAACGGCCACACCTCGCGCAAGCGCATGGAAACCATCAACGCATCGCGCAGCTACACCCTGAAACTCAACATGGGATCGCTCTCCATAAAGACCAACGCCAAGGGCTATCAGTCGGAGGTGTCGTACGGCAAGGAGAAATACATCCTCACCGGCCCGGCCGTGCAGGAGCGTCTGGTGGGCAATTATACCGTGGTGCTCTCGTCGCCGGGATTTGTGTCGAGGGAGTTTCCCGTTACTATTCCGCACAAGGGCAAGCTCGATGTGGTGCGCAAGTGCCATCTGTACAGGCAGGTGGATAATGTGAGGTTTGCCGGAGTGGCCAGCTCGCTTAAGCTCAATTACGGCGCGCAGGTGGGCTATCTGGAAGACAACCGCTGGGGAATAATAGCCGACCTGAGATTCTCGCCGCTGTTTTTCGACAGCTCCATCAGGATGAAAAACGTGAGGAGCACACGCATATTATCGGAGAGACAGTATCTGAAATCCGACAATCCCGGCTGGAAAGGCCTCACCGTGAATGTGGGCCCGGCTTTCCGTTTCCACGAGAAGGCCGCCATGTACATAGCCATGGGCTACGGCCAGTATTCCAATATCTACGAGTATCAGACCCGCTATTACAGCCCTGCCAAGTGCCGCGCGCTCAATATCGAGGTGGGCGCCATGCTCGTGCTCCGCAATCTGTATTACAACCGCTGGTGGAACAACATTCTGCCTACCGTGAGCTTCTCGAGGGTGATGTCGAAACCGGCTTTTGCCGATATCAATTTCGGATTGTGTTATTGTTTTTAGATTATTATGAAACAGATACTTAGCATATTAATATTATCGTCGCTGATACTGGCATGCGAGTATCCCGACGAGGAAAACTACTTCAGCGAGCACGGCGTGCTGGCCGACGGAAGTCCGTGGACCGACCCTATGCTCCAGCCCGGATATTTCGATGACGACTGGTTCAATAAGGACGTGGGCGCGCTCAATCCCATCGACACCAACAGCCTGGCCCGCAGCATCGAGATCGATATCATAGATATTTTCGATTTCAAGGTATCAGCCCGCTACAACCTCGACCTTTTCCGCGACTACGACATCAAGGAGACCGGCGTTTTTTTCCGCGGTTCCATGGACAGGGGCTGGATCTGCCATCCCGTAGATTACGATTCATCAGGCTGCCTTACTGATACCATAAATATTGATATTCAGGGACTTGTAATAGAGTGTTTCCTCTATGCGCGCGATGCCTTCGATGATACTTTGCGCAGCGATACGCTCAGATTCAAGGCTCCGCTCATCGATTTCAGGACCGGATACGCGCGCGGTGTCACCGATACATCGGCCGTGGTGGATTTTATACTTAATGCGAGATTCTTCAACCGCGACTCGCTGGATATCTACCTCGACTACAAGCCTACTGATTCGCTGGGTATCAGCGGATTGCATTCAAGACAGCTGACACTCGATTCGCTCGGGCGCCTTACATATATGCTCGACAGCCTGATGCCGTGTATGCGATACGAGTATTACGCGCGGCTCTATTACCGTGATTTCGATTTCATCACCGATACCAAATATTTTGAGACCGATACCACAGGATGGGACGATTAATTTCGCGTTTTTCTTGCGTCGTATTTAATATTTTTTAACTTTGCAGCTAATATCAAACATTACATATCATGAATAATAACGACAGTGGATTCTTGAACAGTGATAATCGCCCGGCCAGCGGATTCATCAGCGGCGGCGATGGCGGAAGCGGTTTTGTAAGCGACCAGGCCAGCGGATTCGTGGGCAATCAGGCCAGCGGATTCGTTGATGCGCCGCAGCCTCCCGATTACATGGACACACTCAT
>JAZQPB010000127.1:0-7432 GCA_045628165.1 Bacteroidales bacterium | reverse complement strand
CGTAGAGGAAAGAGAATGGACGGCGGATGATTCTTGTGATATCGATCTCGTGACCTGCCGAGAATGTGTTCTCCAACACGCGGCCGTTAAGTCGGATCGTAGCCATGTCGTTCTGTGAGCCAAGGAGTTGGTGCCCATTGTTGTCTTCCTAAGACCGCTTGGCCTCCGACTTCGTAGAGGAAAGAGAATGGACGGCGGATGATTCTTGTGATATCGATCTCGTGACCTGCCGAGAATGTGTTCTCCAACACGCGGCCGTTGGTGAGGCTCTTAAGGCGTGTGCGTACAAAAGCTGGACCCTTGCCAGGCTTTACATGCTGAAAGCTAACTACTGTATAAATATCGTTGTTGAAATTGATACAGAGGCCGTTTTTCAAATCTGCTGTTGTTGCCATTTAATTCTGTATGGTATTTTTAATGTTTATACTTTTTTACAACTGCAAAGGTAAATATATTTTTTTTATTAATTGTGATATTAATCAATATTTTTTTTAATAACTGTGATATTTACCGCAGTTTATATCCTGAATCCGCCTATCAGCACATCGTCCATCTGTATGAACGAGCCCCGCCAGTCGGTGAGGTACTGGCAGATCATGGCCTTCTGCTCCTCTCCCGCCGATGTCCTGGAGTTGATATCCACGAGCAGCTGTTTCATCCTCATGTAGGTGAGTTTCTTGCCCGTGGCGCCGTTAAACTGGTCGGCAAATCCGTCGGAGAACATGTAGAGATAGTCGCCCTGCTCGGCCTGCAGCTCTATGGTCTCGAACGGGCGCAGCCTTGGATACAGGCCGATGGGATTGCGCACCGCCTTGTATTCCATCAGCTGGCCCGCGCGCACTATGTACAGCGGATTGTTGGCCCCGGCAAATCTCAGCTGCAGTGTCCTCACATTGAGCACGCAGAGGGCCAGGTCCATGCCGTCCTTGGGCTCCAGCGGATTCGAGTTGTCCTGCTGAAGGGTGTCTATCACGAGGTTTCTGAGGTTTTCCAGTATCTGCGACGGCTGTGTGGATTCGTCTATGTGAGAGCATATATCGTTCAGGAATGTTACTCCCATCATGCTCATAAAGGCTCCCGGCACTCCGTGGCCCGTGCAGTCGGCCACGGCAAACACCACCATGTCGCCCTGGCGCTTCATCCAGTAGAAATCGCCCGACACTGTCTCCTTGGGCAGCCACATCAGGAAATGGTCGGCAAACGAGTCTTTGAGTATCTGCACCTTGGGCAATACGGCGTCCTGTATGCGCCTGGCGTATGCTATGGAATCGGTGATGCCGCGGTGGCGCATCTCCAGCTCGTTTTTCAGGAGCTGGATGCGCTGCTTGTCTTTCTGTATCTGCACCGACATATCCCAGAGCTTGCGGTTGCGCAGGGCGAGGTCTTCCTTGTCGGCCTCCAGGCGTTTCTGCTCCATCAGCAGGCTCTCGGCGGTATGCAGCGGCACACCGGATGTGAGCTCGGATGATGTATCGCCATCAGCTGCCACCACGCCCCTGCCGCTCTGCTCCAGTTCGGCATACAGGTAGCTGATACGCTTGATCTCGTCTTCCTGGTCCTTCAGGAGCTTCTCGTAGCGGTTTTTCTCCCTGGTGGCGGTGCGGTCGGCGGCGCGGCGATGCGATATGTATAGGTATATGCTGAGCGCCAGCAGTATGGCTGTGGCAGCTGATAGCATGAAAACTGTAATCGTCATAATCGTGATAATGTATTAGGTGCGTTAGTTGTCCAGAAAATCCCTGCCGAGTATCAGCTCAAGCTCTTCCTGATTGAGGGGCTTGGGATACTTGGCGGCTATGCGGTCCATGTATGTATCTATCTCGAGGTAGAAACAGCGGAGCACATTGTCGGATGTGAGGGAGAGCACGGCCGATCCGTCGGAGCTGAATCCTATGGATACGATGTCCTTGCGGTTGAAGGCGTGGTCCTCTATCTGGATGGGTTTTACCCTGAGATTGCGCATATTTACTATGGAGAGGCACTTGTTGGAGCCTGATATCATCAGACGGCCGTTGTTGCGGTCGTATACGGCGTCCAGCAGGCCCGAGTGGCTGCCCAGCATCATATCCACCTCGGCGTCCTGTCTGGTATCCACGAGATGGATGTTGCCGTCGGAGAGGCACACGGCGAGCTGTCTCTTGTCGGGGATGGATACTATGCACGATGCGTTTTTGCCGAGCGAGAGTATGTTTTTCTGCTCGTTGGTCATGAAGGTCCACTTGATGAGGTCGCCCTTCTGTGTGAGCACGTATACATCGGATGTGGATGTGCAGATGCCGGCCAGACGCGACTTCAGGTTGATGGACTGCACCACGTGGCCGTCGGGGTCGCTGGAATTCAGCACCACTACCCTGCCGGTCTGATACGCTATCACCAGGTATTTGGCATCCACGGTAAAGTGGGCCGATACCACCATGTCGCCCTGCGATGTAAGCTTGGTGCGCTCCTGGGTCTTGGTGTTCATGAGGTATGTATTGTGGTCGGATGCCGAATACACGATGTTGTATGGATCGGCAAACACTGCCTTGCGGATGTTCTGCTTGGTCTGGTATTTGGAGATCTTGCGGATTTCCTTGGTCTTGGTGTCCGATATCATATTGTATGTGATGAACTCGGCGTTCTGGGTAACGCAGACGAGCTCGTTGTCGTCGCCCACGGCAAATGCCGCAATCTTGGAGTTGGTAATCTTGAGCGGATCGAGCATATTGTTTTGTCCCATGGCAAAGAGCAGGGCATCGTATATCTCCGAGAAATTGTCGATCTCGTTGTTTACCGATATGTTGTATGATGTCATGGCCAGACGGAGGTTGAGCCCCTTGTCGTCGTATGGATTTTTGGCCTTCATGGCCAGGAGGTTGCTCATGGCCATCATGTTGAACTTGGCGCTCTTGGCGTTGGCGGCCTCGGTGATGTCTATCTGCTCCTGGAGGGCGTTGCGGTCGTGCTCGGCCTGCTGACGCTGAAGCATCGCGAAAGAGTAGTTGCTGTCGGCTATCTCGCGCTGTCGGTTGGCCTCGTTTCGCATCCTGATGGCGCGGGCCCTCTCGCGGTCTATCTCGTTCATGGCCTTGAGCACGCGCTGATAGAGCATCTGTGCGGTATCACGCTCCTGCTGTGCTATGAAACGGTGTTTCTCGGCCTCCTGGCGCTGCGAGTCGGCTATCTGACGCTGATTCTCGGCCTCCTGGCGCTCCTGCTCGGCTATGTTTTTCTGCTCCTCGGCGTTGTCTTTCTCGTTCATGGCCCAGTAGGCAAAGGCGGTGAGGCTTATCACAAATGCCAGCAGCGAGAATATCACTATCTGCACCCTGCGCCTTACGGCCTTCTCCTTGGCCAGTATAGCCTGATACGACGTCTCCAGAAACTCCACGTAGTTCTCGTACTTGTATTGTGCGTTCTTTATCTTCTGGCGCACAGGGAGTTTGCTGTTGTCGTATTTCAGGAATAGCGATGGATTTGGATTGCTCCTGTTGAACCACTGGTTGAAGTATGTGTAGCTTCCGCTGTTGAGCAGATACGATGAGTTTCTGTTGTTGGATATCCAGAGCTGCATCTGCGCGTTCAGGTCGTGATAGTCCTTGATGTCGATTTCCTCCTCCTGGTCCCACTCGCTCAAGAGCTGCCAGTTACGGATGAGGGCCTCATGGGTAACATCGAGCACCGTATCGCCCGATATGTATTCGGTATCGGTGCGTCCGGGCACCGAGAACGGCTTGATGAGCGAATTTTCGGGAGTGCGGAAAATATTGATTACTCCGCACACTGTGGCGTTGGTGATGTGAGGTTTGTTGATGATGCCGGTAATCTCGCTCAGCTTGCATCGGTTGCGCACGGGGCGGTTGTTGTCGATCTTGGTGAGGCTCTTGAATACGGTCTCTATTATCTCCTTGCTCTCCTCGGGAGTGATGGATTTCTCGGCCCAGTCGCTGTTGCTCATAAAATAGTCGTAGGCACTCTCGTAGAGTATTCCGGCGTGGGCATTCAGCACGTTGTTGAGGTCGGGTCGGGCGTAATATTTGTGGTGGTATTCGGGCAGATTCTTGTACCAGCGGTCAAATTCACCCTTTTCGTCAGCTGACAGCACATCGCTTGATATTCCGGCTATCTTGGCCAGATGGATGAGGTCCATCACGCTCTCGCCGTCGCCGGCCACCTTCCAGAGAAGATTGAGCGCATGCTGAAGCACCGGCAGCTGGTCGAATCCGGAATTGAGGTTGTTGATGATAACCTCGGTGAGTCTCGGGGCTATCCGTCCGCCTGCCATCAGCGCCGGCTCCTCTATCACCTGGCGGATTTCGGTGCGCTTGAGCTGAGGAACAAAAAACTGCGAGTATGCTATATATTCGGGCAGATTCTTGAAGAAAGTGCACTGCGAGATAAAATCGCTGCGCATGGTAAAAGCCACATACACAGGCAGATTCTCCGATATGGAGATTCTTATGGTCTCCAGCAGAAGGTTTACAGCCGTGTAGCTCTCGTCGGAAGGATGTCCGCCGTCAAAGTTCTCGAAATTGGTGAAAATCTCCTCAAACTGGTCGGCTATGATGAGAAGGTTCCGGCCGCGGTTGCTCTGATTATCGCCCTCAGTTACATAATAAGGCGACTGCCTGTAGAGATCCACGAGCGACGAGAAACCGTATTCCAGTTCCTGTGTGCATTTGCTGGAATCCATACCGAGCTGCATGGCGAGCGACTCGCTGAGAGAGAGCAGCGGATTTTTCTGCGGCTTAAAATCCACAATCAGCCATCCGTTGTACTGCGCCTTGAAATATCCGGCCCTTATGTAGGGTATCACGCCGGCATACACCATGCTCGATTTGCCATCGCCCGAGGCTCCGGTGATGAAGGCCATCTTGTTGGTCTCCAATAGTTTCACGATCTGGCGTATATGCATATCACGCCCCTTGAAGAATATAGATTCCTCCTCGGTGAATGGCCTGAGGCCCGGATATGGACAAATGCGTTTAGTCATCTTGTTTCTTTGTTGTTACCTTGTCGAAAAATATTTTGATATCGAGTGGAATAAGCGCCTCCTCGGCTATGGTGTATTCCATAAACTCTTTCAGCTGCTCTATCTTTTCGGCATCTGAGTGCTTGGAGTTGGCGGCCATAAAGATGGGCACATCAGCTGACTGACCTCCATTGTCTTTCCAGAGCTGACGCGCAAAAGGCATGGCCCAGTCTACGGCATAGTCGCTGTAGATTACGCCTATACGGCACACCTTCAGCTGACGGCTTATAAATTCCGAATAGTCGGTATTGGAACTCATATTGATGCCCAACGACGCCACCTTGTGGATATCCTGCAGCATCGACAGAATCTCCACAGCCGATTCGCGGTCCAGGTCGTTGTAGATGAAGAAGATATCGGCATTCGAGAGGTCGCTCTTGGCTGTGGGTTTTACGCTCATAATGCCGCGCAGATCTTCCACAAAAACTATTGGCGAAGTGCTGGAGCTGTATATCACATTCTCCACAATATCGCGGCGGATGGCGTTCACATACATATTCCGGGAATCTATAAGCCCCGACGGATTCCATAAAAACATCCTGAATCCCTCCCTGGCCACCGACGATGCCGCGCGGTAATGACGGCCGGCCGGTGTGTCATAGCCATCAGCTCCCTGCTCATAAAAATTCTGAGCGCCAAGCACATGCACAGAGCAATCGCAGTTTTCCATTTCAGCTAATGGCATACCATCTCCGGCGCCCTCCGCGCTGGGATACACCACATCGATGCCGGCCCGACGCAACACTGTGCCAAGCACGGTTCTTATGCCAGCCACATCATCGGTGGCATCAGCCAAAAACACCCTGATTTTCTGATTGAAAAGTGTCAAAAACATTTGCGATTGATTTTTGTAGTTTATATTTTACATTAGCAAAGAAAATGCCAAAAATTTGTCCAAAACTTTGTATATTTTTTTTGTGGATTAAAAATATCACTATATTTGTTGTTTAATAATATTTACCAACAGCATTATGAAAAAAACTATCAAATTATTAATTGCGGTACTGATGGCTACCATGACATTAGCTGCCTACAGCCAAAACGACCCAAAAACCAAGGCCGGCAAAGCCAACCTGTCGAAAATACTGATAAACAAATACATACCCAAATCCAAGACCACAAGCATAACATTCGACACCAAATCGAACGCCGCCGGGGCCAAATCATACAAGAAGGCCGGATATGCCGACCAGGAAAAGAAAATAAAGATCTACAAGAGCAACACCGATTATTACGTGCTGAGCGAAAACGACGAGGAAATCATTGCGCCCGAAAACTGCAGCGGACTTTTCAGCGAATACAAATCGCTCACAAGGATAGAGTTCGGCAATTTCAACACCAAGAGAGTCAACAACATGGAAAACATGTTTTATTCGTGCGAAAACCTCACAATGCTGGATCTCAGCAGTTTCAATACCGAAAAAGTCACCAACATGGCATCGATGTTCGCAGGATGCGGCGCGCTCACGAGCCTGAACATCAGCTCTATAAATACCGACAAGGTAACCGACATGAAATGGATGTTTGGCGGCTGCAAGTCGCTCACGAGCATAGATATCTCAAATTTCAATACCGAGATGGTAACAAACATGGCCTGCATGTTCGCCGCCTGCAAGTCGATAAAGAGCCTGAACCTCAGCAACTTCAATACCGCCAAGGTGAACAACATGCACGCGATGTTCAGCGGATGCATAGCGCTCACAGATATCAATGTATCAAGCTTCGATACACAGAAGGTGATAGACATGGGCGGAATGTTTGAGAGCTGCGGCGCGCTCACGAGCCTCCACATAAGCAACTTCAATACATCCAACGTGAAGGACATGAACATAATGTTCTGGGGCTGCAAGTCGCTTACTACGCTCAACCTCAGCAGTTTTGATGTGAGCAAGGTGCTCCACATGGGCTATATGTTCAACAACTGCGAAAACCTGAGCAGGATAACAGTATCGCCATCGTTCAAGATAAACGATAACTGCAAGATTCAGGATATGTTCAAGGACTGCCCCAACCTGAGCGGCAACTCCGGCCCGGAGGAGAAGCTTACAGTGGGAGAATGAGACGTGGCAATGTAGGAATTATCAAGAAAGGAACAAAAAAATTGAATGGGATGCATTTTCTGAATGTTGCAGTTTAAGTAGTATTGTATTACCAGAAGGTATTACAGTTATAGAAGATGCTTTCAGGGGATGCACCAGTTTAACTGAGATTATAATTCCCGCAAGTGTTTTAGAAATGAAAAACTGTAACTTTGCTGGTTGTTCAAATTTAAAGTCTGTAACTTTTCTGGGGAGAAACACATTCATGGAATGTACATCATTTTTCGACTTAGCATATGAGTTTGTTTGGGATGAATATGAAGAATATTCCCAAAAGAAGAGCAAAGACTTTACAGTAAAATGTCAAAAAGGAAGTATTGCT
>JAZQPB010000126.1:0-17282 GCA_045628165.1 Bacteroidales bacterium | reverse complement strand
GGCGGCGAGAGTCTTGTTGTGGCTCAGCACCAGCACCGGCTTGTTGATGTTCTTGATAACGTTGGCTACTGTAAAAGTCTTTCCGGAACCAGTTACTCCCTTAAGTATCTGATACTTATCGTTGCGGAGAACTCCCTCGGTAAGCTGTCGGATAGCATCAGGCTGGTCGCCGGTGGGCTGATATTCTGAAATTAACTTAAAATCCATCTCAAAAATAGTGCACTTTGGTTTAAACTTTGCAAATGTAGTTAATATTTATCAAAAAAACATGGTTTAGTTGCGATTATTAATTATAATTTTTATATTTGTTAATCGAAAACGAACAGGTAATAAAGAATGAAACACTTATTAATCAGCATATTAGCTATACTTACGGCACTATTTCCCATGAGGGCTGACGGCCAGACTGACTCCATACAGATATATGTGGAGCTCGGCAAGGCCACCAACGAGCCCGAGCTCAAGCTGAAATACGCCGAGCGGCTCTGCGAGCTTTCCACACTGGCACACGATACCGTAAGCATGATGGAATCGTACAATCTGATGGGTTGGTCGTATTTCTACCTGGACATGAGCAAGTGCGAGGATGTGTACGCCAAGCAGTTTCATCTGGCCAACCAGTGCGGCGACGAGCTGCAGATGGCCAAATCGCTATACAATATCGGCGGCGTAAAGAGCGTTTCGCTTCAGCACAAGGAATCCACCGAATATTTCAAGCAGGCACTTCTGAAATTCGAAAAACTGGGCAACATGAACCACGTGGCCCGAGTATACCGCGACATAGCCACCAACTGCGCCAACATGGAGCTGTACGCATCGGCCCGCGACAACATAAACCAGGCCATCCTGATAGACAGCCGCCAGAACGACAGCAGCGGAATGGGTTACAATTTCTCGATATTAGCTCACATAAACTTCACCGAGATGCAGGGAAAGATGTACTACAACTCGGAGGTGGACAATGCAATGCTATCAGCTGTGGAAAACGCCTGCGACTCTTCGATGAAATACCTGCAATGCAAGGACATAGAGGAATTTGACAGGATAAACATTCTCGGCACATACTATATGTACAAGGCCGATGTGGAAATATACTACGCCAAAAGATCGTCGCGCAGCAATCAGAAATACATAGAGGAGGCGGAGGAGAACAGCGGAAAGCTATACGAGATAGGCCAGATGCTGCAGGACGACGACTACATGATATCGTCGCTGATACAGAAGGCCGAGCTGGAATTCCTGAAGGGAAACATCAGGCGCGCCATCCAGATAACAGACAGCCTGAAGAAAGAACTCAACGAGCAGTGGCCCACACACATAATAAACACTTACAAGGCATCGGCACTGTATCACCAGAGCATACACGACTACAGGAAGGCCCTGGAGGATTTCATAATGTACGACAAGCAGAGGCAGCGTTTCATGAACGACAAGACAATCATGGAAAACGCCGAATTCAGGGCCAACTCGCAACAGGAGGTCAAGATTCTCGAGATCACTCAGAAACAGGAAGAGGAAAAACGCCAGAGCGAGCTGAAGATAGCCGAGCAGAAAAAGACCACGATGCTGGTATCCATAATCATGGTATTAGCTCTAATAGGTATAATAGTAGTGGCCATGCTGCTGACCCAGAACAAGCGCAACCTCGCCAAAATCAAGGAGAAAAACGCACGGCTGTCGCAGCAGCAGGAGGAGATCCTTACCCAGCGCGACGTGATAAACGAGCAGAAGGAAGCCGTGGAGCGCGCCAATCAGATAATGAAACAGAGCATAAGCTACGCATGCCACATACAGCACGCCGTGCTGCCGAGCACCGATATGATGGACAGCATATTCGACGACTATTTCATCTATTACCAGCCCAAGGACATGGTGAGCGGAGATTTCTACTACGCCGCACAGCAAAACGAATGGGACATCTTCGTGGTGGCCGACTGCACGGGCCACGGAGTGCCGGGAGGTTTCCTGAGCATGCTGGGAATATCGTCGCTCAAGGAGATTTTCAGGAACAACGAGCTATGCCTCACACCGGGCCTGATGCTCGATATGATGAGGGAATACATCAAGCAGGCCCTCAGCAACGAGGAAGAGACCATGCAGGTAACCATAAACGGCGAGGAGGAACAGTTCTCCACAGCCGACGGAATGGATATGTCGATAATAATGATGGACCGCGACCGCAGAATGCTGCAGTTTGCCGGCGCCTACCAGAGCCTCTACATTGCCCGCGGCGGCGATATCATAAGGCTGAAGGGCGACAGAATGCCCGTGGGACGCCACATCAACGAATCGTCGCAGTTCCACACCGAGACCATGGAATTGCAGAAGGGCGACGTTATCTACATGTCGAGCGACGGAATCCCGAGCCAGATCAACTGCAACGGCGCAAAGTTCATGACCAAGCGCCTGATGGAATTCATCAAGGAAAACCACAACCGCCCATGCGCCGAGCAGAAATCCATAATAGCCGACATGATGAAGGAATGGACCAAAAACACAATCCAGATAGACGACCTCACACTCGCCGGCATCAGAGTAAGATAGCAGATTTTTTTATTGTAGCTAATACAGAATAAAAACAGCGCCGGTCATTCTTGAAACTGAATGGCCGGCGCTGTCCGTTTTTTTTATAGAGAGTAATATTTTTTACTGATTCTGATTACCATAAGGATTCTGATTACCGTAAGGATTCTGATTACCGTAAGGGTTCTGATTCTGCTGGTAAGGATTCTGATTCTGATAGAAGTTCTGTGGCTGGTTGAAATTCTGATTTGAAGTAAAAGTCTTTCTCATATTATTCCAGGCAACGGCAGAAACTATAAAACACGCAATCAAACAAAGCAAAGCAAGTATCATAAAGAAAATTGCGATATTCGGAGTTGTGAAAGAATTTCTCATAGTTGATATGGCTATCAAAACAAACAAGAATACACCAAAATACAATGAATATGCTACAATACCTGTTACTGCTGCCTTGTGATTAGGGAACGATTTATTTTGGGCAAGCAACAGGAAAGAAACAAACTTGCATACAAAAAACATGAATCCCATTATATTTGATATCGACTTTATCACCTCAACAGCCTGGTAAGCACGAGACAACGAGCAAATGATATGGATTACTGCAATAATAAGTATGGCAAGAGCTATCCAAGAAGCTACCTGAAAAACCACAGCTGGAACTTTGTGGTCATTATATATCGACGCGGCAAACTGTCGGAGTCCGTTGAACTGCTTAACACCCCAGTAGACGAAAAATCCAAGCAATGTTAATGCAAGAATAGCTATAGAAATTCCGATCGCCGAATTAGAAGAATTGCCCATCAACAAAGATCCCAATGCTCCAAGCAACGCAAGACATGGTATAGACAAATAGAACAAGTGCGCAGAATAAACCTTCTGTGCGCCAGATGTAAATGAATTGATATCAGTTATCATTTTTTGATTGGTATTAAGTTAATATTGTAATTAATTGCAATCGCAATATTAGCAAAAAATATCAATACCACAAAAAAAAAGCGCAGAATGTAGAAAAAAAATTCACCGCTACATTCTGCGCCAATTATTAATTATCCTGATACATCTTGGAGAAGCGTTTCCAGACTATGGCCGACATGCCAAAACAGATAAACAGAAGAACTGTCATCAGTACAACTCCTGTAGACGTTCTGTCGGGCGACCACAACTTGACCGCAAGCATTATAGCCAGATAGATGGAATAGGTAACCAGGCCAAACTTAGCCGTAGCCGGATCGGGAAATGCCTTGGATGTGCTCAATACCACAAACGACATCAGCTTCAGGAACACAAAGCCTACAAACATATACTGTGTAACAACCTGAAGCACAGCCGGTCCCTGGAATCTTATCTCCATAAAACTGTTGACAAAGAGCCACACCATCGACAAAAGAACCATTATCATAGTAGCAACAGCCACAATGCCTGATACCCTGAACATCAGCGACGCAAGCTTGAAATCGGCCTGAAGCGCCTGCGAGAATTTGGAAAGTCCCTCGTACTGCCTGGCTCCCCAGAATACAAAGAAGCCTATAATCACGAGAATGGAAACCACATTCCAGAACGCGCCCCATGATGTACGCGACATTCCCAAGGCCATGAATATCAATGCCACAGGAATTATCAAATAAAACAGGTGAGCCGAATATACCTTGGAGGCTCCCGATGCAAAAGATTTGGTATCTGCTATCATGATTCTATAATATATTAAGGTGATTTACTATTCCAAAACCAGCACACGGCTTGCGTATGGCAGCCTAAGATGCCAGTCGAGATTGTGCTCGTATGGAATCTCGAGACCGTTTTCCATGAGATAGCGGCCGGAGAATTTTCGGCCCTCAAAACTCAGAGGAGTATTGTCGATGCGGTTGATCTCGCGCACAGTGTAGATGCGGTCGGGATCCAGGCCGGCCATCTTTACCCTTGGAAGGTGCTGATTGCAGAATGTCTCGGTCTTCCACCAGTAGAAGACAGCCTTGCTCTTGTCGCCGGCCACATACATCAGCGAGGCCACACCGAGATTGTCGTAAGGCGACTGAAGTCGGTAGATATCGCCCATCTGGATTACAGGACGCAGCTCCTTGTAACTCGCAATGGCCTTGCGGCAGAGGTCCTTCTCGGCGTCGGTCATGTTCCTGGGCTGAATCTCCATGCCCAGGCGTCCGCTCATGGCCACATCTATGCGGAACTTGAGAGGAATGGTGCGGAAAGTCTGATGATTGGGCGCGGCGCTAATGTGCGATGCCATGGCCATGGCCGGGAAGAAATACGAAGTTCCCCACTGCATATATATGCGCTGGAGAGCGTCGGTATTGTCGGAAACCCAGAACTCGTCGAAATACGGAAGCACACCCCAGTTGGCACGTCCGCCGCCCGATGCGCAGGCCTGGATGGTCAGCTTGGGATATTTGGCACGTATCCGCTGGCAAACCTTCTCGAGACCTCGGTGGTATTCTATATACAGATGGCTTTGGTTGTCAGCTGATAGGTACTGCGATCCGTGGTTCATCACGCTCATATTGGCGTCCCACTTTATATAATCGATCTCGGGATAGTTGGTCATAAGATTGTCCACGATATCGAACACAAAATCCTGAACCTTTGGATTGGCCATATCGAGCACCACCTGAGTGCCTCCGCGTCCGCATACGAGGTCGCGGTTGCCGGCCTTTATCACCCAGTCGGGATGCTTCTCGAAAAGCTCCGATGTAGTATTGGCCATCTCGGGCTCTATCCAGATACCGAACTTAACGCCGTTGGTGCGGGCCGCCTTTACCAGACCGCCAATTCCGTTGGGCAGTTTGCGGGTATCCACCTGCCAGTCGCCCAGGCCGAGAGTATCGGTGGTACGCGGATACTTGACACCGAACCATCCGTCGTCCATCACGAAGAGCTCACCGCCCATGGATGCGATGTCCTTCATCATCTGGTCCATGCCCGGCTCGTTGATATCAAAGTAAACGCCCTCCCAGCTGTTCAGGAGCACCTTGCGCTCGGTGTTGCCGTTGGCCAGCTTGTGGCTGCGGCCCCACGAGTGGAAGTTGCGCGATACTCCCGAGAGGCCCTCGTTGGAGTAGGATATAGCTAATGGCGGGGTAACGAACACCTCGCCCTTCTTGAGGCCGTATTCGGAGTTTTCCTCGTTGATTCCGGCGTATATCTCGTGATAATCGAAATCGTGGGTATTGATTCTAAGCTTGTAATTGCCAGAGTAGCAGATGGCGGCACCAATTACTCGACCGCTGTTTTCCTGAGGCTTGCCGTCGAGCGATACCATAATCTCGCCGTGGGAAGTATGCGCATTTCGCACTCCGTCGCGGTTGGCTATCACCATCATGCCGGGAGTAATGGGCTCCTCCACCAGACGGCCCTCATTGGCCCACGATCCATACATGTGAGAAACCCAGGCATTGCCGCGGCGCACGGGAATCATTCCCGAATCGAAACGGCGGAGCTTCACCACGCCCTTTTCCTGATGCTGGATCTCGGTATACATCTCAATAACCTCGCTGTCGGGATATGTCTTGTAGCAGAGATTCACGGTGAACGGATAGTGTGCATCACGGCACTCGATTACAGTGACCTCTGCCCCACCCTCGCTGCGGTGCGATACCTTGTCCACCATCAGCTGCAATGTCATATTTCCGTCGGGATGGGTTACGGCCAGCGCGTATTCCTGCGGGCAGTTGAGTCCGTAGGCCGGGTAAGCCGCAAGCGGACTTGCTGTCTGCGCCACAGCCTCGATATCAGCTGCTGACAGCCTTGATCCATAATAAAGCACCTGCGCCTCCCTGCCCTTGTCGGCCTGGATCAGGAGTGTGGAATTTCTGGTGGAGATGTCCACATTCTGCGCAAAAACCGGCTGCGCCATCAGCGCCATAGCCGCTATAATTACGTAATTTCTCATATTTATTAGGAATTAAGATAGTATGGGCAAAGATAGGAAATGATTCCGTAATTTGCAAACAAAAAACAATCGCCCCGACGAAGCTTTCCGTGACAGAAAAACCTCATCGGGGCGATATCAGAATATTTTGCCATTAGCTGCTAATGGCGAGAGATACTACTCCCAGTATACATCCTTGACAACCACCTTCTTGCCGCCAATGGTCCAGATGCCGATGATGGATACTGACTCGGGGTTGAATGGGTTGCCATCAGCTTTCTTCATGTTCTGGCTGATAGGAATCTCGACCACGTAATCGCCGTCGGCGTTTTTCTTGGTGCCGAGGTTGGCCTCCACTGCGCCGTTCCAGTATCCGGCGTCGAAGAGGCGGAACGATGCGCCGCTGCCGGCCTCGGTCTCCTTGCCTATCACGCATACAATCTTGCTGTATGGAGTAAGGTCGAGAGGCTTGGAGAGTTTCCATCCGCCAAAACCGTACTGACCTGTAACGAGGGTGCGTGTGGCCGCATCCCAGGAACCTTTCTCCCAGATATTGGGATCGAAGGTGCTCCAGTCGAGCTGGAATTTCTGTGTGGTGACTGTGTATTCGCGTGTAAGTCCGCAGGCCTTGATGGTGAGCTTGGTGGATCCTGCCTTGCCGGGGATTATGGTGGTGCCGTCGAGTTTTACGATCTCAGGATCAGCCACCTCCACTGTATAATCTTTCTGCAATGGGTAGATTACCATCTTGCTGTCGATGGCGTTTACAATGCACGACATCTTGCCGTCGAGGATGAAGCTGTCGCTCATTACGCCGCCGAGCTTTATCTGGTCCACCTTCTCGGGATAGAGTCGTCCGTTGCGGTAGCACTGATACCATCCGTAAATCTGGATGTTGCAGGCCTCGGGGTCGTAGAGGAAGTGGTACTCGTCGTGGAAAGATGGATTGGC
The DNA here is from genome assembly GCA_045628165.1 of Bacteroidales bacterium. Lineage (GTDB taxonomy): Bacteria > Bacteroidota > Bacteroidia > Bacteroidales > UBA3824 > UBA3824. The sequence goes on along the minus strand of JAZQPB010000126.1, from coordinate 9,928 downwards.
AGTTACAATGGGCGCAAGGCTCCAGTCGAATACGGCGAGGTGCTCAGGCGCGGTAAAGAAGATGTAGCTGCAGTTTTCGGTGCGGTCGGCCAGGTACTTGAAGTTGGCGCCAAAACCGGGACCTCCGGCCTCGCCGGTGAGCGACTTGCCCCACGAGAGGTCGTATCCCTTGGGCGACCAGTCCATCTCTGTAACCATTACAGGAGCTATCTTGCTGGCCACGGTAATCTCCTTTTCCCAGCCCTTGCGGAAACTCTCGTAGCCTCCGCCGTATGAACCCTGACCGTATTCAGGAGTGGCCTCCAGAGCGTCGGAGCCATACCAGCCCGGATAGCAGTGAACCGAGAATCCGAAGTTGTGGTCCTTGATAGGATACTTGGCATAGCCGGCATAGTGCTGCTGCCAGCCGGTGCCGGGCACCCAGAGCATATTCTGCTTGGAGTTTACACGGATGTGGTCTATGAGGTTCTGCATGTATTCGGTAAGGGCCTTGTCGTGGCTGTCGTCGCCGCCGCCGTTTACTCCGTTGGCGTCTATTATGTGAACCGGCTCGTTCAGGAGCTCAAACATTACGTCGGTATTGTTGGCCAGCGATGGATGCGAGCTTATCATGTCCCAGACCTTGGCCAATACGCGGTGGAATCCGTCGCCCAGCTCTATGGCGTCGGGGCCCACATAGCCGGGATGTATCACCACGTGGAGACCCTTGTCGATGCAGTGTTTTACGAGCGGAACGTAGAGATTGTCGAGCGCCTCCTTGAAGAGTTTCTCATCGAAATACTCGTATGGCTCGCCCTTGAGAGGATATGGCCTGTCGCGCCTCATCATCCAGTATGTATCGAAGTGGATACGTATAAAATCCATCTGCCAGCCCTTGGCGAGTATCTGGTCTATCTGATTGGAATTCCAGACCATGGAGTTGCGGTAGTTGTAGTCGTTGCCCCACTTGTAGTTGTTGAAGTAGGGGCTCTGAGTCTGCCAGAAACCGTGCACAGTGATATGGTTTCCGCTCTCATCCACGAGCCACCTTCCGTCCGACTTCCATACGGGAAGCTTGCCCTGGATGGCTGGCAGGTCGCTCTTCTTGACCGGCATCTGAGGCATCTGAAGATATTGTCCGTAATGGTCCTTCTTGTTCTGAACAGGCGGAACATCAGGAATCTCGTCCGTCGAGAGCGAGTCTGTAGGCTCGGTGTAGTCGATCTTGATATTATCGTCGGGTCCGCAGGCCGTCATCAGCATTGCAGCTGATAGCATAGTTATAAGTAAACGCTTCATATCAAATTAGTTTTTTTTATAGTTAGTTTTCAATTATTTCCAGTAAATATCCTTAATCACAATGTCCTTTTCGCCCGTGCTCCAGAAACCTATTGTGGTGATGTGCGACGGGTCGAGATCGAGGCCGTTGTCTTTCTTGACGCCCTTCTTGATGTTGAGCGTAAGCACGTAGTTGCCGTCGGCGTTCTTCGCGCCCTTGGATACCTTGATAAGGCCGTCGCCCTGTGCGCCGTCGTAGATGTGGAACTCCACATTTACGCTTGGATCGGTCTTGTCGCCGTCCAGGATGCAGGTAACTGTATTGTACTGAGAGAGGTCGAGTGGCGAGCTGAAGTTGAAACCGGCAAAACCGTAAACACCTGTCTGGAGGGTTCTTGTGGAAGCGTCCCACTTGCCCTTCTGCCAGATGTTGGGATCCAGCGATTTCCAGTCGAGCTCAAAAGGCTTGGCTGTCACCTTGTATTCGCGTGTAAGTCCGCAGGCTTTTATGGTGATGGTGGTGGTGCCCGACTTGCCCGGTATAAGTGTCTGACCGTCTACCTTAACAATCTCGCTATCAGCTGATATAATAGAAAAATCTCTCTGCAATGGGTAGATTATCTTCTTGTCGTCGAAGGCGTTAACGATTACAAAACGCTTGCCATCGAGAGTAAAGCCATCAGCTGCCATACCGCCGAGCTTGATCTCGCTGATATTGTCGGGGCACTGCTTGCCGGCGCGGTACATCTTGTACCATCCGTAGCACTGGAGATTGCAGGCCTCGGGGTCGTAGAGAAAACCGTCGTCGTCGCCCTTCTGAGGCTTGTCTCTGTGTATGGGCGCCCTGCTTACATCGTAGATAGCTAATAGCGTGGGCCATGTAAACACATTGAAGCTGATATTTCCGCACTTATCCACCAGATACTTGAAGTTTCCGCCGAAGCCCTCGCCTCCGGCCTCGCCGGTTATCGACTTGCCCCAGGAATGGTCGTAGCCCTTGTGGGCCCAGTCCATCTCGGTGATGATGACGGGAGCCATGCTGGATGCGGTGCCGAGTTCCTTGGTGAATCCGTTGAGGAAGCTCTCGTATCCGCCGCCGTAAGATCCCTGACCGTATTCCGAGGTAGCCTCGATGGCATCGGAGCCGTACCAGCCGGGGTAGCAGTGAGCGGCAAAACCGTAATTGTGGTCCTGGATAGGGTATTTCTTGAATCCGGCGTAATGCTGCTGCCATGTGGTGCCGGGCACCCAGATCATGTTTTGCTGAGAGTTTACGCGGATATGGTCTATGAGGTTCTGCATATAAGCCGTGAGGGCCTTTTCGGCGGCATCGCTCTGGCTGCTGATGGAGCCATCGGCGCACATCATGGTCACGGGCTCGTTGATGAGCTCAAACATGATGTCGGTGTTGTTGGCTATAAAAGGATGCGAGCTCATGATGTCCCAGATTTTGGCCACCACGCGGTGAAGTCCGTCGCCGAGCTCCAAAGTCTCCTCGGCCACGTATCCGCACTGGATTACACATCGGAGACCTTTCTCGTTGCACTGTTTCATTACGGGAACAAAGAGGTTTTCCAGCACCTCGCGGAAAAGTCTCTCGTTGAAGAATCTGTAGCCTTCCTTCTCGTGGTTCTCGTTGTCGCGGTTCAGGAACCAGTAGGTATCGAAATGAAGACGCACATAATCGAGCTCCCAGCCGTGATCGAGCACAGCCTGAAGATTCTCTCCGCTCCATTTCACGGCGTTGCGGTAATTGTAACCGTCGCCGGCATCGTAGGCGTTGCCTGTCATCCAGGGCACCTGAGTCTGATAGCAGCCATGCATCGTAACATGGTTTCCGCTCTCATCCACAAGCCATTTGCCCTCGGCGTGGTAGTTGGGCAGAATACCCTGCTTGGCCGGCAGACCCTCCACCTTCTTTGGCATCGGAGGCATCTGGAGATAGTTGCCGTAGTGGTCTTTCTTGTCCTGCACCGGCGGTATGTCGTCGTAGCCGGTATCCACAGGGGTCTCTTCCTGATAATTGAGGACAGCATCATCCTTGCCGCAGGAAGACAACAGCATGCCCATAGCAAGGGCAGCTAAGAAAAAAATACGTTTCATAAAATTTTAGTTTTTAGTATAATAAATATTCAAAAAAAATTTCAAACCCTTTGTTTAAAAGTCATAAATACATTTATCGGCAAAATTAAATATTTTTTTCACAAAACAAGAATAAATCCGAAAAAAATATGAAAAAAAAATTGAAGACATGATTTTTTTACTTGGTGAACTCCAATAGATTTGCTATATTTGCAAAAAATCGAAAATCGAAAAATGGCAGAGCGCAGATATTCCATAGGATCGCAGACATTCGAGGATCTGATAACAGAAAAACGTGTCTATGTAGATAAGACCGAATTGATTTACAATTTGGTCCAGTATAAATGTATCTTTCTATCAAGGCCCCGGAGATTCGGCAAGTCGCTGCTGTGCAGCACTTTCAAGAGTTATTTCGAGGGCAGGAAGGATCTCTTCAAAGGTCTGGCTATGGAGAGGCTGGAGACTGAATGGGTGGAGTATCCGGTGATACACCTTGATTTCAGCGACGACAAGAGCTGCAATTACGACAATATGAACAAGAATATCAGCGACATATTGGAAGTTTACGAGAAAAAATACGACGCTCCAGAAATAGAGGAAAAGACATTTTTCAATATCCGCCTACGCAACATCGTGGAATCCGCCTACGAGAAAACAGGCAAGAAAGTAGTTCTGATAATCGACGAGTACGACAGCCTGATGCTGAATGTGATAGACAACGACAAGAAACAGGACGAAGTGCGCACCACGATGAACAATCTTTTCTCGCCTATCAAGAAACTCGATCCCAAGCTGCGTTTCATATTCATCACCGGAATCACCAAGTTCTCGCAGATGTCGATATTCTCGGCACTCAACAATCTCAAGGATATCTCGCTTGAGCCTAAATACGAGGGCCTGTGCGGTATCACCAAGGACGAGATGACAACAGCCCTTAAGGAGGACTTGGAGACTTTCGCAATCCATAACAAAATAACATACGAGCAGGCTGTAAAGAAATTCAAGGAGAGATACGACGGATATCATTTCTCAACCGAAAAGCAGGATATCTTCAATCCATATTCGGTTTTCAGTGCACTGGACAGCAAACAATTGAACAATTACTGGTTCGATACGGGAACTCCATCATCGTTGATAAAGCTGATAAACAAATTCGATATCGAGATGCCTGAAATTTCACATATCAGGTGCAGGGCGTCCGACTTCAGCCAACCTGTCGAGAAGGTCACCGACCTAACGCCGTTCCTGTTCCAATCGGGCTATCTCTCCATCAAGGACTACAATCCTCGGAGAGAAATGTTCATACTGGGATTCCCCAACAAGGAGGTGAAATCATCTTTTGCCGATAGCCTCAACAAATACCACTACCGCATCAGTATCAAAGATACCAACTATCTGCTGGAGGCATATCAGGATCTTGAGGATTTTGGCGACATAGCCGGATTCATGAAATATCTCGAGATTTATTTCCGGAAGTTCCCCTTCTCGCTCATCAACAAGAACGAGAAACACTACCACTCGGTATTATACACAATACTCTCGTCGTACGGCGCCGACGTAATCGCAAATCCCGAGAGCGCAAAAGGCAAAGCCGACCTCCTGCTGAAGTTCGATGACGTAAACTACATCTTTGAGCTGAAGCTCGACGGCAAGACCCGCGCAGCCCTCGACCAGATCGACGACAAGGACTACATAGCCGTAGCCATGGAGCCCGGCAAGAAGATCGTGAAACTCGCAATCAACTTCTCGGCTTCCGACAGGTGCATCCTGGACTGGGATGTGGATGATAGTTTTGAATTTTAGAAATCCCGGCCACGCGACACACACCGCCTGGCCGGGATTGGTATATCAGTTAATGGCGGATCAGCTGATGGCAAAATATCTGCGTGGCGCTACAGTTCGTTCCAGATAAGGGTGAAGCTGTAGCTGCGGAATGCAGGATAGGCGTAGTCGAGCGACATTATCTCGCCGGTATCATCGTCCTTGACACCCGCGAGCTGATAGCCCTCGCGCTCGGGATATGCAAGAAAATGAAACAATATTACTTAACGGCGTCCCAGAGTTTCTGCTCAAGAGCGGCGCGGTCAAAGAGCTCGATATCGTCGGCGCTCTTTACGAGAGAGTTGTCGGTAACGAGCTCGCTGAGGAACGATGCGGCACGCTCTATGCCCTCGCCCATGTTTATCATCACAACGTCGCCATCCTTTATCAAGCCCTTCTTGAGCGAATCGAAGAAACCGCCCATGCAGATAGCCGAAGCTGGACCTATCTTCTCCTGAGTCTTGTATGCTATCAGGCGGGCCACATCAGCTGTCTTGTTCTCATCGAATGAGATAATCTCGCCGCCTGAATTCTTGGTGATATTGGCTATGATGGGATATGTGCCTGGAATACCGGTGCCGAGGGTCTGAACCTTGGTCTTTGGATTCTGAATCTTTGGATAATCGTTCTGCCAGCCCTCCGGGAAATTGTTGGCCTTGGCCTTCTCCCATGCCTGGGTCATTGGATCGCAGAGGCTTGGCTGCACAGAGATGTACCTTGGACGTGTGGTGTAGCCTATCTGGGCCACCTCGTCGAGGGCCTTCTCCACGGCAATAGGGCCTGTGCCGCCGCTGAGCGCCTGGATGTATACTGTAGGTATCTGTCCAATGAGACGAAGCCACTCGTATACCCATGTCTTCTTGCTCTCCACGCGGATAGGGTCGGTATTGCCGATGGTCATCAGCACATTGTTCTTGGCTGTAAAATCGGCTGCCACCTTCTTGGCAAATGCGTAATCGCCGTCGCAGACTACAGCTCTCTGACCGTAGGCGCTTACAGAGGCGAGGTTTTCCTTCTCGGCGTCCTTGGGCATGAATACGTAGAGATTGATGCCGGCCTTGGCGAGATAGTGCGAGAATGCGTTGGCAGTATTGCCGGTAGAGGCCACAGCGTAATTCTTAACGCCATTCTCCTTGAGCACCGATGCTCCCAGTGTGCCCGCTATATCCTTGAATGTGCGGGTGGCATTGCTGAAATTGTGGCGCATTGCATATACCTTGATATTGAGACCATACTCCTTCTTGGCGAAATCCTCGAGGAAATCCCAGCAGTCGATGGGCGAAACTCCCTCGCCGGCCGATACGATGTTTTCCTTATTATCCAACGGCAGAAAATCGAAGTAGTGCCAGAGGCTCTTTACCTCGTCCTTGGTGAATATCAGCTCCTTGAGCTTAGAAGGATCTGTAGTGTACTTGGCATCAACGAAATTCTTGCCGCACTCGGGGCATTTCTGTCCCTGATTGAACCACTCGGCAAAATCGCCAATCTTGTGTCCGCAGTTCTTGCAGACAAAATAGTATTTGGTGCTCATTTATTAATGTATATGTGTTTGTGTATTAATTGCTTTTGGATTCTGAATTAAGTTTCTTGATACGCTCGGCGCACTCGTCGGAGATGCGGGTTTTCTCCTTGGCCTTGTCGCCCTTGGAGTACGCACCGTCCTGACGGAGGAATCTGAGACCCTTAACGAGAAGGTTTGGAAGAGGCTTCTCGGGATTGCGCTTCTTGAGATTGAGTCCCCAGCCGAATCTTGCCACGATGGGCACAAAATATGTCTCAACAAACTCGATGAGGTTGCCGTCGGGATCCTCTATGTATGTGAAGTGGCCCGAAGCTCCGCCCATGTCGAAAATCTGGGCCTCGCTGTTGTATGCCTCGGGATTGCTGTCGCAGGTAAATGGACAGCCCTTGCTCTCGCAGTATTCCTTCAGCTCCTTCATATTGCGGATGTCGTAGCAGATCTGGATAAAGCCCGGATCGCCCCAGAGATGCTCCTTGAAATCGTATATCTTGCGTGGCTTGCGCTCGCTCTCCACCAGCTGAATGAGCTCTATCTGGCTTACATCCAGGAAGTTTGAGAACGGACCTTTGCGTTTCTGGGAGTGTCCGAGGAGCACACGGCGGTATTTGTCCTGTCCGCCGGGTATGTCGGCCAGATCGGCGAATACATCTGTCTTGTCGTATATTACGGTATCGTATCCGAGTATGTCCTTGTAGAATGCTATGGAGCGGTTCATCTCCGATACGCCCACAATGGCGCCGTATACTCCGCCCACCTTGCTGCGGGTCTCGGAGAATACCGACTTGGACTCCACAATCTCATAATAGTTGCCGTAAGGGTCCTTCATGAAGAAATGGTCGACACCGGCCATGTTGGGACCAAAAGAAGACGCCATCAGCTGAGGGCATTTTTCCTTGAAATATATATAAGCCGCCTGGGCATTCTCGGTCTTCAGCTTGCCTACAAATGTGCCCAGATCGCCGAGCATCACCTTGAACGGAGCCTCCTTGGGCTCGCGCGATGTATACTGCCAGATCTCGAGTCCGCCGCCGCCCTGCATATTGAACGCCATGATGGTATGACGGCTCTGAGGCTGATGATTAGTGTATGGCTGCATGAGGGCAGCCTCTCCCGGAGCGTCGCTCAAAAGCACGTCCTGTCCAAAATTCTCACGGTACCAGTCCCAGGCCTGGTATACGTCCTTTACACCGACGCCAAGCTGCTGGATTCCGCTAATATGAAATGCCATTTCCTATATTAAAACTTAAGTTTGTATTATACGTAATTTATCTAATCGGGTGCAAATATGGCTAAAATTATCCACTTGGGAAAATCAAAAGCCAGCTAAAACGCAAAAAAAGGATTATTGCATTTTTTTGCCGTTTTCGCCCTCTTCCTCTTTCCGCCTGATGCTGCGCCGCCACAGATACATCATAAACGACAGCACCATGCATCCGTACATTGTGGCCGCATCGCGGAATCCGCTGTGGATGTTCACGTTAATAGCCATCAGCAGGCATACCAATGCGAAACATATCCACAATATCTCCATCGGGTGCCTCTTGTTCTGTTTGTTCTGATTGTCCATATTTTTGCTTTGTTGGGGAGCTGATGGCGTGTTTGCTATCAGCTGATATAAAAAAAATACTTACCGTGGCTCCTGGCCGTCGTCCATCATGGTGCCGTACTCGTCGCGGAGGGTTACCGATCCGTTTACATCCAGGAACTTGTAGTTCTTGAATCCCATGTCGCTCTCAAAACCCTGCTTGCCCACTATCACGGTGCTGTCGGGGTCTATTACGGTGACTTTCTTCACTGAGAAGACGCGCTGTCTCTGCTCGTCGCCGAATAGCTGCTCGGTAAGCAGGCGCGCGCCGGTCTCGCTCACCACAACAACATTCTTGCGGGCCTCCCAGAGTTTTTTCTTGCTGTAGTAGACGGCGTAGTCGGCCGTAATGGAGCTCGACTCGCGGAGCTCCTCGTCGTAGAATACTACCTTTACTCCCCGGGGAAACTCCATGTAGGGCTGCCTGGCTGATGTGTAGTTGTCGGCTACGGGCGCCGTAACGGTGGTCTGCATCTTGTGGGCCGAATAGTATCTGGTATACAGATTGTTTACCGACCAGTCGGCAAATGTCTCGTCGATGTTGTAGTTGTTCAGCGAGTCCATCTTGGGCGTGCACGACTGCATGGCCGCCAGACTGCATATTATCAATAATAATTTGATACGCATTTGTGATTTTTTTGCTATTAGCTGCAAAGATAATAAAAAAATCCCCGCCAAACAAAGCCTGACGGGGATTTTTTATATTAGGTGAAAAAGCAATTTCCAATTAGAATCTTGCAGTGGTGGTCTCGCCGATCCAGCCGCCTACTGTTACAGTGGTGCCGTTGGTGATACCGTGCATGAAGGCTTCCTCCTTCTTTGGGCAGCTGCCGATGTACTGGTTGATGAGACGCTGTGCGGTCTGTGCCACAGATGGGTCTACTGCCTTGGCTTTCTGGAGCTTGTCGATTACTACCCAGAATGTCTTGCTCTTGTCGAATGCGTCCTCGCCTACAGGGATGGCAGCGTATGATGTGGCGATGATGATGTATGCGGCGCCCTGGTTAGGATTGAGTGCCACGGCCTTCTTGGCGTATGAGCAGGCGCTCTGGTGAGCCTTCTTGCCTACGTAGATGGCGGCGATGGCCAGGTTGTATGCCGATTTCATGGTGTCTTCCTGAGCGTAGCTGATGGCCTTCTCGTAGTAAGAGATGGCGTCGTCGCTCTTGCCCTTCTTGTCGAGCATCTTGGCGAATCCTGCGCAGGAGCCCTCAGTAGGATTGCTCTCTACCACGCGTGATACTACGTCCTCGTAGAGCTGATTGTCGGTGCATCCCTTGGAACCGAAGATCTTGATGATCTTGTCGCAGAGCTCGAGGTCGTTAGGATTCTCGTTGAAACGGCCCTGGAATGCCTGTACGAGTACTTCGCACTGTGCGGCCGCAGAGTTTGAGAAGAGTCCGTCGATGGAGCCCTGGATCTTTATGTACTGCTCAAGCTCCTTCTCGGCAGAAGCCTTGGCCTTGGCGTCGGCGCCGTCGGCTGCCTGCTTAGAGAGCTCGCCTCTCTTCTTGGCCACCTTGTCGGCTATCATGAGGTACTTGTCTACTACTACCGATGGATCGATCTTCTCGTCCTGATACATTCCCATTACGGCCTGCATACCGCACTGGAGCACATCAGGAGCGTCGTTGCCGAGGTCGATGGCCTTCATGAGCACG
>JAZQPB010000125.1:0-8052 GCA_045628165.1 Bacteroidales bacterium | reverse complement strand
AAGTAATAATCAAAATTTTGCTCTTCAACCTGGACTTGAACCAGGGACCCTCTGATTAACAGTCAGATGCTCTAACCAACTGAGCTATTGAAGAATGAAATAAAAAAAATGTTTATGAGCCTGATGCTTGCTCTTCAACCTGGACTTGAACCAGGGACCCTCTGATTAACAGTCAGATGCTCTAACCAACTGAGCTATTGAAGAATGTTTTTTTCATTTTTGCAGTGCAAAGATAAGTTGGATTTTTCGAAAAAAAAAATTATTTTTGAAAAAAATTTCAAGTCAAACAAATTATTTTCTAAAACATTTAATAATGAGCAAGTTATTAATAGTAGGAAGTGTGGCATTCGACGCCATAGAAACTGCCGAAGCCAAAACAGACAAGATAATTGGCGGTGCGGCGCCATACATTGCCCTCGCGGCCAGAGGATTTGGAGCACAGCCGCAGATAGTTTCGGTGGTGGGCGGCGACTTTCCACAGGAATATATCAGCATCCTAAAACAGAACGGAATCGATACCGACGGCATCAAGATAGAGAAAGACGGCAAGACAATGTTCTGGAAAGGACGATACAGCAAGGACATGAACCACCGCGAGACACTAATCACCGAGCTGAACGTATTCGCCGACTTCTGCCCTGTGGTGCCCGACAGCTACAAGGATTCCGACATCCTGATGCTCGGCAACACACATCCATCCATACAGCGCAGCGTAATAGAGCAGATGACTCGCCGACCCAGGCTCATAGTGATGGACACCATGAACTTCTGGATGGACAGCACTCCCAAGGAGCTGGAGGAGACAATAGCCATGGTAGACGTACTCACCATCAACGACGAGGAGGCGCGTCAGCTATCCGGAACCGACAATCTCGTAAAAGCCGCCAAGGCAATACTCGCCAAGGGTCTCCAATACCTTATAATAAAGAAAGGCGACAACGGCGCACTCCTGTTCTCCAGGGATGGCGAGATATTCTTTGCCCCTGCCCTTCCGCTGGAAACCGTATGCGACCCAACCGGCGCCGGCGACAGCTTTGCAGGCGGATTCTGCGGATACATAGCATCCAAGGGCAAAACCGACTTCGAGACCATCAAGGCGGCCATAATAGCCGGCAGCGTTACGGGATCGTTCTGCTGCGAGAAGTTCGGCACCGAAAACCTCCTGAGCCTCACAGAGAGCAAGGCACATGAGCGCGCCGAAATTTTCGCCAATATGTGCAGGTTCAACTTCTAATACAGCATCAGACACATTACTCACTGAGAGTCAGCCCACAATCTATATGCAGAAAGCATAAAATAAAAATTGTAGGCTGACTTTTTTTGCAACTGCCCAATATTTTTATATATTTGCGGATTGAATAGAACTACTACATCAAACAAACGTACACAAAGCAAATATGGAACAAACAGAAAAACCCCAAGCCTCCACCAGCAAATACTACAGGCGCAAGCTCATGACATCGTATTTCACAAGTACGCTCTGCATAGCGCTGGTACTGTATATGGCGGGCCTATTCTTCATGCTGCTGCTGAACACACAGCACATAAGCGACATGTTCAAATCGAACATCAAGATGACCGTGATACTCAACGACCAAAAGTCGCAGGCCGACGTGGAGCAATTCAGGAAAAGCCTCGACAAGAGCGACTTTGCCCGCGAAACCATATTCATATCCAAGGACGACGCCGCCAAGGAGCTTGCCAAGGAGCTCGGCGAAGATTTCCTGGAGATACTCGGCAAAAACCCTCTCTACTCACAGATAGAGATCAAGCTCACCGACACATACTCCAACATCGACAGCATAAGGGGCATCAAGGAGAGGCTCAAGCAAAACAAGGTGGTGGACGAGGTATACTACCCTACCGACGTACTCGCCAACGCCACCACAGTAATCTCCAAGATTGCATCGGTAGTATTCATACTCACCATCATACTGCTGATAATCACGATAATACTCATCAACAACACAGTACGCCTGCAGATGAGCGGCGACAGATTCGATATCCGCACAGCCAAGCTGATAGGCGCGCCCAAGTGGAGAATCAGGCGTCCGTACATCAAGCACTCGCTCATACAGGGCGCGGTGGCCATACTCGCATCCACACTCGGACTCACGGCTACGATATCATTCATCGAGAAAATCGTAAACGGAGTATTCAGGATATCGGCATTCTGGCCCACACTCATAGGCATAGTGCTCATAGGACTGGGCATCACATTCATAGCCGCGCTCATCAGCACATCCAAGTACATGAACGCCAAGGAAGAAGAACTTTATTATTAATAAAATAATCCAAAACACTTACAAGACAATGAAATACGCATTAGTAACAGGCGGAAGCCGCGGTATCGGCCGCGCCATCTGCGTAAAACTCGCCAGCCAGGGCTACTACGTACTCATCAACTACGTATCCAATGCGGCCAAGGCCGAGGAGACACTTGCTCTCTGCAAGGAGGCCGGCCAGGAAGGCGAAATCATAAAATTCGACGTGGCCAACCTCGAGGAGACCCAGGCCGCAATAGAGAAATGGCAAAACGAGCACAAGGACGCATACATCGACGTACTGGTAAACAACGCCGGAGTTACCGCCGACTCGCTGCTCCCGATGATGGAGCCCGAGGCATGGCACAAGGTACTCAGCACCAGCCTCGACGGATTCTTCAACGTAACACGCACAGTGGTAAAGAAGATGATCCGCAAGAAACACGGCCGCATCATCAACATGGCATCGGTATCGGGCCTCATAGGACTGCCCGGCCAGTGCAACTACTCAGCAGCCAAGGGCGCCATCATAGCCGCCACCAAGGCCCTCAGCAAGGAGGTGGGAATGAAGAACATCACCGTAAACGCCATAGCCCCGGGCTTCATTAAGACCGACATGACATCTGCCCTCGACGAGGAGGAACTCAAGAAGGGAATAGCCCTCGGCCGTTTTGGCGAGGCAGAGGAGGTAGCGGCTCTCGCGGCTTTCCTCGCATCAGACGACGCCGCATACATCACCGGCGAGACCATCGCAATCACCGGCGGCCTCAAGGGATAGTTCACTTTTGTTTTTGCAGCTGACGGCAAGTTATTTATCTCGCTATCAGCTGATAGCATACAATATATCTCGCTATCAGCTGATGGCAAATAATATATCACGCCATCAGCTGCAAAAAAATAATACAAGCGGCAAAAAAAAGGAAAAAACCAAAAATGAAATATGAAGAAAAATTTATTACTTTTATTAATCAACAGCCTACTTTTGATATACTCATGCGGAGAGTGCAAACCACAAACAAACTCAGGATATGACGACAATGCGGCCCGCGCCGACTACGACTCTACATCCTGCATGACCGACGCCGACTATTTCAACAAAGTAGATGAATATGTGAGCTCCATACGCGAAAACATAGAGCTGGCCTCAATAGAGAAAACCGAAAACGCAAACGAGAAGACTGTACTGTTTGTGATGGACAACGATACTGTAAAAATCTCTGTACTGACCGATACCAACGCCTGCACAGACATTTATTTCCAGAATTCTACTCCGGTGTTCATGAGCAGGGACATTATCCTCGATGTGGATTCCAACTACATGGAGACAGCGTATTTCAAGAACGGGAAGATTTACATGTGTTTCCGCGACGGAGTGGCAATCAACGAGAACGATTACCTTCAGCAATTTGTGGAAACTCTCGGCGACAAATAGCGGTCACCGACTCTCTATCGCGCATCAGCTGGCAAGACAATGCATCGAGGGAGGGGAACTTGCGCTCTTCCCTCAGATGTTCCAGCAATCCCAGTTTCAGTTCCCTGCCATACAGATCTCCCTGATAGCCAATAAGATGAGCCTCAAGACTCAGCAACGTGCTGTCGCTGTTTACGGTAGGATTGCTGCCCACATTCAGCATTACGGCATACATCACACCATCCACGGCGGCCACGGCGGCATACACTCCGGCGGCTGGTATCAGCTTGCCGGGATCGGCCACACTGATATTGGCCGTAGGAAAACCTATTTCCCGGCCTATCATGCGCCCGTGCTCCACGGTTCCCGTAATGGGGAAATTGTATCCGAGAATCCTGTTGGCCTCGGCTATGCGCCCTTCCTTGATAAGTCCGCGGAGCACCGTGGACGATGCCTGCACGCCATCGCTCGCCTCGGCATCCACCTGCGTGACTCCAAATCCGGACCTCTCTCCCATCAGCTTTATGGCAGCTAATTCGCCCAGCCGGTCGCAGCCGAAATGATTATTGAAGCCCTTGACGAGGTGTTTCATTTTCAGCTGATTGCACAGCGTATCATGGAGGAATGCTTCAGCTGATAGCGAGGCAAATTCGCGGCTGAATGGATGAACCACAAGGCAGTCGATACCCAGAGACCGGAACGCATCGATCTTCTCGCCCTGGCCAAGCACAAAACTCACTGGCACTCCGGGACACAGGATCTGCCTCGGATGCGGATCGAATGTAAGCACCACGCTCCTGAGATTTTGGGCGCGGGCAGTATCCACAAGAGTGCGCATGATTTTGCGGTGGCCTATGTGCAGACCATCGAATGTGCCCACCGTAACACACGAGGCAGTCCGGCTGCTATAGTTTCCGATGCCATAAACGACTTCCATCGCAACAGAGCTCTATAATTGAACCATACTGAAGTGTGGACATGGAACAGTCTTGTAGCCATGCTTGTTGCACGACGACAGACCTATGCATATAAGCAGTACAGCTAATACGTACAAAATTTTCTTCATAATAAATGTGTTAATGATATCAAATATGGCCGTAAAGATAAAACATTTTGCAAACTAAAAAAAATATTTGTTTTTATAAGCAAATTTCATTTATTTTGTGTAAACTTTAATTTGATAGAAAACAAATGGAAATAACAATTCTGATACTCCTGACAGCAATAGCCATTGCAGTAATCGTAAACATGGTAACCACGCGCAACACCATAAACGAGCTGCGGAGCGACATCGACCGACTGGAAAACATCACCCGCGAGGAATCGGACCAATCGCGACGCGACCGCCTGAACGCCGACTCTCAAAACCGACTGGAAAGCAGCGAGCAGTTCCGCCTGATGAGCGAGACCATAGGCCGCAACGTGGACGCATTGGCGCAGTCACAGAAAATACAGCTTCAGCTATTCTCCACAAGGCTGAAGGAGCTGTATGAACTATCGGAATCCACCGGCAAGACCAACCGCGAGGAGATGCAGAAATCGCTTAAAGAAATACGTGACGAGAACAAGGCCAAGCTCGACGAAATCAGAGTATTGGTTGATGACAAACTTAAGGAAACACTGGAGACAAGATTCAACCAATCCTTCAAGCTGATAAGCGAGCGACTGGAGCAGGTCTCGAAAGGCTTGGGCGAGATGCACGGACTGGCAGAAGGCGTCGGCGACCTGAAAAGAGTCTTGTCGAACGTGAAGACCCGCGGAAACATGGGCGAGGTGGAGCTCGGCAACATCCTGGAGCAGATACTCAGCCCCGAGCAATACCTGGTGAACGCCTGCGTGGAAGAGGATTCTCAGAAACGCGTGGAATTTGCCGTAAAGCTTCCGGGCAGCGATCCCGACGGCAAGCCCGTGCTTCTACCCATCGACAGCAAGTTCCCGATAGAGGATTATCAGCGACTATTGGACGCCTACGACAATGGCGGCGACATCGAGAAGGAGGGCGCAAGGTTCGAGATGTCGGTACGCAAGTGCGCCGCCGAGATCAACAGCAAATACATAATACCGCCAGCCACAACAGATTTCGCGATAATGTTTGTGCCTACCGAAGGACTTTATGCAGAAATACTTAGACGCACCGGATTGTTCGAGAACTTGAGGCGCGAATACAAGATCACCGTTACTGGTCCGGCCAACCTTGCGGCATTCCTCAGCAGCCTTCAGATGGGATTCCGCACATTGGCAATCGAGAAGCGCAGCAGCGAAGTCTGGAAACTCCTCTCGCAGGTGAAGACCGAATTCACAAACTTCGGCGACATCCTCGATAAGACACGAAAAAAACTCAACGAGGCCGCAAATGTGATAGACAGCGCCGGAGTACGCAGCCGTGCGATAGAACGCCGCTTGCGCGACGTGGAAAACTACAACGCGCTATCCGAATAATTGATATACGGGCAATGCCTGACGGCATTGCCTTTTTTTTATCCGAAAATGGGAAGAATGGGAAAGAATTAAAAGAATTTTTGATAATTCGTGATAATTTATGGTAATTCGTGTTCCCCCCAAAAAGCCATTCTTTTAATTCTTTTTCATTCTTTTAATTTTCGGATAAAAAAAAGAAACGCAGTCAGGCGTTTCCCGGCAAAATACCTAATTTTAGGTATTGGCAATTAGAAAATAAAATTGTTACTTTGCATATTGGAATAACATACATAAGTAAAATGAATCTCAACGAGTTAGAAATAGACCAAGAGGCCATAATTACCAAAATTAAGGGACGCGGAACATTCCGCAAGAGAATCATGGAAATGGGTTTCGTGAAGGGCAAGAAAGTTCACGTGGTGAAGCAGGCGCCCCTCTCCGACCCCATCGAATACGAGATTATGGGCTATCACGTATCGCTCCGCAAGAGCGAGGCGCAGATGATAGAGGTAATCTCGATGGACCACATCAACGAGGCGGCACTTGAAGTAAACAATGAGAACCTCACCATAGAGCAGGTGATTACCAACGAGGTAAAGGACCACGGAAATATCATCAACGTGGCCTTGGTGGGAAACCCCAAC
Source organism: Bacteroidales bacterium (assembly GCA_045628165.1). GTDB lineage: Bacteria > Bacteroidota > Bacteroidia > Bacteroidales > UBA3824 > UBA3824. Next base: position 1,315 of record JAZQPB010000125.1, on the reverse strand, counting down.
TGTGGCAAAACCACATTCTACAATTACGCATCGGGCAGCAAGGAGAGAGTAGGCAACTACTCGGGCGTTACAGTTGACGCCAAGACCGCGCAGTTCAAATACAAGGACTACACATTCAACATCACCGACCTGCCCGGCACATACTCGCTCACGGCATATTCAGCCGAGGAGATCTACGTGCGCAAGTTTATCACCGACCAGAATCCCGACATCGTGATAAACATGGTGGACGCATCAAACCTGGAGCGGAATATGTACCTTACCACTCAGCTCATCGACATGGACATCAAGGTAGTGGTGGCGCTCAACATGTACGACGAGCTGGAGGCCCGCGGCGACAAGCTCGACTACATATCGCTCGGCAAACTGCTCGGCATGCCGATGATTCCAGTTGTCAGCTCCAAGGGCAAGGGATTCGGAATGCTCTTCGACAGCATCATCAAGGATTTTGAGGACAAGTCGCCCACTCACCGACACATCCACATCAACTACGGCAACGACATCGAGAAATCTATCCGAAACATTCAGGACAAGATTTTCGTCCACAACGACAACGCGATCCTCTCCAGGATTCCGTCTCGATTTATGGCGCTCAAGCTCATAGAGAAAGACAGCGACATCGAGAAAATCGTGATGGAGAACACCGTGGACGAATCGCACAGCCATCCACGGAACAAGGTTGAGGAACATCAGGACGACCCAAGCTGCATAATAGACCAGGCCAAAGTAGAAATTGCGAAATTGGAGGCTGAATATCAGAACGACACCGAGACACTGATTACCGACACAAGATACGGATTCATAGCCGGAGCATTGAAGGAAACGCTCACCATCGGCGTAATAAACTCACGTAAACAAACGGATAAGATAGACCGCGTTATCACCCACAGAATCTGGGGATTCCCTATCTTCCTTCTTACGATATTCCTGATGTTTCAGGCTACCTTCACACTTGGCGAATATCCAATGGAATGGATAGAGATGCTGGTGGAATGGATAGGCAACGGAGTAAAGGCGCTGATACCCGATGGAATACTCAAAGACATGATAGTGGACGGCATCATCGGTGGCGTGGGCGGAGTAATCGTGTTCCTGCCCAACATCGTGATTCTGTTCATGTTTATCTCGCTGATGGAGGACACCGGCTACATGGCGCGCGTGGCCTTCATCATGGATAAGATAATGCACAAGATTGGTCTTCACGGCAAATCGTTCATTCCGCTCATAATGGGATTCGGATGCAACGTGCCGGCCATCATGGCAACCCGAACATTGGAGAACCGCTCTGACAGGCTGCTCACCATGATGATAAGCC
>JAZQPB010000124.1:0-2434 GCA_045628165.1 Bacteroidales bacterium | reverse complement strand
AGGAAGATACCTAACTGACCATAAAGGGCAGGCGCGAATTTCTCCACAATCATCTCCACAAGCTGTACGATGGCAGCGATTACTGCGATGAACATGATGAAAGAGAGGAATGAGAGGTCTACACCCTCGATAAGAGCATTTGCCTTGAGAATGTAGTTCTCGAGCAAGTAGTTGACAGGTACTGTAACGAGCAATACGAAAATAACTGCCGCACCCAGTCCCACAGAAGTTTTTACAGTCTTGGAGACAGCAAGATAAGAACACATTCCGAGGAATGATGCAAAAATCATGTTGTCGATGAAAATAGACTTTATAAATATTGATAAAGCTTCCATTTTTTCTTAACGATTTACTAAGTTCAACAATTATTTTTCCTGCAATTCAGCAAACTTAGCTCTCTGAATCCAGATAACGACACCGATAAGGATCAATGCCATAGGAGGATTGAGCATGAAACCGCAGTTTGCGTAGCCGTGCTCGTAGCACCAATCAGGAATTACCTGATAGCCAAAGAGCTGGCCAGTACCGAAGAGCTCACGGACAAAAGCAACCAAAACGAGGATTACACCGTAACCGAGACCATTGCCGATACCGTCGAGGAGGGCAGGGAGCGGCTTGTTGCCGAGGGCGAAAGCCTCCAGGCGGCCCATTACGATACAGTTGGTGATGATAAGACCGATGTATACCGACAATGCCTTGTCGAGCTCATACATGAAGGCCTTGAGCACCTGGTCTACGAGGATTACGAGCGAAGCAACCACCATCAGCTGCACAATGATACGTATACGTGATGGAATGGTGTTTCTGATAAGAGAGATAATAAGGTTAGCAAGAGCTGTAACCACGGTAACGGAGATAGCCATTACGATGGCAGGTTCCAATTTTACCGTTACAGCGAGGGCTGAACAGATACCGAGCACCTGAACGGTGATAGGGTTCTGGAGGTTCAGCGGATTTTTTAACAGTTCAGAATTATTTGTCTGTGCCATGATGATTATTCGTTAACGTTAGTAGATTCTTCAGCAACAGGGCTCTCCATTATAGGAGCCTCCTCGATAGCAGGAGTCTGGCCGAGAGTGTTCTTGAAGCTCTCGTAGAACTTGATGCTGTTGTTTACCATAGCCTCCACACCGTTTGATGTCATGGTAGAACCAGTGATTGCATCAACACCGTGCAGCGGATCGAGTGTAGCGGCATTGCTCTTGTAGATCTTAACGCCCTTGAACTCGCCGTTCTCCGACATTACCTTGCCTACAAACTGAGCCTGCCAATCAGAATTTGTCATTTCAGCTCCCAGACCAGGAGTCTCGCCCTTGTGGTCGAAAACTACACCGGAGATGGTGTTGAAATCGCTCTTGAGAGCCGCGAAGCCCCAAATCTTGTCCCAGAGGCCGTTGCCTGACAATGGAACTACGAAGAGGTTGTCGCCGTCCTTGTTGATCTTGAAGACAGCCTTGTCGGACTTGAAGGCTACGTCCTTGTCCTCCGATGTTACCTTGCCATCAGCTCCAAGTGCATAACCACCGATAACATACTTGTCGAAATCGGAGGCGATGTCAGTAGACTCGATACCGGCGGCCTTGAGAATATTGCCACGTTTCTCGTTTTCCTCATTAGCTACCTGACGGTCCTTGAGGCCAACGGAAACCAATGTGAGCGCAGCAGCCACTACTACTACCATTATAGCAGAATAGACTACTGTATATACATTACTTTGTGTATTCATCTTATTTCTTTTTTAATGGTATTAATAATTATTTGACTTTAGCGCGGTTGAGACGACGCTTGATATTAGCCTGGATTACACAGTGGTCGATGAGAGGAGCGCAAACGTTCATGAGAAGGATTGCGAGCATCACACCCTCCGGGAATGCTGGATTAACCACACGGACGAGGATAGCCACCACGCCGATGAGGAAACCGTATACCCACTTGCCACACTCTGTCTGAGCGGCTGTTACAGGGTCGGTAGCCATGAATACGATACCGAATGCGAAACCGCCGAGGATGAGGTGCGACCAGAAAGGAATCTGGGTGTAGGCAGCCTCACCGAATACGTTGAGCAGGATGCCCATGAGACATACACCGGCTGCGCCTGAGAGCATAATCTTCCATGAAGCGATGCCTGTCCAGATAAGGATAGCGGCACCGATGAGGATGCAGAGTGTAGATGTCTCACCTACCGAGCCGGGGATAAATCCGAAGAACATATCGCAGAGAGAGTATGAAGTAGCGCCGCTGTGAGCGAGCTCGCCGAGAGGAGTAGCACCTGAGAAACCGTCTACAACCTTCTCAGCATCGCCGAGACCTGCTACCCAAACTACGTCGCCCGACATCTTGGCAGGATAAGCAAAGAAGAGGAACGCACGGGCCAGAAGGGCTGGGTTTACGATATTCATACCTGTACCGCCGAATACCTCCTTGCCGATAAGCA
>JAZQPB010000123.1:0-3693 GCA_045628165.1 Bacteroidales bacterium | reverse complement strand
CACCGCATTGCTAAATTTAAAAATCGGCCAGAAATACGTCTGGCGAGTAATTGCAAGCGATTTAAACGGAATTCAAAGGTTTAAAAACGATGGCAAATCGGAGATTTTCACTTTCCAGTATTTGACACCGCCAATTCCTGTTAATGGATTGAGTGTCAAGGTTGTAAACAGAAATATGAATTTCAGTTGGGAGGCAAACCAGAACCAAACCAGTTTTGATGTAGAATATTATGATTATCAAACCAATCGAACAACATCTGGCAATATTACAGAGAACCGCATACAGCTATCCGCCCCAAAATCGGACTATAAGATAAAATTCAGAGTAAGAGCAATTTGCTACGGCGACGAGAAACGTAAATCAGACTGGACACCCTGGCTGGAAGCCCAAGTTGCGCCAGCTCCTAAAAGAGATACAAATTTTGTATGCGGAAAAGTTTTTCCAGACAGAGAAATTACAAATCTTGAACTGAAAACCGTTTTTCAGGAAGGCGAGATTTTGGAATCAAAAAATGGTGATACCCGATACGAAATGGTAGGTGTTTCAGAGAATAACAACGGTGTTCTCAGTGGTCAATTCTATATGATAATGGACTGTTGGGGCGGCGCAAAGATCCTCTGCGACTTCACCGACACAAAAATCAACACCGACAACATCGTTCTAACAACCCGTTTCAGCAATCACCCGTTCCCCGACTATGTGGTTGATCCTGAAGAAGTTGTAAATTACGTAAAAGAGCTTTGGCAAGATGGAAACTCGCTTGCCACCAGTACAAAAATCCGTGACACTATTGTAATCAAGGAAAAATTTGATTACCTTTACGCCAACGAAAACGGCAAGATTATGGCAGTTTTAGTAAATCCCGACGGCAGCGTAACCGAGAGTGTTGTGGATTTTTACAAGTCACCAAATCAGTGCCTTGTAACCGACGGAAAAGGCGATTCGTTAGTAATAGACAAAAACGGCAGACCAATGGGAATATCAGAATACCGCGCCACAGGAGGCAACAAGGCCCTCCTCAATGACTACCACAGAAAGAAAGACTCTGCGGCGGTGTGGTATGTGAATTTTGAACCTTACCCAAAACAAGAATATTCCTTCGATTACCTCGGCAGCAGCGACCACGGAATCTTTGCAACTGATGAATATTATCCAAAATCGGGAAACTACGACTTCCGTTATAAATCCGTTGCAACCTCAACAACCGACAGAGTAATAGTTGATTTTGGCTTTTATCCCGAAAAAGATTCTGTAATTTTCAAGGATAAATACGGCGTAAAGTTGAAGTTGTCCAAGGATAATGTATTGAACTTTACAGCCACTTCCACAGCCGATACAAACTATATTTACGCTTATCGTGGTGAGCAGAGAATTGGTAAGTTAGTGGTAAAGACGTATGCCAAGAAAACAATTAACCTTACGCTGGTAAAAGTAAACAATTCAACTTGTCCAAAAATAAAAGATATCGAAAGCCATTTAAACAAAGTCTATAAATGCGCCAATGTTGAATTCAAAGTTTCTTCGCAAGATTTTTCAATTCCCGAACTAAAAACTTTTACTCACGGTGGCAGCAAATGGACTTCGGTTTATAATGACGACCAGCAGAAAGTCCTAGAAGCATACGACTCTCAAATGCAGGAAGGTAATTATTATCTTTTCTTTATTGACAACGTAACAAACAAATACGACTCACTTGGTACAGCTGTTGCTGGTTATATGCCAAGATGTTACAACGCAGGCTTTATCTACGACGGAGGTTCTCCTCGCACAATCGCACACGAGATAGGTCACGGCGCATTTGCTCTTGAACACGCTTTTAGAAATTCGTCAAATTCTGGAAAAACTAAGAATCTGATGGATTATTCTACCGGAGAAGAATTATGGCATTTTCAATGGGATAACTGCCAAGATCCAAAGAGAGTTTGGATGAAGTGGAAGAAGGACGAGAGCGAGGGAGAGAATCAGTTTGTTGATGACTATGTTTGTACAATGAAGTTTATTAATTATTTTTGTGAGGCATATCATAACAAAACCAAACTTGTTTATCCTAAAGATAAAATACCATATTTAGGACATTCTGCAAAATTCTTCTGGACTGAAGAAAATAGGGAAATTCATTTTAAAATATGTGTAAAAAAAGATATCAATACAATTCCAACAACAACAGATTTAACTCAATTGACTGATATTTTTGAAATTACACGATATGATAAGGTTGACTCTCAAGATTTTTTTGATTATTTGGTAAATGATTATCATAATCGAAAAAATGCTCTATTAGAAAATGAAGATAATGTTGAAAACCGTGGAATAATTAGGAATTTATCAATGTTGCCAGAAAATACATTAGAAGAATTGCCTATATTAGACCGTTATATGATGTTGGATATTATTTCAAGAGACCATTTGACAGAGGATTATTGTAGTTGCGAAAATGACGAAATGGTAGCAATAAATCTAATAAAAACTACTCCTAAAGATGATATTAAAACATTACTTGAAAAAATGTTTTATCCTGGTAATGTATTTAAAAACTTAAGTAGCCACATTGATGGCGATAATTATATAGATTTTTTGAATGCTTTAACAACGATATGGACAATTGCTAACAAACAAAAGATTGCTCAAGTTGAGAAAAACTTTGAATTAGCAGATAAAAAATTCTATTGGAATAGGATTAATGATAACCAAAAGTATATAACTTATGAAATGGATTATTCCGAAGGGAGAATAACGGCTGAATGGAATTATGGAGATTTCCTTGATACATATATGTATGATGGTACTTTTTTTGGTCATAAATTACATTGGGGTAGTTATAATGTATTTCATAAAGAAACCTTTAATCCTCAAAGCATTATTGCATTGACTTGTAAAACTGTTCCCGAATACTATCTAGTAACAGAGAACAAAAATCAGACTCTTATTATTCCTGGTTTTATGTTTTATGCAATGAACAGGAAGTTCAATGATGAACGCTATAAAGATTATACGGTTAAAGTTGTAATTGCAGCTGCGATATTGGCACAGCCAGAGATAATTTTAAAATATTTAGCTGAAAAAAAGGCCAAGGAATTTGGAATTGCTTTTTTGCAGGAGTATATAGCAAATGTTGCTTTTAATACATTAAAGTATTATATTGATTTTATAGATATTCCTAATAAAAAGGATTTTAAAACTTGTGTTACTGATATTTTAAAATCTGGTGCTTTGTATGAAAGTTCTTTTCGTAATGCTATTAATTCATTAGGTACTACTAAAGTAAATGGAAAATTATCAAGTTTAGGATTGACAATAGATTTGTTTTCTGGTGTTAATTATTCTGATTTTTTTGACGTAACTAGTGATAGAAGTTTTGAAGAACGATTATTGCGGGCTGGTTATCAAGGTGTTTATAATTTACTTAAAAATTTATTAATTAATCATAGAAATCAATTAGTAAATAAAAAAATTCCATATATAAATACAGTCGGTGAACAAGTTTTGTTTGATGGGCTTGAAACCTATACAGAAGAATTTATAATTAATTTATTAAAAAATGCAGCAGGTCAATTATAATATATTAGATATCCCAGTTAGTTTTATTACATTTTTTTGGGTTGTTGTAATAACATATTTATATGTACAGCCATGTCTATTTTCGCTGTTTTTATTAATAGCTTTTTCCTTTTTTTTAGGGATATACTTATATA
>JAZQPB010000122.1:0-4526 GCA_045628165.1 Bacteroidales bacterium | reverse complement strand
TGCCTTCGCCCAAGGAGTTCCCCACCTATGACCTCATCCCCGAAATGAGCGCGGAAAAGGTTGCCGACAAATGCTGTGAGGCCATAAGAAGCGGCGAATACGAGCTTATTATCTGCAACTTCGCAAACTGCGATATGGTAGGTCACACAGGCGTTTACCCAGCAATCGAGAAGGCAGTTCAGGCTGTTGACTCTTGCGTAAAGGAGGTTGTAGAGGCTGCCAAGGCCAAGGGTTACGAGACAGTAATCATCGCTGACCACGGCAATGCTGACAACGCCCTCAACGCTGACGGCTCACCAAACACAGCACACTCATTGAACCCAGTTCCTTTCATCTACGTAACCGAGAACAAGAACGCCAAGGTAAAGGATGGTGTTCTCGCCGACGTTGCTCCATCTATCCTCCACATTATGGGCCTCGAGCAGCCTAAGGAGATGACAGGTAAGGATTTGATTTGCTAATCGTTCGCATTTTTGTAGAGACGCACGGCCGTGCGTCTCTACGGGCAATATAAAACCACCCCCCAATCGAAAGAGATTTCGGTTGGGGGGTGTTGTTTTTATCTGTTCATACTTATCTTTTCCTTGAAATTCCTGATATTTGCCTTCGAGACGGGGATTATCTTGTCGGAGCCGAACAACTGCAACTTGTAGCCCGCCGAATTGCCCGAAACCTGTGTCACGAAGCGGAGATTGACAACAAACGCCCTGTGGACGTGCACAATAAAAGCATAATCAGAAAGCGCGGTCTCCACATCCTTCAGCGAACTGCGAAGGCGTTTCTGCGATACATCCATCTCGCTGAAATACACAACGTTAACATAATTACCCACGCTCTCGAGATAGACAATCTCGCTTGGCGACACCGCAAAACTATCGCGCCCGTCGTTTGGCAAGATTATTTTTTTCTCTGATGCGGAAATTTCAGCGCAAGCGCTACTTTGTTGCTCCTTCTCTATAAGGCTGTTCAGCGATTTAAGTTCCTCTATCTGAAAGCGCTGAATGCGTATCACCGTTATATACGCATATCCTACCAAGAAGAAAAGCCCCACGAAGACAGCCTCCTTAAGCACGTGGAGATACATCGGAAATGTATAAGTACCAAAGCCATCCCATCCAAAACCAAGAACACGGAAATACAATCCGTTAAAAAGCGCATTCAGCAACACATCGGGAACGAATATCAGCAATAGGCGTTTCATCTGATAATCAAAAGTTTGCGAGTAGTCGGAAGGAAATCTCAGACAATGCGAAACCACCCAATCGCAGACAACGAAATGCAGGAGAAATGGGAAAAACTCCAAAAAGAAATAGACATACGGATTATCGTTATTTTGGAGAAAATTTCGGGTTCCAAACGGCTCCAAAAGCACAATGAAGAGCACGAGAGCCATACTCATCACACAATAATCGTAAAAAACAACACGAGGTATCTTCTTCATAACTATAAAAATTTCACAAGGCAAAATAACCAATAATCCGCAATATATGCAAGTGCGATAGCGCATTTGGGATACTTGGAAAGCACTTTGTTACAATTGGAAAACATTAGTATGTCCCTAACGGCGAGTCAAATATCCCACCCTATTGACCGTGAAAATTTCCCATTCTAAATTTGCACCGCAGTTCGGCAGTGCGCAATGCGGAATTCAAAAGTATCAATCATTAAAACATCAAAAAAATGAACAAAAAATCATTATTCATCACTTGGACAATTTTTATATTGTCAGTTGTTTTTGGACACAGACTTAACGCACAGGTTTACGTATCAGGCGAGAAGAATTTTATTTCTACTGATACCTCCATCCATAGCGGAACACTCAGCAACGGCATCCGCTACTACATCAAGCGAAACGTGAACAAGAACGCACCCAAAGGAGAAAGAACCATCACAAGAATCGTCAACCAAGACAATGGCAGTCAGACTATTATAATAGTCGGCGACGTGGACCCTAACGCTGAAATTGTATCAGCTACAAAGAAATACTCCGACATAAAAGAGGTGGAGAAACTGCCCGACTATGCCGACGCAAACTCCGACAATTGGAACGCAAGAATGGACATCAGCCAGTGCTTTTTCAGAATGCCCGACACTCTGAACCCAGACATCAGCCGAGATGACGCCTACATTTTGCAATTCAGATTGGAAACCGCAATCCTCACCAACTTTATGAATATGCTGTTGATGAATGAGTTGCAGAAGAGTGATTGCCCATTCGAAATGGCAATGATTACATATTCGGAAAATGCATTGGGCAAAAACAGGGAATGCTTTCTCCTGAACGTAGTTCCCAAACAAGGCAACAGCAAATCGGTAGCCATCAACCACGCTATCAAGGTGTTGACTCCCGAGAAAGGTGTTATGTTCTACGACCTTGATTATCCGGCAAGAATAAACTACAGTATGCTCCTGAACTTATGCCATCAGAAATTTTACGAAGAGCAGGAAGAGTCACACAACTACATCAACAGCCACAGCAACAACTTCTATATCAGAAGAATAGCAAACGCATTCCTGCAAGACAACATAATCCCGGACCTTGAGGAGGAATGGAAATGGTTCAAGCAATGGTCATTCTATCAAAACCACGAAAACGAATACGGAATGCTGTCGGGAATACTCAACTTCGGCAAATGGGAAATCAGATGAAAGAGGTAAAATTAATAATAGCAATGCTGATGATTTCGGTGGCGACGAGCGCCCAAACAAACGTCTATGTGGTGACCGACACCACCGACCTCAGCATTTTGAATCAGGTTCACGAACTTGAGGAAATCGCGGTGGTATCAGACGGCCCCAAAACAAAAATGAAAGGTAACTCAATGGAAACCAGAGTATCAGGATCGAACCTTGAACACGCGGGAACGGCAGAGGACGTATTGTCAAAAATTCCAGGAATCACCCGCCAAGGCAACGAGATTTCAGTAATAGGACGAGGCACGCCAGAATTCTTTATCAACGGGCGACGAATCATCGACCCAAACGAACTCAGACAGATAACGTCGGAGCAGATAAAAAGCGTTGAGGTAATCAGCAATCCAGGTGCGGAATACGGTGCCAATGTAAACGCCGTGGTCAGGATAAAAACCATCCGTCCAAGCGGAGAAGGTATGGAATTTGATATTAAAAGCGATTTATCATACAATACGCAGGAGACTGATATTTCGCCAAATACAAATATCAATCTAAACTATCACAAAAACAGTATTGATATTTTTTCGGGTGCTGATATCAGCGACAAATACGATTACCTGAAAAGCGATATCGGGGGCGTAACATACTCGAAAAATCAAAGCCACGAGCAAAAAGGATCGGTTTCCAACACCACACATCAACGCGGATATCAATGCAAAGGCGGTGTCAACTACCAAATATCCGAGAAACATTCGGCGGGGGCAATGTTCCAGTTTCAGAAAACTCCTTATTATAATAGCGAAACTTTTATGGACGAGGACATAATCACAAACGGCAACATCACCAACCATTTGATTTCCAAGGATATCAGCAAAGAAAACGATTACCACGGCATATCAGCCAACGCCTATTACAATGGACAGATCGGGAAAATGTCGGTGGATTACAATATCGACGCTATCAGCAGGACAACAAACTATAGCGATAACATTTCGGAGCATAATCAATTGGGACTCAACACAATAAGTTCTCAAACCAACAGGGAGAACAAATTCCTTGCATCGAAACTGATATTGCGCTATCCGCTGAAAAACAGTGAACTAACAATAGGAACCGAGGAAGTTTTTGTGGAGAGCAATACTTCATACACCTCTGATGCCGAAATGTTAAGTAACTGTTGGTCAGTCGCTAACGAATCCACGGTGGCATTATTTGCCCAGTTTTCCAAGAAACTGAGCATTTGTGAAATCAACCTCGGAACGCGTTACGAGCAAGTAGCAATGTTTTTTGAGGATTGCTACAACCCGCAGTTCAACGAGCGGAAAACAAAACACAATGTATTCCCGTACATTTCGGCAGGCACCAAAATCGGCAATTGGGGATTATTGGCAAACTACACCGCCAAAACCACAAGACCAACTTATTGGCAACTCCGCGACGCTATGGAATATCACAGCCAATATGTTATCGAGGGCGGAAATCCTAAATTGCAGAATACTATAAATCAGGAACTTTCGCTGAAAGCAAAATACAAATGGCTGATATTAGGAGCCGAGTATCTCAATGCCCAAAACAAAATAGTGAAATGGGGAACTCCATTCAACGACGAGGGCACAATCCTACTCAGAGCCGAGAACCTCCGCAAACCTGTCAACAGCCTCACGATATACGCAGTCGGAGAACGGCAAATTGCCTGTTGGACACCGAATTATACAAGTCGGAGGCCAAGCGGTCTTAGGAAGACAACAATGGGCACCAACTCCTTGGCACACAGAACGACATGGCTACGATCCGACTTTACTCAGAGCCGAGAACCTCCGCAAACCTGTCAACAGCCTCACGATATACGCAGTCGGAGAACGGCAAATTGCCTGTTGGACACCGAATTATAC
>JAZQPB010000121.1:0-6808 GCA_045628165.1 Bacteroidales bacterium | reverse complement strand
CTGGCCATCACCTTCACCAACAAGGCCGCCCGCGAGATGAAGGAGCGTATCGCCCAGAAAATCGGCGAGGAACGCGCCAAGCAGCTCTATATGGGCACATTCCACTCGATATTCATGCGAATACTCCGCAAGGAGATCTCGCACACGGGATATCAGAACAACTTCACAATCTACGACTCAGAAGACGCCAAGAAGGTGGTGAAGGGAATCATAAAGGACCTGAACCTCGACGACAAGCTCTACGACGTAAAGACCGTATATAGCAGGATATCAGCTGCCAAAAACGACCTGATAACTCCCGAAATGTACGAGGCATCGCCAATGTATGCCGACGACGCCAATCAGAAGCGTTACAAGACGGCGCAGATATACAAGACCTACGTCCGCAAGTGCATGACCAGCAACGCCATGGACTTCGACGACCTCTTGCTTCAGACCCATCTGCTCTTCAAGAACAACCCCGACCTTATCCAGAAATACTCCAACCTCTTCAAGTACATCCTTGTGGATGAGTATCAGGATACCAACTCGGTGCAGTACAACATCGTAAGAGCTTTGGCATCAGTGCATCACAAGCTTTTTGTGGTGGGCGACGATGCGCAGAGTATCTACGCATTCCGTGGCGCCAAGATCGAGAACATCCTCAATTTCAAGAAAGACTATCCCGAGGCGCAGATCTTCAAGCTTGAGCAGAACTACCGAAGCACCAAGATGATAGTGAACGCCGCCAACACCGTAATCGCGCAAAACACCCGTCAGATGAAGAAGGAGACATTCTCCGAAAACGAGGACGGCGACAAGATACGCGTTATGGAGTCGGCAGCTGATAACGAGGAGGCGTTCAAGATTGCAGCTGAAATATACAAGCAGGTAAACTCTTACGGCGCCAAGTACAGCGATTTCGCGCTTTTGTACCGCAGTCACTCTCAGTCGCGAAGCCTTGAGGAGAGCCTCCACAAGAGGCAGATTCCCTACAAGATTTTCGGCGGACTCTCGTTCTACGAGCGCAAGGAAATCAAGGACCTGATAGCCTACTTCAAGCTCACCCAGAACGGCAACGACGATGAGGCATTCAAGCGCGTGGTAAACTATCCCAAGCGAGGCATCGGCGATACCACAATGGAGAAAATATCTGCCCTGAGCACTCAGAACGGCATCAGCATCTGGAACACTGTCACCAGAATCAGGGAATTTGACCCTGCCATATCGCCCAGGACGCTCAACGCACTCGGCCTTTTTATGAAGATGATATATCAGCTGAAACTCTTCACCGAGCAGGCCGACGCCTACAAGGCAGCGATGCAGATAGCCGCCACCAGCGGAATATTCAAGGATCTGGAAGCCGACAAAACCGAGGAAGGCAAATCGCGCTACGAGAACGCGATGGAACTTATGAACGGTATCAAACAGTTTGTTGAGAACCGTCAGAAGGACAACCTGACATGCTCCCTTGCCGACTACCTCGAGGAAGTTTCCCTGATGACCGGCGACGAGCAGACCGACGAGCCAAATCAGGTCTCGCTCCTCACCATCCACGCATCCAAGGGTCTGGAATTCAAGAACGTATTTCTCTGCGGAGTAGAGGACGGACTTTTCCCGTCGCAGAAGTCAGCCGAGAGCACAGCCCAATTGGAGGAAGAGCGACGACTCTTCTACGTGGCTGTAACCAGGGCTCAGAAACGCTTGATAATCAGCTACGCGCGTATGAGATTCAAGTACGGACAGCTTGCACCGGCACAGCCAAGCCGTTTCATCAAGGAGATAGATACCAAGTACCTTGATTTCGGCGCAGGCGGCGAGTCGGGATTCGAGGCCAGCAGAGACATCCCGTTCGCAGGACGTTTCCGCAAGACCTTCGCCGAAAACGACAGCAACCTCCGCGGGCCTCAGCCTCAAGGCACACCGTCGTTCTCTCAGCCAGGCTCGTTCAAGAAATACATTCCCGGAGCCAAGAAATTCGGAAGCTTTGCCAAGCCTGACCTAAGCAAATTTCAGGAAGGCTCAATAGTAAGCCACGACAAATTCGGTCAGGGCAAGGTATTCAGCGTGGAACAAAGCGACGACCCGAAAATCACAATCGATTTCATGAAAGTGGGCCGCAAGACCCTGCTCCTGAAATTCGCCGCACCAAGTCTTAAAATTATTCAATAACCAATATAATTACGAAATCCGAATTACGAATGCATTTGATAATTAAGAAATCCGAATTACGAATGCATTTACTGATGAGAGAATTCGGATTTCGTAATTCGTAATTCGTAATTATTATGGAATACATATCGAACCCAACACTGAGATTTCCGGAATACGGACGAAACATACAACTCCTTATCGACTACACGGTTGGTCTTGCCGACCCAGTGGACCAGGAGAAATCCACCAAGGCAATAGTGCAGACCATGGGATTCCTGAATCCGCAGGTAAGGGAGAATCCCGACTACAGGCACATCCTCTGGGATCATCTCGCCATAATGTCGGATTTCAAGCTGGCCAAGTATTCTCCGTTTCCAGCTCCCGAGGCCGATAATCTAAACAGCAAGCCCGAGCCGGTGGAGATAGACACCGACCCTATGAAATACCCGACATTCGGCCGTATTGTGGAGCACCTGATAGAGAAATGCAAGACCATAGAGGACCCCGACCGCAGGAATGTGCTCATAGAAACCATCACCAACCACATGAAGAAATCGTATCTGGTATGGAACAAGGAGGACCTTCCCGACGAGGTGATTTTCAAGATGCTGAAGGAGATTACCGAGGGCGAGCTCGAGGTTACCGACGAGGACCTCAAGCTCATAAATGCCCACGACTTCATGAAGGCCAAATACAAGCCTAATATGCAGAACAATTACCGCAGCCAGCAGAACAACCGCGGCAAATACTACAACAACAATCAGAACCGCAGGTATTACAAACAATAATTACGAATTGCGGAATCCGAATTTGCTCATCAGTAATGAATTCGTAATTCGCAATTCGTAATTCGTAATTTTAAAAGAAATGGCATCATACGAGATTATTGGCGGCAATCCGCTGAACGGAACCATATATCCACAGGGCGCCAAAAACGAGGCTCTGGAGGTAATCTGCGCCACACTGCTCACCGGCGACAAGGTAACAATCTCCAACATCCCCGAGATAAGCGACGTGCTCAACCTCATAGGCCTGCTCAAGGACCTGAACGTGGAGGTTACCCATCCTGAGAAAAACACCTTCACATTCCAGGCCAGGGACGTGAACTTCGATTACCTGAAATCGGAAGCCTTCCGACAGAAGAGCAACAAGCTCCGCGGATCGGTGATGATAGTGGGCCCGCTGCTCGCCAGGTTCGGCTACGCATATCTGCCCAAGCCCGGCGGCGACAAGATAGGACGCCGTCATCTCGATACGCACTTCATCGGCCTCAAGATGCTGGGCGCCGAATTCAATTTCGACACCGAGGAATCGTCGTACACCATCAACGGCAAAAACCTGAAGGGAACATACATACTGCTGGAGGAGGCCTCCGTGACCGGCACCGCCAACATCGTGATGGCCGCAGTGCTTGCCAAGGGCGAGACCACCATTTTCAACGCCGCCTGCGAGCCGTACATCTGTCAGCTCTGCACCATGCTCAACAACATGGGAGCTGATATCAAGGGCGTGGGAAGCAATCTGCTGAAAATTAACGGAGTAGAGCGACTTCACGAGGCCAGCCACCGCTGTCTGCCCGATATGATAGAGATAGGCAGCTTCATAGGCATGGCGGCTCTCACGGGATCCAGCCTCCGCATCAGGGACTGCCGTGTGGACCAGCTCGGCCTTATCCCGAGGGCGTTCCAGAAGCTCGGAATCAAGATTCAGATAGACGGCGACGACATCGTGATCCCGGCTCAGGAGCATTACGAGATAGAATCATACATCGACGGCAGCATACTCACCATAGCCGACGCGCCGTGGCCGGGCATCACACCCGACCTCCTGAGCGTGCTTCTCGTGGTGGCCACTCAGGCCAAGGGCAGCGTGCTCATACATCAGAAAATGTTTGAGAGCAGGCTCTTCTTTGTGGATAAGCTCATCGACATGGGCGCGCAGATAATACTATGCGACCCTCACCGCGCCACCGTGATAGGTCTCGACCACAAATTCCAGCTGAAGCCCACCACCATGATTTCGCCCGACATCCGCGCCGGCGTAGCGCTCCTGATAGCCGCGCTATCAGCTCCCGGAAAATCCACCATACACAACATAGAGCAGATAGACCGCGGATACGAGGACCTCGACACAAGGCTCAAGGCTCTCGGCGCCAGGATCTTGCGCAGAGATTAGTCCACATAAAAATAATGCCTTCAGCTGATAGCATATATTATGTACGCTATCAGCTGGAGGCATTTTTTTGTTTTTATATCAGCTGATACAAAAACTATATCTTCTTCATAAACTGCTGAACGATAACGAACTGGAACTGAGACGATATGGCGTAGAGTGCGGTCTCCTTGGTGACTCCGCCGGCAGCCATGTAGCCCAGGAGCGTTTTCCACTCGGCCTCGGTATAGTTGTCGAGCAGTTTCTTGAGCTCGCCGTAATACTCTGTGATTGACGATGTGTAATACAGCGACATCACCTTGGAGCTGATGGCGTAAAAACCGTGCGACATCTCGTTGTCGGGGAGCTCCACCTGGTTGATACCGGCCAATGTATATCCCCATGACAGCTGAGGCGGCACGGTGAATGCCACGCCGTAGTTTGGCTCGTTTTCGCGCGATACCATGTGCAGGTCGGTGATTCTGAGTCCGCCGTTTACCCATACGCTGTGTGTGGTGTTGGGGGTTACCTCCACAGTGCCGAGTGGATATATCGTCTTGATGGGCAGCATCTTGCCTGCGCCATCCGATACTATGATATTCTGAATGGTGGTATACTTGCCCAGCACCACCTCATCGATCTTGATAACTACTTCGCTGTCGGTATCGTCGCACGAGCAGAGCACCACCGACGCTATAAGCATCATCCAAAAGCTAAACAACTTTTTCATAATTATCTGTATTATTAATATAATCACTATTTGCTGTTGTAGGTAATATTGCCGTATCCGGCGGTATTGTCGGGCGGATAGAATCCCGGCATCCGGTAGTCGTAGTCGGAATCCCTGGCAATGCGCGCCGGCGCATTCTTGGCAAATGCAAACGCGCACGCAAAACCGGCCGCCGTGCCCATCAGGTGCGACTCCCACGATACATGAGGCTGATCGGGCAGAAGCCCCCACACCATGTTGCCGTACAGGAGTATTATAACCAGCGAGATGGCCGCGTCTGACTTCCGGCTCGACAGTATGCCCCCGAAAAACAGAAACGATGCCAGAGCGTATATCACTCCGCTGGCTCCTATGTGGTAGCTGTGCCGCGCCATCAGCCACACCAGCGCCCCCGTTATCAGCCACAGCGATGCGAGTATCGAGATGTAGTTGCGCCGGTATTTCATGGTGAGCATGCACAGCAGCACCGGAAGGGCCGATAGGTTAGACAGCAGATGCCCGGGCCCGCTGTGCACGAATGGAGCAAAAACTATTCCCTTGATGCCCGAAAACGTGCGCGGAAGTATTCCCGATTCCACAAAGCTTGTTTCCCACAGGCTCTCCATCCAATACACGAGCGCTATAGCCATGCTGATGAGCAGCGGCAGTATCAGAAATGAGTGGCGTTTGGCCATACCTAATGTTCTTGTGTGAAAATGCGGTGCAAGTTACCAAAAAAAATGATTAGGGGCAAATAAATAATTGATTTTGGCCAATATTTTCGAAATGTAACATGGCCTGCGGCTTTTTTTGTATCAAAATCGAAACATAATGTAACACAAAAATTGTGGTTGGGCAGAATAAACTTTTTACCTTAGCGGAGTCTAATAGATAAACACATATCAATTTTTTTAATCAATTACACAACACTAATAATTATGAAGACAAGATTTTTGTCGATTCTGGCCGGCGCCGCGCTCGCTATCAGCAGCCTTACCGCCAATGCCCAGTGGGGTCCGCGTCCAGAGGAAAACGATCCTACAGGTCTCAAGGACGCCTACCAGGATTACTTTAAGGTAGGTGTGGCCATCAACTGGCGCAATGTTACCAACCCCAAGGAGATGGAGGTGGTAGCCAAGGAGTACAACTCCGTAACAGCCGAGAACGCCATGAAGCCCGGCGAGCTCCATCCATCCAAGAGCGAGTGGAAGTGGGGCCAGGCCGATTCTATCGCCAACTGGTGTAGAGCTAATGGCATCAAGATGCGCGGCCACTGCCTCTGCTGGCACTCTCAGTTTGCCGACTGGATGTTCAACAAGCAGGTACTCAACAAGAAGACCGGCAAGTGGGAGACCCTGATGGTGAAGAACAAGCAGACCGGCAAGATGGAGCCAGTGCCTGCCACCAAGGAGGAGTTCTACGCCGAGCTCCGCGAGCACATCCACACCGTGGTAAACAGATACAAGGACATCGTTTACGGCTGGGACGTTGTAAACGAGGCCATGGCAGATAATGTACGCCGCAGCCCATGGAATCCCAATCCAACTCCTTACCGCGAGAGCCGTCACTACAAGCTCTGCGGTGATGAGTTTATCGTAAAGGCATTCCAGTTTGCCCACGAGGCAGATCCCGATGCCATCCTCTTCTACAACGACTACAACGAGTGCGATCCCGGCAAGCGCGACCGCATCTACGATATGGTAAAGAAGCTTCAGGGCGAGGGCGCTCCCATTACCGGTATCGGTATGCAGGGCCACTACAACATCTACGGTCCTTCTATGGAGGATGTAGAGGCCGCCATCGTTAAGTACTCGG
>JAZQPB010000120.1:0-11606 GCA_045628165.1 Bacteroidales bacterium | reverse complement strand
CACCAACTCCTTGGCTCACAGAACGACATGGCTACGATCCGACTTGCTGTTTCCCGTACCGGAATCAGCGGCGCTTTTTTTATGCCTATCAGAACTTAATGAAATTATTTACCGAGATTCCCACGATCACATTGTCGTCGGTCTGCGCGCACATCTCCTGAGTCTCCGATTTTGGAGAACGCCAGTCCATGAGCGCCTGCTCTATCTTCTGTTTCTGCTCGCCGAAGGGCAGCTTGTGGATATCGGTGAGTAGGTTCAAAAGGCGCTTGTTGGAGAAAGCCTTTGCCATTACGACATCGCCGTTCTCGTAGCCCGACTGATCGGGAATGCCATCCGAGAACATGTAGAACACATCGCCTTCCTCCAGGTCGATTACGTGATTGGTGAAATGCTCCCTCTCTTTGGGATATACACCAATAGGCATCGGATCGGCCTTCAGCTTTATCAGCTCGCCATGTCTGAAATATATCAGCGGACGGAAAGCCGCGGCGTAATACAGCTGCTTGGTCTGAGTATCCACCACAATGAGAGCGAGGTCGATGCTGTCGAGAGCCATGTCGGTGCGGAAAGTGCCCTGATTGAGAGTACGCTTGAAATAGTTTCGCATCCTGTCGAGCACCAGGCCGGCAGAAATATTGTTCATGCCGAAATGTCGTGTCACATAATCGAGAATACTCATGCCGAGCATACTGAGAAGCGCACCCGGAACACCATGGCCAGTGCAGTCACCGGCCACAAGGAGCTTGTAAGGGCCTGTCTCGCTGGCCCAGTAGAAATCGCCAGAAACAATATCGCGGGGCTTCAGCAACACAAGATTCTCTCCGAAAATATCGAAAATCTCAGTTGTGGGCGGCATTGCGGCCTGCTGAATGATGCTCGCATACGAAATACTCTCGGTGATTTCGGCGTTGCGACTGGTAATCTCGTCATTAGCTGCCACCAGCTCCTCATTTACCTCATTAATGAGGGCATTGTAATGTTTCTGACGGCGGTAACTGCGGAAAACAAACACTCCCAGCACTACCGAAAGGCTCAGTATCACAGTCATGGATATCAGACGGGCAATCATGGCCTTGGCCTCGCCCTCCATCTGCATCTGGCGGGCCTTGTTGCGCGCGGCCTCGCCCTCATGCTGTCCGCGGGCTATGCCTACGGTAATAGCCAGCGAGGAATTGTGAGCCTCGTAAGCCTCCTGATAAAGATCGGCCTTCTCACGGAAACGTAGAGCTGATACATAATCGCCGTTTCGCTCGCTCATAAGAGACTTTACCCTGAAGGCAATTTCCTTATCAAGATAACCCGCATCTGCCCCCTCGCCTATTGCAACTATAGAATCCGCAAAAGATTGAATGGCAGGATAGTTGTTGAGCTGCATAAGAATCTCGAGGCCAAGAAGATCGTACTTCTTGCGCAGGAAACCATCACCGGAAATCCTTACAAATTTTGAGCTAAGACCATGATAATACAATGCGCTGTCGAGATATGTCTTACGGATATCGGATGGAAGATTCCTGTATTTGGTAAAAAGGAAATACAACTCAGTATATCCCAAATCAGAAATCTCGTCGACATTTACATTTGGAGTATCAAGAGAGGCATTCAGCTGATTGGCCAATCCTAAAAACAATTTAGCCGAATCGAGGACCTCCAATTTGGGGCTTGTGAGATCGGAATTGAAAAGCGACAAATACTTGTAACCGTTGAGCGCCAAATCCTCAGCATATCCACTTTGGTTGCCGATGAGCGAATCAAAACGGAAACATCTGGCAATAGAGATGTTGGCAGAATCTATCATAGAATTCTGATTATAAGATCTCACGAGATCGCGGAATACAGCTGATACATTGAGAGTATCACCGATATTCAAAAACATCTTGAACGAAGTAGAAAGATTGCGTGAAGCAAGAGTTGCATTACGCTGACGTACAAGATATTTGCCCATAAAATGGAGCGACCTTGCCCTCAAAAACTCATTATCGGTAGAATCATTGAGATCTATGGCGCGCTGAGCCACATTGAGAGCCATATCATTATGACCATGATTGAAATGAAGCTCGAAGAGAACATGAAGAGCCTGAATCTCATCATCGATATTGCGCTCAGTATGCGCAAAATCGCGCAGCATCTGTGCAAACGCAATACCCTCAGCCAAATCCGAATTGGAATTGGAGCGAACCAAATAACCATTCAGTTTGACAGAATCGCTCTGAGAAAGCGCAGTATTATTGCTGTCAGCCACAGGACGTGAGCAAGCCGAGAGCATCAAACAAACCAAAAACGAAAAAAGAATAGTGTTATTTCTCATAAATCAGCAACTGAAAATCAATACACAAAAATAAAAATAATTTGACAAAACAATGTTAAGAGAATAAATAATTTATGCAAAATCATTATTACTTAAACTAAACTACGGAAACAAGGAAGAAAGTAAAACAAAAAAACCGGCACGATTGATAATCATGCCGGTTTTAATGTTATAGCTAAGTGAATAATGATTATTCAGCCTTAGTCTCAACAGCCTCAGCTACAGGAGCGTCAGTTGCTTTTTTCTTACGTGAACGACGTGTAGTCTTTGCAGCTGGCTTAGCTGCGCCCTTACCCTGCTTGTAGTTCTCATTGAAGTCAACGAGCTCAATAATACAGGTCTTGGCGTTGTCACCGAGTCTGCTACCAGTCTTGAGGATTCTAGTGTAACCACCAGGGCGGTCGTAGATCTTAGGAGTGATAACAGCGAAGAGTGTCTTAACAGCCTCCTTGTCAGCGAGCTTAGAGAAAACGAGTCTGTGGGCAGCCATTCTCTTGATCTTGAAAGCCAGCTTCTCCTCATCAGACTTAGCGTTAGCCTCAGCGAAAGTGATGTTAGCCTTAGAAGCGGTGAGAATAGGCTCGATGAAAGTGCGGAGAACCTTAGCCTTAGCAACAGTGGTAGCCACACTCTTCTTCTTGTTAGTATTCTTTACCTGCTTCTTGTCGTCATCGTTGCTTTCAGCAACCGACATGATCAGGGAGATGGCCATATTCTTCAGCATAGATTTTCTATGGCCGTATTTTCTACCCAAATGGTTAACTTTGTCTCTATGTCTCATTATAATTTAAAATTAGAGAGCATCACTGCTCAAGTTTATTCTTTATCAAGTTTGTATTTAGAAATATCCATACCAAAGCTCAAATCCATGTTAACGAGCAAGTCGTCGAGCTCGGTAAGAGATTTTTTACCGAAATTGCGGAACTTCAATAAGTCGTTCTTGTTGAATACTACAAGCTCAGCAAGAGTCTCAACATCAGCAGCCTTCAAGCAATTAAGAGCTCTAACAGAGAGGTCAAGATCCACAAGCTTAGTCTTCAGAAGCTGACGCATGTGGAGAACCTGCTCATCAAACTGCTCATCGCCAGTCTCCTCGGTAGAATCGAGAGTAATCTTTTCGTCAGAGAAGAGCATGAAGTGATGGATAAGAATCTTAGCAGCCTCCTTAAGAGCCTCCTTAGGATGAATAGAACCGTCAGTAGTAACCTCGATGATCAACTTCTCATAGTCGGTTTTCTGCTCTACTCTATAGTTCTCAGTCACGTACTTAACGTTCTTGATAGGAGTATAGATAGAATCTACTGCGATAATACCAATCTCGCTGTCGGCAACCTTATTCTCGTCGGCAGGCACATAACCACGACCCTTGTTGATTGTAATCTCCATAGACAACTTAACAGAAGTATTGAGATTGCATATCAGCTGAGTAGGATTGAGCACCTTGAAATTAGTAAGGAACTTCTCGATATCTCCAGCCACGAACTTGTCTTGACCGCTAATAGTGATGACAGCCTTTTCAAAATCCTGCCCGTCAACGATCTGTTTGAAACGTATCTTCTTGATATTCAGGATAATTTCAGTCAAATCCTCAATAACACCCGGAATTGTTGAAAATTCATGATCAACACCCTCAATATGTATAGAGGTAATGGCAAAACCTTCCAATGAAGAGAGAAGGATTCTTCTCAATGCATTGCCGATTGTGATACCAAAACCAGGTTCGAGAGGACGAAATTCGAACTTTCCGTACATATCGTCAGCCTCCAACATAATAACTTTGTCGGGCTTTTGAAAAGCTAATATTGCCATTTATTATCTTTGTTTATTAATTTCCGGTAAAAATATACGGCAACACATAGAAATAATTTCCAGGTGAAACCGTATATAAAATTATTTAGAATAAAGCTCGACGATGAGCTGTTCCTTAATATTCTCAGGCACATCCTCACGTGCAGGAATGCTCATGAACTTACCAGCCATTGCATTGTTGTCCCACTCAAGCCAAGAGTACTTAGACCTGTTGGCACCCTGGAGAGAATTTGTGATAACCTCAAGAGCCTTAGACTTCTCGCGAACACCAACGATATCGCCTACCTTAACGTGGTAAGAAGGAATACCGCAAACCTCACCGTTTACAGTGATGTGCTTGTGAGAAACGAGCTGACGGGCAGCCGCTCTTGAAGGAGCAATACCAAGACGATAAACAACATTATCGAGACGCTGCTCGAGGAGCTGGATGAGAATCTCACCAGTAACACCAGTCATTCTGGAAGCCTTCTTGAAAAGGTTAGAGAACTGACGCTCGAGAAGACCGTATGTATATTTTGCCTTTTGTTTTTCCTTAAGCTGTGTACCATACTCAGATACCTTCTTACGCTTAGCTGCGAGACCGTGCTGGCCAGGAGCATAATTTCTCTTGTCGAGAGCCTTGTCAGTACCGAATATAGGCTCGCCAAATCTTCTGGCGATTTTTGATTTAGGACCTGTATATCTAGCCATAATTGATAATTTTAACTTAAAAGATTAATAAAATTATACTCTTCTCTTCTTAGCTGGACGACAGCCGTTGTGTGGAAGAGGAGTAACGTCGATAATCTCTACAACCTCTACACCACAAGTGTGGATAGCGCGGATTGCAGCCTCACGACCGTTACCTGGGCCTTTAACATAAACTTTCACCTTGCGGAGTCCCAAATCATAGGCAGTCTTAGAACATTCGTTTGCTGCCTGCTGCGCTGCATAGGGAGTGTTTTTCTTAGAGCCCTTAAAGCCCATCTTACCAGCTGATGCCCAAGAAATAACCTCGCCCGTCGCGTTGGTCAGAGAGATAATAATGTTGTTGAAAGAAGAATGGATATGAGCCTCGCCCATAGCCTCAACCTTTACTACTCTCTTTCTAGTAACTTTAGATTTCTGTGCCATTTTCTAATTTTTACTTAGTAGCTTTTTTCTTGTTTGCAACGGTCTTTTTCTTACCCTTGCGAGTACGTGCATTGTTCTTTGTTTTCTGACCTCTAACAGGAAGGCCAAGACGATGACGGATGCCTCTGTAGCAGCCAATATCCATGAGACGCTTGATGTTCATGGTTATCTCAGACTTGAGCTCACCTTCTACGTGAAGAGGGCTGTCATTGATAATCTGACGAATCTTTGCCTCCTGGTCATCGGTCCAATCCTGAACCTTGATGTCCTCGTCAATCTCAGCTTCCTTGAGAATCTGAGCAGCACGACTGCGGCCAATACCGTAAATGTAGGTAAGACCGATTACACCGCGTTTGTTTTTTGGTAAATCTACACCAACAATTCTTGCCATTGTTTTATATTTTTCGGAGTTTGATCATTTTCAGTTTGCAAAAATACTAAATATTTTCAACAAACCAAAAATCGTGATAATAATTAACCTTGACGTTGCTTAAATTTAGGGTTTGATTTACAAATGATGTAAACTCTACCTTTTCTTCTTACAACCTTGCAATCTGCAGATCTTTTTTTAACAGATGTTCTAACTTTCATTTTTATATAAGTTTAGTTTATTTATATCTAAAAGATATTCTACCCTTTGTAAGGTCATAAGGAGACATCTCAACCTTTACCTTGTCGCCAGGGAGTATTCGGATAAAATGCTGGCGCATCTTACCTGAAATATGAGCAATAATCATGTGACCATTATCCAACTCTACGCGGAACATAGCGTTGGACAAAGCCTCAGTGATAACACCGTCTTTCTCGATAGATACTTGTTTTGACATATTCTAAAATTAAGCGGAAGCATGAACCGACTGTCTGCCAGTAGATTAAACTCCCGAAATTAAATTACCTAAATTAGCTGATGTTAATATACAACATTAACATGGGCCTGAAACCACGTTTCAGACGCCAAAATTAATACAATATCATCATATTGCAAAACTTATTTGAAGGTAATTTCATTTTTTTTGAAAAAAAATTGCAAAAAACCTTAAAGAACTGTTTCAAGATAAGAAGACAGTGCCCATTTACTTAATTACAAATTAATTCTCCGGCTCGAACTGAGAGTTTGAACCGAAGAATCAATCCGTAAAGTAATACCTTCTAATATAAACTTTGCAAAATCCTCAGAGGGTTCTTGAGGAAATTGGTATTTTACAAGATAATTATAATGCAGCTGTAGAACCTGTACGTCCCTTGATTCGTCCAGACTTCATGAGGCCGTCATAATGTCTCATCAACAAATGACTCTCAATCTGCTGCAATGTATCCAA
Source organism: Bacteroidales bacterium (assembly GCA_045628165.1). Classification (GTDB taxonomy): domain Bacteria; phylum Bacteroidota; class Bacteroidia; order Bacteroidales; family UBA3824; genus UBA3824. The sequence goes on along the minus strand of JAZQPB010000120.1, from coordinate 5,060 downwards.
AATAACGCCAACCATAATCAACAGAGAAGTACCGCCGTAGAACTGAGCGAACTGATTGTTGATATGACAAAGGATAGCGAACACTGGAAGGATGGCGATAATAGCCAAGAAAATAGAACCAGGAAGAGTGATTCTCGACATGATGTCGTCGAGGAACTCAACTGTCTTCTTGCCGGGCTTAACGCCTGGGATATAACCACCACGCTTCTTCATATCGTCTGCCATCTGCTGAGGACTGAAAGTAATAGCAGTATAGAAATATGTGAAAATGATCACAAGCAGAGCGAATACGAAATTGTACCAGAATCCAGTATAATCAGCAAAAGCTGCTGCGAAGTTAGAGGTACCATCAGTGTTGAAATGGGTAAACATAAGAGGAATAAACATCAATGCCTGAGCAAAAATGATAGGCATAACGCCGGCAGCATTAACCTTGAGTGGAATGTACTGACGCACACCACCGTATTGCTTGTTGCCGATAATTCTCTTAGCATACTGCACAGGAATCTTGCGAGTACCCTGTACAAGAAGAATGGAAACGACAAATACCAGGAAAAGCATTATGAGCTCGACGATGAGGGCGATGAAACCACCACCTGCAGGCTCCTGGATGCGTGATACAACCTCGGCGCCGAAGGCGAAAGGAAGTCTCGCAATAATACCAATCATGATAAGGAGAGAAATACCATTTCCAATACCTTTATCCGTAATACGTTCACCCAGCCACATAATAAACATAGTACCTGCAGTGAGGATTACGGTTCCAGGCAAGAAGAAATGCCAGAAATCGATATTGACCAAAATTGCACCCTGGATTGTGGATGTAAGATTGATCAAGTAACTTGGAGCCTGAACAAGAAGAACAATCACAGTAAGCAATCGTATAATGCGATTGATCTTACGGCGTCCGCTCTCGCCCTCTCTCTGCAGTCTCTGGAAATAAGGCACCGCCATGCCGAGAATCTGCACGATGATAGATGCTGTAATATAAGGCATGATACCAAGTGCGAAAATCGATGCATTAGCAAAAGCGCCACCAGAAAACATATTGAGAATAGACAAAAGTCCATCTTCTGTCTGTTTACCGAGATTCTGGATCATAGTAGGGTCAACGCATGGGAGCGCAACATGTGCGCCCACACGGTAAACCAAAATAAGAGCCAGGGTAGCGAGGATCTTATTACGGAGATCGTCTATTCTCCAAATGTTTTTAAGTGTCTGAATAAAGTTTTTCATCAAAATGAAATTTACAAAGTATTAACTGTACCGTTCAAAGCTTCGATAGCAGCCTTAGCAGACTTTGAGAAAGCATTAGCAGTTACATTCAACTGCTTGGTAAGAGTGCCGTTGCCCAAAACCTTAACCAAGTCATTCTTAGAAGCGAAACCAGCCTTGCGAATAACGTCGAGGTTGATATCAGAAACATTGAATTTAGAAGCGATTACTTCCAAATCAGCGATGTTAACAACTTTATATTCTACTCTATTAACGTTATTGAAGCCGAACTTAGGAACGCGTCTCTGAAGAGGCATCTGACCACCTTCGAAACCTACCTTGTGAGAGTAACCAGAGCGCGATTTAGCACCCTTGTGACCTCTGGTAGAAGTGCCGCCCCAGCCAGAACCCTGACCACGACCCAATCTCTTCTTGGTATGAGTAGAACCTTTTGCAGGTCTTAATTGTGACAAGTCCATGATTGAAATTGTTTTGATTATTCGTTAATATCCTCAATTTTTACAAGGTGCTTAACCTTATTGATCTGACCCATGTTAGAAGGGTTCTTCTCAATGGTTACACTGTATCCGATCTTCTTGAGGCCCAAAGACTCCAAAGTTGCCTTCTGATCTTTTGGCCAGCCAATTTTGCTACGGACTTGAGTTACTTTTATCTTCATTTCAGTTAAAATTATTAACCGTTAAAAACTGTGTTCATATCAACTCCTCTGAACTGTGAAACTGTGTAAGCATCACGCATCATAGAGAGAGCCTTAAAAGTAGCCTTTACAAGGTTGTGAGGGTTAGAAGAACCTTTTGACTTAGCCAAAACGTCCTTAACGCCAACACTCTCGAGTACAGCACGCATAGCACCACCGGCCTTAACACCAGTACCGCTTGATGCAGGCTTCAGCCAAACATCAGCACCGCCGAACTTAGCTGACTGCTCGTGAGGGATAGTACCCTTGAGAACAGGAACCTTGATGAGGTTCTTCTTTGCGTCCTCTACGCCCTTGTTGATAGCAGCCTGAACTTCGTTGGCTTTGCCAAGACCGTAACCTACAACGCCGTTCTCATTACCTACAACTACAATAGCAGCGAAGGTGAAAGTACGACCACCCTTGGTAACCTTTGTTACGCGATTGATAGCAACGAGTCTGTCCTTGAGCTCCAAATCGCTTGTCTTAACTTTTCTAATTCCTTGTGATAACATAATTCGTTAAAATATTAAACCACCTTCACGTGCAGCTTCGGCGAGAGACTTAATTCTTCCGTGATAAAGATATCCGTTTCTATCGAAAACAACTGTAGAGTAACCAGCAGCCTTAGCCTTCTCGGCAATAGCCTTGCCTACGAGGGCGGCCTGCTCAGTCTTTGTGACCTTCTGATCAGCAATATCCTTTACTCTAGATGAGGTAGCGACTACAGTCACCTGTTTAACATCGTCAATTAACTGAACAAAGATATTCTTGTTGCTCCTGAATACGCAGAGTCTTGGGCGCTCGGTAGTGCCGAAGATCTTCTTGCGGATACGGTACTTAATTCTTTGTCTTCTTTCCTGCTTAGATAAAGCCATTTTTGAATAATTTTTAAAATTAATAAAAATTCAGCTTGTTATTACTTAGAAGAAGCAGTCTTACCAGCCTTTCTACGAATAACCTCATCAACGAACTTAATACCCTTGCCCTTGTATGGCTCTGGAGCGCGGAAAGAACGAATCTTAGCTGCTACCTGACCCAAAAGCTGCTTGTCGCAGCTTGTCAAGGTAATAATAGGATTAGCACGCTTTTCTGTTACAACGCTTACTTTCACCTCCTCAGGAAGCTCCATAAGTATGTTGTGAGAATAACCAACAGCAATATCGAGCAACTGGCCCTGAGATGTAGCTCTGTAACCAACGCCGACCATTTCCTGCTTAACAGTAAATCCCTCACTTACGCCCTTAACCATATTGGCCAACAAAGCTCTGTAAAGACCATGCAAAGATCTGTGCTCCTTGTTGTCAGTAGGACGAGAAACCTTAATAGAATTATCCTCTACTTCAACCTTGATATCAGGATTTACTTTCTGCCTCAATTCACCAAGCTTGCCTTTAACGACGATTGTGTGATTCTTGTCGTCTACGGTTACCTGAACTCCTGCTGGAATCTGAACGGGCAATTTACCAATTCTTGACATTTTGAATATATCTATAAAAAGATTAATAAACGTAACAAATTACCTCACCACCAACATTCTGGAGTCTTGCCTCCTTGTCGGTCATAATACCCTTTGAAGTAGAAACGATAGCAATGCCGAGACCATTGAGAACTCGTGGCAACTGCTTGCAGCCTTCGTACTTACGCAAACCAGGAGTAGAAACTCTTGTGATACAAGTGATAGCCGACTGCTTTGTAGCAGGATTGTACTTCAAAGCGATCTTGATGACTCTGTTCTCGTCATCAAACTTGTAACTGAGAATGTAACCCTTCTGGAAAAGGATCTTGGTAATTTCTTTCTTAACTTTGTTTGTAGGCACCTCAACGATTCTGTGTCTAGCCATAACACCGTTTCTGATGCGGGTCAAGAAATCTGCAATAGTATCTGTCATTTTGTCTAACTTATAAAAATTTTACCAACTTGCTTTCTTTACGCCCGGCAAGAGACCATTAGAAGCCATCTCACGGAACTGAATGCGGCTGATACCGAAAAGTCTCATGTAGCCTCTTGGTCTGCCAGTGAGCTGACAACGGTTGTGAAGTCTGATAGGATTAGAGTTTCTAGGGAGCTTCTGCAAAGCTACATAGTCACCGGCCTCCTTAAGAGCTGCTCTCTTAGCGGCGTATTTAGCGATAAGTTTTGCACGCTTTACCTCGCGTGCCTTCATTGATTCTTTTGCCATTTTTGATTATTACTTTTTGAATGGTAAACCAAAGTTCTGCAATAATTTGAAACCTTCCTCGTCAGTCTGGGCTGTGGTTACAAATGTAATGTTCATACCCTGAATCTTGGAAACCTTGTCGATATCAATCTCAGGGAAGATGATCTGCTCCTTAACACCGAGGGTGTAATTGCCTCTACCATCAAACTTACCATTGATACCGTTGAAGTCGCGGATACGTGGAAGAGAAATAGCAATAAGTCTCTCAAGGAACTCGTACATACGATCACGACGGAGAGTAACCATAACACCAATTGGCATACCCTTTCTCAAACGGAAGTTTGAGATATCCTTTCTAGAGAGAGTAGGAACCGGCTTCTGACCAGAAATAGCAGTGATCTCAGCCAATGAGTTGTCAACCAACTTCTTGTCGGCGGTAGCGTCGCCAATACCCTGATTGATGATAATCTTAGTCAACTTTGGGCACTGCATGATGCTCTTATAGCCGAACTCCTTCATAAGAGCAGGAATAATCTCTGCCTTATACTTTGTCTTTAAAGATGGTACGTATTGCATTTTACTTTATCTCCTCTTTGTTTTTAGATTTTTTTGAATAGCGTACTATCTTGGCGTCCTTGCCTTCGCCAACGATCTTGCGGCCGATGCGGGTAGGCTTGTTGGTCTCAGGGCAAATCACCATCAGGTTAGAGATGTGAATAGGAGCCTCTTTCTTCACAATTCCGCCTTCTGTGTTCTGGGCAGAAGGCTTAGTTGCTTTAGAAACCATGTTGACACCCTCAACAATAGCACGATTTTTCTTTACGAGAACCTCAAGTACTGTACCCTTCTGACCCTTGAAGTCACCAGAGTTAACAATAACTGTGTCTCCCTTTTTAATGTGCAGTTTCATTTGTTCTTTTAACTACTAAATTAGAATTACAAAACTTCTGGAGCAAGAGAAACAATCTTCATATAGTTGGCGCGGA
>JAZQPB010000119.1:0-3296 GCA_045628165.1 Bacteroidales bacterium | reverse complement strand
TTAAGCCATGGATGATAAGAAAACTATACGTGAGCTCGTAGATGCTACCGAGGCGTATATATCCGAATTCAAGAACACATATCCGCAGAATACTGCCGATTGCTGGCGCAAATATACTCCATATCTGCTTCTGCTTGGCATATATCCTATTTCGGGATTGGCTTCTCATCTGGAGTATCCGGCAGACATTTTCATTGTCATTGTTTGCTGTGTCGTTTTTTATTTGTCGATAGTATCTATTGTGCGTAATTTCGGAAAGGTGGAACCCAATTTTGTGCCTATGAGATCTGCCCTCGACACTCTGAATAAATTGGAGCCGTGGCAAGATCACGAGGACATCAGCACATACTGCAAAAGCACGCGGATGCATATACTGGAAGTGGCCAGTAAGAAACAGGAGGCAAAATCCGGGGTGCTTCTGTTGAGTTTTCTGATTCTGCTGGTTGCTTATGTTGCAACCAGTTTAACTTGGAATCATACAGTTCAAAGTCCTCTGTTTGGAAGCCTTGAGGTTGCTGTAGATTCAGAGTTTAAGGCAGTTCCGTATCAGAAGGAGGGAGGCGTTTCAGCGGAAAGCCCTGTCTTTAATGTGAGATCTGACGGCCGTGGCGATATCTATCTGGAGTTCAGCGGACTCAAGTTGCCGGATTCCGAGCCGTCAGCTGTATATACGCTCAATTTTGTGGATAAGGACGGCGTTCCCGAGCCGTATCTGCCGGAGTTTGTTTTCAGCGGACGCGATGTGATTGATGGATTGGCCGTTAGCTCCAATATACTGGATGGCAACGGAGAAAACATGCTGCCGGCATACTATACTCTCAAGGCCGTCAAATCCGGCAAGATGAATTTTGTAGTAGAGAAGATTAAGTAATTAAATGAAAAAAAAACTTAAAAATTTTCCGCAAAATATTTTTTTCTTTTCTCAAAAAAATATTAAATTTGCGCCCGAATAAATACAGACATTTACCAAAATGATAAATATAACTTTTCCAGACGGTTCCGTAAAGGAATTCGCTGAGGGTTCAAGCCCTCTCGACATTGCCAAGGCTCTGAGCAACAGCCTTGCAAAGGAAGTTTTGTCAGCCACATTCAATGGTCAGCCTTGGGACGCCACCCGCGCTATCAACGAGGATGGCACACTCGTATTCCACAAGTGGGAGGATGAGGAAGGCAAGCACACATTCCGTCATTCAGCCGCTCACTTGATGGCTGAGGCTCTCGAGCAGCTCTATCCAGGCACCAAGTTCGGTATCGGTCCCGCTCTCGAGAACGGCTTCTATTACGACGTTGAGCTTCCTGAGGGAAAGGTTATTACCGACGAGGATTTCCCAACCATCGAGAAGAAGATGCTCGAGATTGCCCGTCAGAACAACCCATATATTAGAAAGGAGGTATCAAAGGCCGAGGCTCTTGAGTACTTCAATTCAAAGAACGACAACTACAAGGCCGAGCTCATCTCAGAGCTTGAGGAGGGCACAATCACAGAATACAACCAGGGCGGCTACACCGACCTCTGCCGTGGTCCTCACTTGCCAAGCACCGGCTTGATAAAGGCCGTAAAGATAACATCCATTGCCGGCGCCTACTGGCGTGGCAACGAGAACAATAAGATGCTTACACGTGTTTACGGCGTGGCATTCCCAAAGCAGAAGATGCTCGATGAGTACATGGTATTGCTGGAGGAGGCCAAGAAGCGTGACCACCGTAAGATAGGCAAGGATATGGAGCTCTTCGCATTCTCTGCAAGAGTAGGACAGGGCCTTCCTTTGTGGCTGCCTAAGGGCACACAGCTGAGAGAGACCTTGACAAAGTTCCTCGCCAAGATTCAGAAGAAATACGGTTACCAGCAGGTAATCACCCCACATATCGGTAACAAGGATTTGTACGTGACATCAGGCCACTACGCCAAGTACGGCAAGGATTCGTTCCAGCCTATCCACACTCCAAACGAGGGCGAGGAGTACTTGCTGAAGCCTATGAACTGTCCTCACCACTGTGAGATTTACCGCATCAAGCCTCGCTCTTACAAGGATCTTCCATTGAGACTTGCTGAGTTTGGTACAGTTTACCGTTATGAGCAGAGCGGCGAGCTCCACGGTCTTACACGTGTACGCTCGTTCACACAGGATGATGCCCACATGTTTGTACGCCCCGACCAGATCAAGGAGGAGTTCTGCAAGGTAATCGACATCATTCTCTACATCTTCAAGATTCTCAATTTCAAGGAATATACAGCACAGGTATCGCTTCGTGACCCCAACAACCGTCAGAAGTACATCGGTACCGACGAGCACTGGGATATGGCTGAGAAGGCCATCATCGAGGCTGCAGCCGAGAAGGGTCTTCCTACAATCGTGGAGACCGGCGAGGCCGCTTTCTACGGTCCTAAGCTCGACTTCATGGTGAAGGACGCACTCGGCCGCAAGTGGCAGCTTGGCACCATCCAGGTTGACTACAACCTGCCTGAGCGTTTCGACCTCGAGTTTACCGGCTCCGACGACCAGAAGCACCGTCCTGTAATGATCCACCGTGCACCATTCGGCTCTATGGAGCGTTTTGTTGCCGTATTGATTGAGACTACAGCTGGACAGTTCCCATTGTGGCTTACTCCTACTCAGATTCAGGTTCTTCCTATCTCTGACAAGTACAACGAGTACGCCTACAAGGTAGCCGAGATGCTCAACGACGCCGATTTCCGTGCCGAGGTAGATGACCGCAACGAGAAGATTGGCCGTAAGATCCGAGACAACGAGACCAAGCACATTCCATTCATGCTCATCGTAGGTGAGAAGGAGCAGGCTGATGGCGCAGTTTCGGTTCGCAAGCAGGGCAAGGCAGACCTGGGTTCTATGTCTATCGAGGATTTCAAGAAACTTATCGCCTCAGAGATTGAGAAGGAACTCAATCCCGAGGACTAAAAATAACTGAATATCAACTTAATTATTGGGAGGACACTACCATAGCAAAGCCAAATGAACAGCCCAACCACAGAATCAACGAGCGCATCCGTGCCAAGGAAGTGCGTGTGGTAGGCGACAATGTAGCGGACAACAATCAAGTTTTGTCCCGGGAGGAAGCGTTGAGACTTGCAGAGCAGCAGGGATTGGATCTCGTAGAGATTTCACCTGATGCCAACCCGCCTGTGTGCAAGATCGTAGACTATTCCAAGTTCCTTTATCAGCTCAAGAAGAAACTCAAGGAGCAGAAGGCCAACTCTGTGAAGACACAGGTGAAAGAGATCCGTTTCGGGCCTCAGACCGATGAGCATGACTTCGAGTTCAAGCTCAACCACGCCA
>JAZQPB010000118.1:0-3668 GCA_045628165.1 Bacteroidales bacterium | reverse complement strand
CCTCGTCGAATTTCCACTGCCTTGCGTCCTGCTGAGTAGGACGCTTTGGCTTGATGTTTCGTGACGGCGAACCGTCATTGCCTCCGTTGCCTCCTCTGCCGCCATTGCCGCCATTGCCGCCGCCGGATACACTGCCGCCGTCATTGTCCCTTAGGCGCTTGCCGTGCGATGATCCGCCGCCGCTGTTGTTGTTATTGTTATTATTGCTGGGAGGATTGACCTGTCCGCCGTTGTTGGATGGAGGCACGTTTCCGCCCGAAACCTTGTTGAGCACGCGGTCGCCGAAATCCTGCACGCAGCAGTGGCTGTAGGTCTTGTGGGTGGCGAAAGCTACGCCTACGGCCTTGTAGCTGGGATTCAGGATGTTTTTGCGGTGTCCCAGGCTCGATACGCCCTCATCCACCAGCAGCTGAATTACTACTCCGATGGCGGTATTGTATCCTGCGCTGATGTTCTCGGCTGCGGTGCCGCTGGCGTAGTAACGCTTCAGACGCTGGAAACAGCCTGTGCCGTCGTGTGAGCTGTGGTCGAAGAAGTTGTTCTTGCTCATATCGTTGGCGTGGTATTTGGCGGCATTGATAAGGCCGCCGTCGGGCTCCAGCATCGGGAGATTCTTCACCGACTGGAGGTCGCGCTTGAGCGACTGCACATAGGAGTTGTTTTTGCCTCCCAGGTTGTTTACCACGTAGGTGTTCCAGAATTTGGCGCCGTCGATACGGGCCAGGTTCATCAGATAGACCACCTGGCGTGCCTCGGCAGACATATCTGCCACATTAGCTGCCGTGTTGGCCTTGTTGGCCTCGGCTGCGCTCCACTGCTGTGGATAGTTGCGGTCCTGTGCCAGCGCGGTCAACGACAGCGCCAGAAGCATCAGGGTAATGATTTTTCTCATAAATAATACGTTTTAGCTGTGATAAAAATAATGAAAACTGCGGCACCGTAATGCCTTTGTATTACAACGGCAAACTTACAAAAAAAATATTTGATTATTTAACAAAAAAAACATACCAAATCTTTTTTACAATGCGAAAATTAAAAATATATTTGCACAAAATTTTAATTGTATGATATAACTACTTTAAACATCACATTATCAAAATGATAAACCGCGACGAGTACGTTCCCGACGAAGAGTGGGCCCGATTCAGGGAAATCTCCAAGGATTTCCCTACCCCAAATGTCTTCGTAAATCTCGACAGGATCGAGAAGTCTTACAGGCAGCTGATAGAGAAGTTCCCATACGGAACCGTTTATGTTGCCATAAAAGCCAATCCCGGCATTCCAGTGATAAAGCTGGTGGACAAATTAGGATGCAACTTCGATATTGCATCGCGTTACGAGCTTGACGACGTTCTCTCTCAGGGAGTTTCGCCCGATCGCATCTCGTATGGCAATACCATCAAGAAGGCCGCCGACGTAAAATACTTCTACGACAAGGGCGTGAGACTCTTTGCTACCGACAGCAAGGACGACCTAAAGAACATAGCCGACATGGCTCCGGGCAGCAAGGTGTATGTAAGGATTCTCATCGAGAACTCCTCTACAGCCGACTGGCCACTTTCCAGGAAATTCGGCTGTCACCCGGATATGGCCTACAACCTGATGATAATGGCCAAGGAGCGCGGACTGATTCCTTACGGCATATCCTTCCACGTGGGCAGTCAGCAGAGAGACATCGGACAGTGGGACGACGCCATCGCAAAGACCAAGTACCTATTCGAGTCGCTGGAGGAAGAGGAGGACATCAAGCTCCAGATGATAAACATGGGAGGCGGTTTCCCTGCCCACTACAAGCAGGCCTGCAACGACCTTCAGGACTACGCCACAGAGATTACCCGATACATCCACGACGACTTCGACGAGATGCCTCAGATAATTTTTGAGCCCGGACGCTCGCTCATGGGCGATGCCGGTATCCTGACATCGGAGGTGGTGCTTATCTCGCGCAAGAACAACACTTCGCTCTCGCGCTGGGTATATCTGGACTGCGGTCTCTTCAACGGCCTCATCGAGACCATGGGCGAGGCCATCAAGTATCCCGTAATCACCGACAAGGACAACGGCAAGCGCGGCGAGGTGATTCTGGCTGGTCCTACCTGCGACAGCGCCGACATCATGTATGAGCAGGCCAAGTACAAGCTGCCCATCGACCTCAAGATAGGCGACAAGGTTTACTGGCTCTCCACCGGCGCCTACACCACAAGCTACGCCTCGGTGAACTTCAACGGATTCCCTCCAATAAAGGGCTATTACTATGACCAGGAGGCCATCTACGACGAGAAGGGCAATGTGGTGAAGAAATTTTAATACAGGACCGATTTGCGCATATCATTTCTCAGACGCAGGTCGGTCTTTTTTTTGTTTTTTACACATGTCCACATGGCAAATCAATCAGAGATCAACGAGGCGTTTTGGCGCAGATACACAAGCGAGGCATCGGAGTTTTTCATCAACAAGATGCTGATGCTGGCTCCCAGGGAAGAGCTGAGAGGCTCGTTTCTTGGCCACAACGCACCCAACCATCTGATGTATAAAGTTGACACGCTGTACAGCAGCGACGGCCACCGCGCCTACGAGTTCCTCATAGAATACGACATCTACGAGCCCAATGTGGGTATCTATTACGGTTGCAAGGGGCTCACCCTCAGCTCATGCAATCACGAGGACGAGATAGCCATATTCAACAAGGAATGGGAAATCCTAAGGCCCGAAGTATGCGCCGTGCTCAACAACACCTTCCCGGGCAAATGCTTCAACCACAGATTCAAGCTCACCAACAACGCCAACAACAATACCTACTGGCCATTCTGGATTACCCTTCAGGAAGACGAGGACATCCTGGAAGTGGGCCTGAGAGCCGTAAGGTTGATAAGGAATGTATATAAAAGATTTCTCGACAGCAACGACCCGTCGGTGATAGAAAGAAGGGAAATGCCCAAGCCAAACATCGATGCCGACGTTACGGCGTTTACGGAGGCGGCGTATCAAAAACTGAAGGAACACTTCAACGTCTACAATTACCGCGGCAGCAGGAAAGAACTGAACAAAGAAGCCACAATCCGCAACCATAACCTACTGGACAAATTTCTATCAAGATCGGTGACAGACCACATACTATCGGTAGATGAGAACTACGAAAAGGTCTGGCGATACTCTCCCGAGAATCAGGACATGAAAAACGACAATCTATCGTTCATAAGATATATACATTGCTTTTTCCAGTATATGTACAACCACAATTATTACAAACGCTCGTCGGAAAACGAAGAGGAACCCAAAGCAAAGGCAACCATTCCATGGAAAGAGGTCACCAATATGATACTGAACAGCAATGGAGAGAAATATGGAGAAAGTCTGAGGACTCAGTGCAAAGACGCTTTGAAACGGAAGTTCCAATCTGAGATAGAAGCCACTTATAAAAGAATAGAGATTCTTCTTTCCTAATAATTTTTTACTATACGTATAGCAGATGGCTGGCGGAAAACCCTCAACTTTGCATCAGAAAAATTAAAAAAACAAATGCAATTATGCAAAGATTTTTCACGCCAGCCGTAGGCAGCAAATACAGCGAAGGCATCCGCGGCAAGAAAATACTCGTATTGGGCGCAAGTTTCTATTGCCAAAAGACCGACTGCAAATTCTTCAAGGAATGCACGTCGGTAGAGAAA
>JAZQPB010000117.1:0-14903 GCA_045628165.1 Bacteroidales bacterium | reverse complement strand
CGTAAAGAAGATTGCAACCCGTGGCGACGGCGCGGGCCTGCTTCAGGACCCCGACCTCATGTGCGAGATAGCACGCCGTGTGGTTCAGGCCATTCCTGATATTCCAATCACTGTAAAGACGCGTCTGGGCTGGGACGAGGATTCCAAGATAATAGTGCCATTAGCTGAAAGGCTCCAGGACACAGGCATTCAGGCGCTTGCCATACACGGACGCACCAGAATGCAGTTTTACAAGGGCGAGGCCGACTGGACCCTGATAGGCGAGGTTAAGAACAATCCCCGTATGCACATTCCTATAATAGGAAACGGCGATGTGGATTCGCCTCAGAAGGCCAAGGAGATGATAGACCGCTACGGAGTGGACGCCATAATGATAGGCCGCGCAAGCGTGGGATGTCCGTGGATTTTCAAGACCACGGCCGAGTACCTGAGAACGGGCGTATTGCCTCCCGAGCCTGATGTGCACGAGCGTGTGCGCCTGGCCAAGCTTCAGCTCACAAAGTCGATGGAATGGAAGGGCGACACACGCGGAATCCTGGAGATGAGGCGTCACTATTCGCAGTATTTCAAGGCGCTCCCGGATTTCAAACAGTACAGGATGAAACTCGTAACATCGCTCGATATTGACGAAATTATGGGCCTTCTGGACGAGATAGAGCAGAAGTACGGAGATGATTTTGTTACAAAAATATAGAGAAATGTTACAGAATTGTTTCTGAGGCTTGTGTTAATATATTGTGTTTTAGCTGGTTGCGCAAATGTTACTTTCGTGTAATATTTAGTCTATTTTTTTTCTCGAATATAGTCTATATTTTTGGAACATCAACCACAGAGGTTGGGCTGTTTTTTAGGATCCAACTGGTATTGTTTGGTAAGGCACCTAACTACGTTTCGATACCGGCTAAAACTTAAAATTATGAAATTAATAATTGCTGCTTAACGATTTTACTTAAATTTTTTTTACCTATTACACTAAGATTTTAAATGCGTATTAAAAAATCGGTTTGGTGCCTGTCTCTACCAATAGAATATCAGTTGCCTTCCTATATGGCCGGATAACAATCATTCAAAACAATTATATGAAACGCATTGCATTCCAAATTCTGACTATCGCGGTGCTGTGTCTTATGATGCAGGGCTGTAAGACCAAATTGCCTGTTCTGGAGTCTCCTAACGGCAAAATCCAAGTAAGACTTATTGAGAGCGAGCCCGACACCCAGTCGGCGGCATTGCAGGTTAGTTATGTTTCAGCTGATGGCAATATTGTGGAGGCCGTAAAGGTGAAGAATCTCGGCATCAATTCACGCGGCGCCAAAACCGACACTGCACAGTATATTATCTCTGACTGCGAGTTTACTGGTCTTTATAATTTGGAATACGAAATGCTGGCCGGCAAGAAATCTGTGTGCACTAATATCAGCAACGAGTATTTGCTTACTCTGCAATCTGCCGACAAGCAGAAGAGCTGTCTGATGGAGCTCTGCATATTGAATGATGGTGTGGCCTTCCGCTACCTTCCCGGTCCTGATGCCGAATTGTACGGCACCGAGACCACCACATACTCGATACCCGAGGGCAGGAAACGCTGGTTCTCCGAGTGGGACTGGAATCTTGCATACGAGCGTCTGTTCCCTGTGAGCACCCACGGCGAAAAAAAGCATTTCAGCTACCCGTCTCTCGTGGAGGCTTCCGACAGCTGCTATGTGCTGATTACCGAATCCGGAATCGGACCCAGGAATTCGGCTTCGTCGCTGTTCAATAACAGCGGAGATTCGCTCTACAGCGTGGTGCCGGATGTTAATGAGGCAGCTGATAAGGATGTATCGTCGCCATGGCGTGTGATGATTGTGGGCAATCTTTCCGCAATAGTGGAGAGCACTCTCGTTACCGACATTGTGGAGAATTGCAAACTTAATGATATCAGCTGGATAAAACCCGGCGTGGCCTCCTGGATATACTGGGCCTACAACCACGGAAGCAATGACTATCAGATTGTGAAGAAATATATCGACATGGCCGCAAAACTCCATCTTCCATACGTATTGATAGATGCCGAATGGGACGAGATGAAGAACGGCGGAAACATTGAGGACGCCATCAGCTATGCAAAAGATCTTGGAGTGGACTGCCTGATATGGTACAACTCATCAACCGCCTGGGTAGACAACGGCGCTCCCGGTCCATTCTACCGGCTCAACAAGCCCGAAGACCGCGAGAGGGAGTTCGCCTGGCTCGACAGCATGGGCGTAAAGGGTGTTAAGATAGACTTCTTCAAGGGCGACAGCCAGGAGACTATGGAATATTGCATTGAGCTTCTCAAATGCGCCGCCGAGCACCATCTGCTGGTAAACTTCCACGGAGCCACACTTCCGCGCGGATGGCAGCGCACATATCCCAACCTGATGAGCACCGAGGCCGTGCGCGGCGCCGAGTGGTACAACAATGGTCCGCAGTTTACCGAGCCGGCCGCAAGCCACAACGCCACACTGCCTTTCACGAGAAATGTGGTGGGCTCCATGGACTATACTCCATGCACATTCAGCGATTCGCAGTTCCCGCATATCACATCCAAGGCCCACGAGCTGGCGCTTACAGTGCTTTTCGAGAGCGGTATTCAGCATTTAGCTGATAAGCCTGAAAGCTACTACGCTCAGCCTCAGGAGGTTCAGGATTTCTTAGGCTCGCTTCCCTCCACATGGGACGATACCAAATTTGTATGCGGATATCCCGGCGAATATGCAGTTTTGGCCCGCCGCAAGGGCAACAAGTGGTATATAGGCGGCATCAACGGATCTAATATCGACAGATTTATCAGCCTCTGTCTGCCGTTTGATGCTGGCAGGTTCACCAAGGTTACGGTTTTTGAGGACAGCCCAACCGAGCCAAATTCTTGGAAAATATCCACACCGGCCAAATGCCCTGATTCCTTCAAGTGCTTCGCGCGTGGCGGTTTCGTGATAGTGGCTGAATAAAAATGTCTTATTTTTACAATACTATTGTTCATATTTTATATATATTTGCGGATTATTCGTAAATTAAAAAACTGAAGTATTATGAACAATAGTAATCCCAAAAAAATGTCAGGGCGGTTGTTCGTTCTGGCATTTTTGTTTTTGTGCCTGACTGTCCCCAGTTTTGCGCAAGATTATCTGAAACTCACTGCCAACATAGGCGGTTCCAAGGTCTCGATTGTGAATATCGGTGGCAACAATCCCAATCTTGAATATTCCACCGACGATGGCGACACCTGGACCTCGCTCTCCGAGGGCACCGAAATCAGCCTTCCGTTGAATGGCTACGCGATTTTCCGTGGCAACAATCCCGACGGATTCTCCCACGACGCCACCGTATATACCTCCTTTAAACTTACGGGCAAGGTCTCGGCCAGCGGAAACGTGATGAGCCTTGTGGATCCATCCATGAAGGCCACCAAGGTGCCTGGCAACTACTGTTTCGAGAGTCTTTTCCGTGACTGCGAGGTATTGGCCACGGCTCCCGACCTTCCTGCGCCCAACATTACCACAAGTTGTTACCGCAATATGTTCAATGGCTGTACGTCGCTCGTATCAGCCCCCGAACTCCCTGCCACCATGCTCACCGCTGGATGCTACAGTTCCATGTTTGAGGGTTGCACCAAACTCACCAAAGCCCCCGACCTTCCAGCCACTTCCACCGAGAAAAACTGCTACGAGAAAATGTTTGCCCGATGCACCAGCCTTGAGAACGCTCCCAGGATGAAGGCCAAGTCTCTGGCCATCTATGCGTGTCAGTATATGTATCAGGGATGCACCAAACTGAAGAACGTTCCCGATTTCGAGGCCATGGATCTCAGCAGTTATTGCTGTTTCCATGCGTTCGATGGTTGCACGTCGCTCGGCAAGGCCCCTGCGCTCCCTGCCGATACCATGGCCGACTTTTGCTACAATTACATGTTTAATGGATGCAGTAGCCTTACCGACGCGCCCGAACTGCCTGCCACCGCGCTCGCCAGCAACTGCTACGCCTATATGTTCAGCAACTGCGCTTCGCTGAAATCCTCGCCATACCTCCCTGCCGATAAGTTGGAGTCAATGTGTTACGACCACATGTTTCAGAATTGCTCCAGTCTGGTGAATGTACCTGACTTCACCTTCACCACCGCGGGTTCAAGCAGTTGCAGTTCAATGTTTTCGGGTTGCGGTAGCCTCGTAGATGCGCCAGCATTGCCAGCCATGAATCTTGCCGGAAGTTGCTATTCCAATATGTTCAGCGGATGCCGTTCGCTGAAGCCCGCGCCCGAGTTGCCAGCCACGGATCTCGCCTCGTCGTGCTACGAGAGTATGTTTCGGGGATGCTCCTCCATCACCGAGATTCCCGATCTGCCAGCCAATGTGCTTCAGACGTCGTGCTATTCAAATATGTTCAGCGGATGCTCCAAACTAAGCAAGACTCCAGTATTGCCAGCCAGGGTGCTCGCCGATGGATGCTATGGCTCCATGTTCAGCGATTGCGTCAGCCTCACCCAGGCGCCTGAATTACCTGTAAAGGATTTGAAATCAGGCTGTTATCGCCGAATGTTCGGAGGCTGTACCTCCATTGCCGAATGTCCCGAATTGCCAGCCGAGGCCACTGCCCCAAACTGCTATCAGTATATGTTTTACGGATGCACGGGCATCAAGAATCCTCCCGTGCTGAAATCCGTATTGCTATCGCCATACTGCTACGCTGGCATGTTTGATGGATGCGTGAATCTCCTCACCGCGCCCGAGTTGCCAGCCGAAATCCTGGCCGAGGGTTGCTACAGCGGAATGTTCAGCGGATGCCAGTCCATCACCGAGTCGCCAGTCCTCAATTCGCAGACACTTGCCTACAGTTGCTATTCCGAAATGCTGTCAGGTACTTCCATAAAAAAAGCGCCCGTGCTCCCAGCCAAAAAACTCAAGGGCAGTTGCTACAGCGGAATGTTCAGCGGATGCGCGCTTCTGGAGCAGGCTCCCGAACTTCCACTCGTGGATCTGGCCGATGGATGCTACGCCTCAATGTTTCAGGATTGCGTGTCGCTGAAAGACGCTCCCGAACTCCCTGCCACAAAGTTGGCCGACGGCTGTTACAATTCCATCTTCAGCGGATGCACGGCTCTCGAGAATATCATCTGCCATTTCTCCGATTGGCAGAATGGAGCGTTTACGAGTCGCTGGGTAGATGGTGTTGCTTCTAACGGTCTCTTTATCTGTCAGAACGACCTAAACGGACTTTCCGACTTCACGCATTTCCCTACTGGCTGGACTGTCAAGAAAATCAATTACCTGACCTTCACAGCAGATGGCAAGGCTTCCACAATCTCCGTGGAATCTTTCGGCAACAGCCATCCCGACCTGGAATACTCATTCGACCGCGCCACATGGACCAAGATCAAGGGCGGTGAGCAGGTGCTTCTGAATAGCGTAAACGGCCTTACGGTATATTTCCGTGGCACAAATCCTGAAGGCTTCTCCACCTCCGAAAAGGACTACACCAAGTTTTCGGTATCAGGAAACGTTAGAGCCGACGGAAATATAATGAGCCTGATAGACAGAATGGGCATCGTGGAAGTGGTGCCCTGCGATTACTGCTTCTACAGCATGTTTGCCGACTGCGCCGATCTCGAGACCGCGCCTCCGCTGGTATCCGCCTCCGTGCTCACCGACAACTGCTATCGCAATATGTTCCGAAACTGCGGTAAGATAGATAGGATAGAGGTGAATTTCACCGATTGGAACGAGCAGGGACACGCCACCCAAAATTGGGTGGAGAATGTGGCCGATGAGG
Source organism: Bacteroidales bacterium (assembly GCA_045628165.1). Taxonomy (GTDB): domain Bacteria; phylum Bacteroidota; class Bacteroidia; order Bacteroidales; family UBA3824; genus UBA3824. The sequence continues at coordinate 9,116 of JAZQPB010000117.1, read as the reverse complement.
GCGTTTTCGAGTGTTCCGACCTGCTTCCGCAGAAATTGGGCGTATCGTATATTCCCGAGAAATGGCGGATAAACGCCAAGTCGATGCTAACATTCACCGCGCGTGAGCCTAACTCCACTGTGGGCTTCGTAACCCAGAACGGCGCCGAGCCTAACGTGGAATATTCCACCGACGGAGGTGCCTCGTGGACCATTCTACACAGCGGAGATTCGGTGGAATTGAAAAACATTGGCGACGAGGCCATATTCCGTGGCAACAATCCGAGCCAGTTTTCCAGCAGTGAGACCTCCTACACCAATTTCGTGATGGAGGGCCTTATCGACGCGCGAGGGTCCATCATGAGCCTGCTCGACCAGAGTGGCGGTAGCAAGACAATTCCCTCTGCATCATGCTTTTACCGACTTTTCAAGGACTGCGGGGCTCTCAGGACTCCGCCATCGCTCCCTGCCACCAGGATTACAACCTCGTGCTACAAGGAAATGTTTCTCGGATGCACGGGCTTGATAGAGGCGCCCGAACTGCCTGCCATCGAAATCACCGACTATTGCTATCAGCGAATGTTCAAGGATTGCGAGAGCCTGGCCAAGGCGTGCGAGTTGCCAGCCAAGACTCTCACCAAGGAATGTTACCGTGCCATGTTCGCCAACTGCAAGAGTCTGCCAGGCTTTGAGATTCTGCCTGCCGACGTGCTCACCGCCAACTGCTACGATTCCATGTTCGTGAACTGCGCGAAACTCACCGACGCGCCCATTCTGCCAGCCCTGAATCTGGAGGGCAACTGCTATTCCAATATGTTCAACGGTTGCGAGAGCCTCACCAAGGCCCCCGAATTGCCGTCTCACAGCCTTGTGTCGGGTTGCTACAGACGAATGTTCGCCAACTGCACCAGCCTTGCCGAGGCACCCGAATTGCCAGCGATTATAATGGCTGGAAGCGCCTACGACGAAATGTTCGCCAACTGCACCAACCTTGCCCATTGTCCCGAATTGCCATCGCTTATCCTTGCTGGAGGATGCTACAATGGAATGTTCAGGAACTGCACCTCGCTCACCGAGGCGCCTGACCTTCCAGCCCAGAGGCTCGCCTCCAACTGCTACGCCAATATGTTCGCAGGCTGTACTGGCATCGTGGTGGCGCCCGAGATTCCCGATTCGCGCGAGTCGGGCTTTGCGAATAATATGTTCAGCGGATGCGAGAAACTCAATTTCATAAAAGTCGGCTTCGATAAGTGGGGCACTTTTACGAACACTTGGGTTAAGGGCGTGGCGCCCGAGGGAATGTTCATAATGCCCGACGCGATGGTGGAATACCACAGCCAGTCACACATTCCCGAGGGCTGGATAGTTCCCCGTTACCTCAGTTTCACCGCCCTGGATAATGGCGGATCGGTGGAATTGCTATCGGAGAATAATGTTACTAACGTGGAGTATTCCATGGATGCCATCCGCTGGATGCCGTATAGCGGAAAAGTGGATCTTGTGGCTAACGGCACCGTATATTTCCGTGGCCACAATCCTGAAGGGTTCTCGTCAGGCCCTGACAATTACAGCCATTTTGCATTGGAGGGCGATATCAGGGCCGAGGGCTCGGTGATGAGCCTTATCGACGGCCTGGGATTGCAGACCGAGATTCCGTGCGACTATTGTTTCTACCGACTTTTCGACGATTGCAGTCAGTTGGTATCCGCTCCCAAACTCCCTGCGCTCAAGTTGAGTAAGGCCTGCTATTCCCACATGTTCAGCGGATGCCAAAACATTGAGAAGGCGCCCATACTGCCAGCCACCAAGTTGGAGCCAGAGTGTTATTCATTCATGTTTGATAAATGCTCCAAAATCAACTACTTGGAGACCCATTTTTACGAGTGGAACGGCAACGCCACAAATTTCTGGATGGAGTTTGTAGCGGATGGCGGTACATTCGTATGTCCTGCCGAACTGCCTGCCGAGATAAGCGACTCGCGAATCCACGAGGGCTGGAGATTGGAGCGTATCAGCGACCTAACCCTCACTGCAAACGTGGAGCGGTCCAGCGTGACACTGAAGCACAGCAACGGCAATATTCCTGATATTCAGTATTCTACCGACGGCGGACAGACTTGGAAGTACATGATGCCCGATAAGCCCATCACGCTACAGAAGGTGGGCGACAAGTTGACCCTGAGAGGCTACAATCCCGACGGATTCTCGTGCGTGGGCACCTCCAAGTTCGAGATGGACGGTTCGCTGGCTGGTAGCGGAAATATCACCAGCCTTATCGACGGCGTGGGCGTGGTGAATGTGATAGAGGCTAAGAAATGTTTCGCCAGCCTCTTCGACCGTTGCGACGCGCTCACCACCGCGCCAGTGCTGAATGCCGTGGAGGTGGCCGATGATGCCTACGGAAATATCTTCTCGGGATGCAGTCAGTTGCGCAATATCAAGGTGCTTTTCAGCGACTGGGGCAATCCAGCCTTCACCAGCGGATGGGTTCAGTCGGTATCGCCCACGGGAGTTTTTCTCTGTCCGATATCGTTGCCAGTAGAGATAGGCGGAAGCCGAATCCCCAAGGGCTGGATAGTGAATCCTCACGACATTGATACCTCCATGAGTCCGCTCACGATTGTAATAGAGAGGGTTTCGAGCATCGAATACAATACTCCAGTCTCCTTTCAGGTGATTACTCCCAAGGGCTTTGTACTCAGGCCAGTTGGCGCTGTTACGATGACTGATTTGTTGCCAGTTGACGTGGTTTTCGATGGCGTGGACTACAATTTCGTAATGCCAAACGACGACGTGAAACTCATAGTGGAATACGACCCAATAATGTATAAAGTATCTGGCGACGAGCACGTTATCAACCTTCCCGTAAGCGAGGCCAACGCCCAGACTCCGCCCATAGAGTTTCAGTTGGCTGACCTATCGGCGCAGAATCTATATCCCAACAAGGTTCTCGTAAACGATACTCCGATTCCGTTCACGGATTTCGATTCCAGGTTCTCGATGGCCGATTTCCTCTGCGACGTGTATATCTCTGTGGTTTACGGCGACAAGCCTCTGCCTCAGGACCCTATAGATCCCGACCCAGTGGATCCCGTAAAGCCTGATGACCCGAATGATCCCACAAATCCCGACGATCCGAAAGACCCTGAAAAACCTGACGATCCAGCCAATCCATCGCAGATTATCAGATTCGATATCTCGGTGGATAATCTCTGTCCTGGTAGCGATTTGGAGATTGTGCTTAATGTAATCTCGGGCAATCCCGTGGAATACGATCTTGTTTTCGAGGATGCCAACCTTCCCACACAGCGGGCCGTGCCATTGCCAGCCATTTCAGCGGATGGGAAAATATCTATCAGTGTACCGTTAGCCACAGATATAAAACCAGGCAAATACAAGGGCAAGATCTGTCTGGCCGACGCCGAATACAACGCCTCCGACAACAAGGGTTTCGAGTTTGAGGTTTATTATCCTGCCGACGTGATAGAGCACATGTTTGCCGACGTGGTGTATGTGAACAACGGCTCCGACGATTTTGTAGGCTATCAGTGGATTAAGGACAACAAGGAAATAGAGGACGCCAATTATCAGTTCTACAGCGACCTCCCTTACCTGAAGGGATATTACGCCACATGGCTTACTCTCTGGGACGGACGCCGATACCGAACCTGCAATGTCTGGATCGACAACAGCACCTATCAGAAATCGGCCAGGCGCGAGGTCAGGTGCTATCCGTCGCCTGCCGTAATGGGCGAGCCAGTGTCGCTGGAGTTCGTAGGTTTCGATGAGCAGGAGTGCGCCGAGTTCACCGTATATATATACAATCAGCGGGGAATGTTAGCCACAACAATAAACAACCCTATGAAAATGAACAGGATAAATCTGCCCGAGGGCGATTACGTGGGAGTGGCGGTTTCCGATGGTTGCAAACTAACTTTTAAATTGATTATCAAGCGATGAGAAATATATTGTTTTTGCTGGTCATCCTGCTGATAGCGGATCAGGGATGGGCTCAGCGCAGGAAGGATACCGTGAATTACGATTGCAAGAGCGGTCAGTACGTGGATTTCGACATGGGCGGAGGCATTCAGACCCTGCTCTATGATATCAGCGATTTTGGCAAGCGCAAAATCGGAATGGGCATCAACGCCCGTGCTGGCTATCAGCGGTATTTCAACGACAACTGGGGCGTGGGCGCGGGCCTCCGTCTGTACACCATCAGTTCCAAATCCACAATAGATTATCTGGAGAAGATAGGCGATGCTGTGGATGAGGCTGGCAAGCCATACGAGCACCGCACGTATTTCTACAGCCTGATGGAGAAGCAGAAAAACGTGCAGTTGTCGTTGCCGATAGGGGCGTATTATCAGATGGACCTCGCCCACAGGATAAAACTCGTGGCCAGCATGGGCGCGCAGGTGGATATGTCGCTAAGTTCCAGGTTTTCCATATCTGATGGCGAACTGGAGACCCGTGCCTGGTACGAGGCCCCGAGGCTCGAACTTTTCGGCATGACATACCACAACGAGTATTTCCGTAGCGGATTCAGCGGAGACTACAGCCTGAAAACCGCCGTATCGCTCTATGCCGACGCGTCGGTAATGTATGCCCTCACGAGGCGCATCGACGTGGGCGCGCATATAGTTGGAAATCTTGGAATTACGCCTATGTCGAAATCCAACGGCAACTATATATACGATCCCGACTGCCACGACGCCAACGCCTACAGGAATCCCGTCTATAACGGCGTGCTGAATTCCCACGCGGTGGAAAAATCGAGGACTGCATCGGTGGGCATCACGGTAGGAATCCGTTACCGCCTGGAGCCAAAGGCCAAGCCGTTTAAGCCCGTGGTTCCTGTTGCCGATACAATTCCTGTCATCGTGGTTGATACTGTGCCTCAGGTAGTTGTGGATACTGTTCCTAACGTTGTGATAGACAGCGTGCCTGATATCAGGATTGATACAATTCCTCAGATTGTGGTGGATAGCACTCCATCGTTCAACGACGACGACATAGAACTCATCGAGATACCAGACACCACCGACCTCGACCAGCAGTATCAGTTGGGCCTGATATACTTCGATTTCAATAAGTCGATAGATCCTGCCATGGACATGGACCTTAATAAGTTTGCCAAGTTCATGAGAACCAACACCAAATTTACCCTCGACGTGGTGGGCCACACCGACAATGTGGGTTCGCGTGCCAAGAACGAGGAACTGGGCATGAGGCGTGCCGAATTCATCAAGCAGGAGTTCATAAAGCGCGGAGTTGACGGCAAGCGCATCAACTGTATCTCGAAGTGGTTCTCGGAGCCGTTGGTTCCCAACACCAGCGAGGAAAACCGTGCCAAGAACCGTCGTGTAGAACTTATAATCCGTTGGGAGTAATGAAGATAGTATTAGCCGTAACGGGCGCCAGCGGTGCGATATACGCCCAGCGCCTTTTGAGTTATCTGAGCGGAAGCGATGCCGTTGATAAAATTTCAGTGGTTTTTTCCGACAATGCGATAGAAATTTATGAGCAGGAGACTGGTCAGAAGTTTTCTTTACCCGATAAGGCCGAGATTTTCGACAGTCACGATTTCCATGCGCCCTTTGCCTCGGGCAGTTGCGATTACGATGCCATGGTAATCTGTCCGTGCAGTATGGGAACCCTCGGGCGTGTGGCCTCGGGAATCTCTGACTCGCTGATTACCAGAGCGTCGGACGTAATGCTTAAGGAGCGTCGTACCCTGATATTGGTGGTGCGCGAGACTCCCTACAGCCTTATCCATATCCGAAACATGGAGACCGTGACATTGTCAGGCGGAATCATCTGCCCCGCCACTCCAAGTTTCTATTCCAATCCAAAAAGTATAGAACAACTCGCTGATACGGTGGTTTTTAGGATTCTCGACCTCCTGAAACTGCCCAATAATGGCTATAGATGGGGCGGAGAAACCGTAAATTCCTGAATTTTTAAATATTTTTAACAATCATACGCTACAATATGCCGAGTTGGCTAAAAACGGGCATTTTGTAGCGTTTTTTGGTGTATATTTTGCTGTGTCAAATATAAAAAATAAAATTTTTCTTTAAAAATATTTGCAGTTAATTTACTTCTATATAACTTTGCTTTCGTAATGGTTCGCCAAAATGGCTTTATCAAAGTCAATTAATTATAAAATGGCAATTATAATTAACTAACAAATTGATAAACCAATTAACAAAGCGAAACATTATGAAAAACTTAATTAGTAGAACCGCCCTGTGCGGAATTATGTTGGTGAGCTCGGGTAATAGCGACACCGCGCTGGAATCTATGGAGGTTCCGCAGCCGGTGGCTTACAACCTCTGCCTCACCGACTGGAGTATTGCAAACGACTCCCATTGGATCAACGACATGTACGCGCAAAGGTATCCGGCGCCTGTATGGCCCGAGGAGACTATTGCCGTGGTAGTGGAAGTTGCCAATAAGTCATTGACCCCGAAGGCCAAGCCCGAGTCTGGTATTCAGGCGGCGGATAAGGCCTGCGATTTCGAGTCTTTCAAGGCTATAATCGAGGCAGGTCAGGACTACGACGAGCTTTATGAGCAGGCCATCAGCTTCATTAAGTTCCATGAGGGATTCTGCCCAAGCGTATATCATTGTGTGGCTGGCTATCCGACCATCGGATATGGTCACGTGGTGCAACCCGGCGACAATTTCCCGGAGCGGATATCGAGGGATTTTGCCGACAAGCTGGTGCGTCGCGATTTCGACAAGAGCATCAAGTCGGCGCTCAAGTATTCGCCACACCTCAAGGGCCATCAGCTGATAGCCGTGGCTCATTTCTGCTTTGCCAAGGGTCCGGGCCGATATCAGAACAGCAATCTTAGAAAGATAATAGAGCGAGGCGACGATCCGTCGAGCGAGTTCCTGAAATGGTGCAAGTACCACACCCCCGAGGGCGAGCTCGTGACATCGCAATACTGCCGCCGAATACGAGAATGGGAGGTAAGGATGTACAACGCCGGTGTTGCGGAAGAGCACATTCCCGAGATTCCCGAAAAACCGATAGAAATTCTTGATACAATTCCAAATGTATATATAAGCGAAATCTAAAATCATAGGTTTCGCTTTTTTTTGCCCCAATATTAAGTTTTTATTCATATTTTGATTTTTGTAGCGTTTTGTTTTTTTTTTTTTTTGAGTTTGCTTTACCTTTGTCGGCGAAATTTAATGATATTCAGTAATAACATAAAACAGTATTCAATATGGATCTTAAAAAACAGAAACAGGCCTACGAGGCCGCGGAGATCGAAGTGGTAGATGTAGATACCGCCGACATTATTTGTACCAGTAACGGCTTCAGCACACAGAGCCTGGACGACGGCGGCGACTTGTTCGATTAATTTATTGTTTCATACAAAGTACAAATTAAACAGGAAATGAAAACATCTAAAAAAATTTCGCTTGCCATGTTGGCAGGCGCATTGTTGCTTGCATCTTGCGGCGACGATCAGGATTATCAGGCACCAGCAGAAAACCCAGTAGAGCAACTTACACCAGATTCACCAGAGACTCCAGCTCTTAAAACTATTGTTCTTTCAGCTGATATACAGAACGGTGGCACCAGCAAGGCATACATCGACGGCTTTGATGTGAAGTGGCACATCGACGACGAGATATTGGTTTGGGACGGCGTAGAGTTGTGTACTTTCACTCTCAAATCAGGCGAGGGAACTACTTCTGCCGTATTCGAAGGCGAGGCCAGGGAGACTGATAAGTACTACGCATTGGCCAACTACCATAGTACCGGTGACGAGACTTTCGACCCGGCTACCAAGACTTTCAAGAACGTGGCTTTTTTCGATGAGACAGAACAGTATGTGGATTGCGAAACTAATTATTCTGTGGATCCATCCGCAGTAATAATGGTGGCCGAGAGCGACAAAAACAATAACCTGTCGTTCAAGAACGTATGCTCGTATATCAAGGTAACTCCCACAGTGGATTGCAGTGCTATCTGCTTGACCGCATTGGGAGGTGAATATTTGTGCGGTTATGCTGATGTAACCATTGGCGATATACCTTCAGTTTCTTTTTACGACGGATACTCGTCGTATGATAATTTCATTCTTTTTGACGTTAATTATGTGCTGAAGGCAAACACAACCTATTATATGGCAGTTCCTCCTGTAGCATTGCAGAACGGTTTCGATATAAAATTCTATATAGACGACAACTTTTACCGTAGCCTGAAACAGTCGGCGTTTACATTTGAGCCAAACAAGATATACAATGGAGGGTCGAACAAAGGAGATCTTTTTTCTCCTGTAAGATGGTATGGTTGGCACGTTGATAATCAGACTTGTCGAGAAAATGCTACCTCTATTGTCATTGAAACTGGAGTAATGGAAGACAAGCCAGATGATGCGATTGGTGTTGATTTTTTGGGACTGTGCTGGGCTGTAATGGATAACGATGGATGTTGCCACATCAGGACCAAGGAAGATAAGGTTCATTTTGGAGAGAGCATGAACAGTCTATTCTATGAATTTACAGGTGTAGAAACTATTCAAGGACTTGAAAAAATTGATGTTTCGGGAGTTACCACTTTCCAACAGATTTTTTGGAAGTGTGAGTCGTTGACGAGTCTGGATCTTTCTTCTTGGAATTTTGATGAAATTGTCAATCATACAGAATTAATGTTCTCTGAATGTCAGCATCTTGAAACTCTTACACTGAATAGTAGCTTCAAGGGAGGTAGAAATAAAGCGAAGATGTTTAACGGATTGGGTTCTGCGTTGGAGCCTGGCAAAAAGTGTAAAATCTATGGTGTTCCCAGTGATGTAAGGGAATCTCTCAAGGAGGGAACTTACTGGGACGATAACCACATGGAATTTGCTGATTAATTTGCGGCATTTTTCAGAGACTTGATAAAAATAGCGGACTCACGGGTCCGCCGAGACAGACGATGAGAAACCACGCATCAGTTGTTTTGGCGGGCCCGTGTGCCCGCTGTTTTTTTTGTAATTGTGCGGATTATTGTAGGGGCGGGCCCGTGTGCCCTCCCGGGATGGATGGTCGGAAAATCCGCATTTCATTTCATTTTCATTTTCATTCCCCGACCTCAGCGGTTATTTCGGTTTGGTGGAGGTCGGGGCTACG
>JAZQPB010000116.1:0-23206 GCA_045628165.1 Bacteroidales bacterium | reverse complement strand
ACTAATAGGTAAACTACTAACTACAACTACAACTACTAACTACTATCTACTAACTACTATTTACTAAAAATACACCTCTTCCTTTTCCACCAGTTTATCATTCTCCTGATGATGGAGCAGTTGTATGTCTTGCCAAAAGACTTGGTGATTAATGGGTTGATTGATAGGTCGTTGTTTAGCCTTATCTCTTCCAATTCTTCAAAAATTTTGGTCTCGTATCTCGATGTGGCGCCCACATTGCTGCCGCTGCCATCAGCTCCGCCGTTTATTATAAACGATTGTGTGGGATATATTGTAGGCATCTGATGCTTGAATCCTGAGTAGCAGAATCTTATGGACCAAGATCCAATCTCGCCTGTCTGCTGTTTCAGCAGCATGGCCGATAGGTCGCTGCCTGCCTGGTCGAAAGCCTTGCGCTGTTCGCTGTCAGCTATAAAATCCTTGAAATCAGTTACTTCCCAATCCACCATCTGCCAGCGGTCGCGCCATGTGGCCCAGCCCCATGAGCAGTTTCGCATTATTGCGTAGGTATCGTAGGCGTAGCCATCGGGCAGCTGCACCTTGGGCGAGTATCCGGCAATGCTCCAGGCCTTGGTGTCGCGGTAGAAATCCAGCGCGGCGTTCATGTATCTCAGGAAATGCGGCGTGGCTATCAGGTCGTCCTCCAGAATTATGGCCGATTCGTGGCTTTCCAGCACCTGACTTACACCTTTTATTATATTGTTGGCCAGGCCGATGTTCTCTCTGCGTCTTATTATATTTACATTTCTAAAGCCGCGTATTGCAGCTAATAGCGATTGTACCGCGTTCACCTTCGGGTCGTCGGGAGTCTTGGCGCCGTCGGCGAATACATAGAGGTCGCTGTCCTTGGCCTCGGGATTCAGCAAAAGACTGTTTACGAGACGGCGTAGGTGCTGCTCGCGGTTGTAGGCGAATATTATGATGGGTGCTGTCATGATGGCACAAAAATATAAAAAAATATTGAATTTATTTTTTGTTTTCAAATCTCTTTTCCTTATATTTGAAATCAAATATTTTTATCATAAAACACCTAATATTATGAGTACAAAAACAGTTGACATATTTTGCGTGAATACCGGAATCACCAAGCAATACAATACCGGCGTTACGCTTCAGGAGATAGCTGACGACCAGGAGATTACACTCGACAAGGCCATTGTGGGCGCCAAGGTGAACAACGCCGTAAAGGAGCTCGACTACACCATCAACAAGCCAAAGGTTGTGGAGTTTTTCACCATAGAGAGCATCGACGGTCAGAAAATGTATCAGCGATCGCTCTGCTTCATCCTCGCCAAGGCCGTAAACGATGTGGACAGCAATATGCGCGTATATGTGGACCACAGTATAAGCAAAGGTTTCTATTGCGAGCTGAAAACCTCTAACAATGAGGATATTAAGCCTACCGACGAATTGGTGACCCAGATCAAGAAGCAGATGGTGAAGATTGTATCAGCTGACTACGAGTTTGAGCGCAAGGAGATGCCGTCGGAGCAGGTGGCCGAGATTTTCGAGAAGCAGGGAATGCCCGAGAGAATCGATATGTTTAAGGGCAGAAGCCGTTTCTACTCGTCGGTTTACTCGTTGGACGGCTACCACGATTATTATATCAGCTACCTTTTGCCAAGCACCGGAATGGTGAATGTATTCGACCTCGTGCCTTATTACGATGGAATGCTTCTCCGCTATCCAACTGACTACAAGAACGTTGAGCTTGGACCTATGGAGCTTCAGCCAAAACTTTTCGACGTGTTCCGCGAGCACAAATCTTGGGTTAAGCTTCTCGGAATCTCTACCGTGGATTCGCTCAACAAGGCAGTTGCGGCTGGCGAGGCCGGCGAGGTTATCAAGGTGGCCGAGGCTCTTCAGGAAAAGAAGATAGCCCAGATAGCCGAGCGTATCAAGCAGTCGGGAAATATCAAGCTGGTTCTCATTGCAGGACCTTCGTCGTCAGGCAAGACCACAACATCTATGCGTCTGTGCGTTCAGCTGAGGGTTGCTGGATTGAAACCTGTCCAGATATCTCTCGACAACTACTTCGTAAACCGTGAGGACACTCCAAAAGATGAGAAGGGAGATTACGACTTTGAGGCTCTGGAGGCTGTTGACTACAAGCAGTTTAACCAGGATATGCTCGATATGATGGACGGCAAGAAGGTGGATATGCCTATCTACAACTTCACAACCGGAAAGCGTGAATATCACGGCAACTTTATGACCGCCGACGAGGACACAGTTTTCGTTGTGGAAGGTATCCACGGCCTTAATCCTACAATGAGTCAGATGATTCCAGCTGATAGGAAATTCAAGATTTACGTATCGGCGCTCACACAGATTGGTGTTGATAGTCACAACCGAATTCCTTCTACCGACAACCGACTTCTTCGCCGCATAATCCGAGATTTTCAGTACAGAAACTATTCGGCCGAGCAGACAATCAAACGTTGGCCGGATGTTCGCCGCGGCGAGGATAGAAATATCTTCCCATTCCAGGAGGAGGCCGATGTTATGTTCAACTCTGCGCTTCCTTACGAACTTGGAGTAATAAAGAAATACGCCGAGCCAGTATTGAAGAATGTTCAGGAGAAGTCGCCAGAATACTCTGAGGCCAAGCGACTTATCAAGTTCCTCAGCTACTTCAAGGAGTTCCCCGACAACGAGATTCCTCCAACATCCATCCTCAGGGAGTTCCTGTCGGGAAGCTCGTTCAAGTACTAAACTTGCTCTGAAATTACCATTTTGCTATTGGTTTGGGTTCAAAATCTAATTTGTGATAAATCACAGATTAGATTTTAACTTTAAAAATTAATTTCAAAATGGTTATATTGAGACAGAAAACTTTCTCAAATCCAGTAGCCAAGAGGAAACTTGAGAAAATCATAAATCAGATTTATGAATTGGGCTACGTACTTGATGAAAGTATTATTAATAGATTAATAAATAGTATTTGGGATGTAATTTATTCATTATGAGTAAGTACAGAAATCCGAACTACAAGCCTCAGAAACTAACAAGAGAGTTTGTAATTCAAAATCAGAGAGATGCGTTGATCACAGCAGAAACAGAATTGGCTGGTCTGGTAAGTTTTGATATGATTGCAAAACAATATCTGCGAAAACTTGAAGAAGATTGGTTTTATGATAGGAATTTGGATTCAATCAATGCCCCAGACGAATCCTTTACTTCTGAGGAATGCTTAAAATTTGCTGAGGCTTTGGAAGATGTCGCTGCCAGAGCCCTAAAGCATGCCAAAGAAATCCGAGATGCAAAATATCTTGGTTTCAATGATATGCCGGAGGACATTCAGCAAAAATATTGGGATGCCTTGGATGAAGAAGTTTATCAAGCGACAGGTCGCAGGAAAAAACGCGATCAGTAAGAAAAGAATGTGATTTATCAATCAATATTTGCCTTCTGGTGCTTTGCCACCGGGAGGCATTTTTTTTTCTCCGAAAAATCTCTGTGCTATCAGTGGTTATCTGTGCGAAATTTTTTATCTTTGTGGATTATAAGAGTTGCGGATTTGTAATTCGTAACTCGTAATTTGTAATTATAAAAAAATGCAGTTCAAGGACATACCAGGCCACGAGGCTACCAAGAAATTTCTGATTCAGACCGTAAGGGAAAACCGCATAAGTCACGCGCAACTTTTCCTTGGGCCCGAGGGCAGTGGAAAACTGGCTCTCGCGATAGCCTACGCCCAATATGTAACCTGTCAGCACAGAACTGAAAGTGATAGTTGCGGTGTGTGTCCGCAATGTCAGAAATATCAGAAACTTATTCATCCCGACCTGCATTTTGTATATCCCGTTGTAACAAGCAAAAACAACTCCAAGCCAGTTTCTGACAATTACTTGACCGAGTGGCGAAATTTTGTGCTGAAGCGCAATTATCACCGCCTCGACGATTGGTACGATTTCATCGGAAGCGAGAATGCCCAGGGATCTATCTTTGCCCAGGAGAGTCAGGAGATTATCCGAAAACTAAATCTCAAGACCTTTGAGAGTGAATACAAGGTAATGATAATCTGGATGGCGGAGAAGATGAACGAGACCTGCGCCAACAAGCTCCTGAAAATGATTGAGGAGCCGCCTGCCAAGACTCTTTTCATTCTTGTGGCCGAAAACGAGGAGGCTATCCTCACCACAATCCGCTCAAGGACTCAACTCGTGAAAATCAACCGTCCCGATATCGACAATATTGTGGAATCGCTCCGCAAGGAATTCCCAAACTCTGATGCCATAAAGTTGGAAAACTCAGCGATGCTTGCCGATGGCAACTTCCTTGAAGCCGTATCAGCAATGAAACAGTTCGAGACTGGTCAGGTGGATACTCCTGAGTTTGAACTCTTTACAACCCTTATGCGTGAGAGTTTCTCGCTGAAGTACGATCAGATTATCAAACTCAGCGACAACCTCTCTAAACTTGGCCGTGAGAAACAGAAACGCTTCTTCGATTATTGTCAGCGAATGATCCGTGAGTGCTTTATGCTCAGTAGCGTTTCCCGTGATTTGGTGAAACTTACACCCGGTGAACTGAAGTTTGCCGAGAAGTTTGCCCAATTCATCCACGCCGGCAATATCTCGCAGATATCGGAACTCTTCGCCGAGGCCTACCGCCATATCGAGCGCAATGCCTACGGAAAACTCGTGTTTACGGATCTTGCGATAAAACTGAGCGGTCAGTTGAGGGTGAAGAGAGGGTAGGGCTTTAGCCTATTACCCTTTCCAAAATCTTGTCCAGAATCTCGACGTAATAAAATGGTATGTTGATTAGTTTGAACTTTTTGCCGGCGTTGGTTGCAACTTCATTAATTGAGTATTCTCCCGACCAAACTCGAACAGCATAATCGTGAGGGGCCTCGTTGATAAATTCGTGCAACGATCTCAGGTGTGCGTTGTTGCCTGATTTTACTTCTATAGGTATCAGCATTGAATTGTGCTGATAAACAAAATCTACCTCGGCGGTTGCGTTTTTCTGAGCCCTTACCCAAAAACACCTTTTATCTGTATAATGGTTGTCGTTGATAAGTGCAAGTTCCTGAGCCACCCAATGTTCAGCAATGTGGCCACGCCAGGCGTCGGAGAGGTCCTTGGAGTCGAAAACTTCCCTTTGGATTTTTGCGGCGAAGTTTACCAATCCTCCGTCGAGCCAGATAAGTTTTGGCGTGCGTTTCATATTGGGCATTACAGGTATGTCGGCACTCGTAACGGGGTATATCAGTTCGCAAAGAAAAGCCCTCTCCATATTTGCGAAAGCCTCGCCGACCTCACGTGATTTGTATGTGGAATTGCCAAAGTTAGAGAGAGTTACGCCTTGCCCTGAGATTTGCCATCCTCGCTCCAATATCATTCTTATAATTTCTATTTGTGTACGCGAGGTCGTGTATTTCTCTACGTCTTCGTTGTAACTGGTTAATAATGAATTGTAAATCTTGTTTAGGCGGATGATGTCTCTGTTGTTTACATAATTGTTTACCACCTCGGGCATTCCGCCAATTAGTGTGTATTCTCGGTAGAGTTCCATTACCTTGGTGTGCAATAGGTTGGGAATCTCGAAATTGCAGAGAGCCTCAGCAATCATCTCGTTTCCGCTGGCATTTAGGTATTCTACAAAACTGCAAGGTTTCATTGTCAAGTATTCTACTCTTCCTACGGGAAATGATATGCGTTTGTTGAGAAGGGACTGCAACGACGATCCTGCGGCAATGACAAATAATTCAGGCATTTCCTCGTAGAAATATCTTAGCAGTGCCACGGCCTTGGGCTCACATTGTATCTCATCGATAAATAGCAGTGTATCACCTTGTTTTCTTGCCTTACCTTTAATAAAGAATATGGTTTGCAGGATTTCCTTAACGTTGTCCGATTTTTGAAAAATTGTTGCAAATTCTTTGTTTTCTAAGTTGATATACAGATAGTTGTCGAATTGCTCGCCGAATTGGTTGACCGCAGTGGTTTTTCCTACCTGACGGGCTCCCCTTAATATTAATGGTTTTCTGTTTTCAGAGACTTTCCAAGCCTCTAATTTTTGTAAAATTTCTCTTTTGAACATAACTATCTGTTTGATAAACGTTTGTAAATTTTGTTTGTTTCAAATCCAAAGCAAATTTATGCATATTTTGTATCAAATCCAAACCAAAATCAGATTATTTTTGTATCAAATCCAAACCAAAATCGTACTTGTTATGTTTCAAAACCAAACCAAAATCTGGCGGTAATCTTTTTTCACTTTTTTCCTTTCTTTTTCCAAAAATTCATTATCTTTGCATTTGCTTAAAATGGCGCATTATCATTATTCCGTTCCGCGGGATAATTCTACATATATATTAATTTACAAAATGGAAGAATTAGACGATTATAAAAACATACAGCGTGGATGTTCGGGTATCAAGATCACCAGCAAGGACGTAAATGTGGAGGGTTGCGCGGCGTGTCTTAACACCGACAGTTGCAACAAACTCGATGTCCATGACTGGCTTGACGATATTCCTCAGGCTCCCAATTCATACAACGACATTGTGGAGGTTAGGTTCAAGAACACACGCAAGGGTTTCTACCGCAACGTAAACAACCTGGAACTCGAGGTTGGCGACATGGTGGCTGTGGAGGCGTCTCCAGGTCACGATATCGGCGTGGTTTCCGTCAAGGGACCGCTCATCTCGTTTCAGTTGAAGAAGGCCCGCGTGAACCCTCAGCAGGAATTCAAGAAGATTTACCGCAAGGCCAAGCAGAGCGACGTTGATAAGTGGAAACAGGTGATTGCCCGCGAGGATTCTGTAATGCTCCGTAGCCGTCAGATTGCTGAAAGTCTGAGACTTAATATGAAAATCGGCGATGTGGAGTTTCAGGGCGACGGCACCAAGGCCATTTTCTATTATATAGCCGATGAACGTGTGGATTTCCGCGAACTCATCAAGCTGATGGCCGACGAGTTCAAGATCCGTATCGAGATGAAACAGATTGGAGCACGTCAGGAGGCTGGCCGTATTGGCGGTATCGGTCCCTGTGGACGTGAACTTTGCTGTACAACCTGGATTACAAATTTCGTGTCGGTGACTACAAACTCGGCGCGTCAGCAGGAACTGTCGCTGAATCCGCAAAAACTTGCAGGTCAGTGCGGTAAGTTGAAATGCTGTCTCAACTACGAACTCGACGCCTACATAGACGCTCAGAAGGATTTCCCGAATGTACGTCAGCCATTGGAGACTATGGACGGCACCGCGTTCCACCAGAAGACCGATATCTTCAAGCGTGTGATGTGGTACAGTTACGACCAGAACTCTTCGGTAAATATCACCGTGGTTCCTATCGACCGTGTAAAGGAAATCATTGCTCTCAATAAGCAGGGCAAAAAGCCTGATACATTGCTTGTTAATGACAAGAATAAAACTCCAGAGCCTGTTACTGTAAAGGATCCCGACGACGACTATCAGAATGCAGTTGGCGAGGATTCTATCTCGCGTTTCGACAAGGCAAAGCGCAAGAAAAAGAAGAACAAGCCACAGCAGGGCAAGGGTCCAAAGCCTCAGAACAATCAGCAGGGCGGACAGCCTCAGAATAGTCCTCAGCCACAGAACGCTCCACAGCAGGGACAGCCACAGAACAATCAGGGCGCTCCTCAGCAGGGAGGTCAGCCAAACGGCAATGGTGGTCAGCAGAACCGCAGGGACAACCGCAACAATCAGCAGAACAACCGTTTCCGCAACAACAATAACCGCCGTAACAATCAGAACGGCGACAATCCAAACCGTCAGCCTCAGAACAGGCCAAACGGTCAGGGCAATCAGAACAATCCAAACAATCAGAACAACCAGGGCGGTCAGGGATCTCAGAATCCTCAGCCACCTCAAAATTAGTTTCGGATGAGTGAGCGTCGTGTGGTGATAACAGGAATGGGAATATATTCCTGTATCGGGCAAAACCTTGATACTGTGAGGGATTCGCTATATGCCGGCAAGTCTGGAATAGGAATTTTTCAGGAGCGACTGGATTTGGGCTACAAATCGGCGCTGTCGGGAATTTTGCCCAAGCCCGACCTCAAGGGAAAAATCGACCGGAGGTCAAGGGTGTGTCTGTCTCAAGAGGCAGAATACGCCTATCTTTCCACTGAAGAGGCTTTGAGCGTTGCTGGAATTGACAGCGATTATCTATCTGAAAACGAGGTAGGTATCATTTTCGGCAACGATAGTTCCTCTGATGCTGTAATAAAAACGCTTCGCGTTATCGACGACAAGCACGACACCCAGTTGATAGGCTCGTCGGCGGTGTTTCAGACTATGAATTCCACCGTCTCGATGAACCTGAGCACTATACTCGGACTCACAGGAGTCAACTTTACCGTAAGCGCGGCGTGCAGTAGCGGAACTCACGCGCTTGGCGTGGCTAATATGCTGATACGTAGCGGAATGCAGGATATGATAATCTGCGGAGGCGCCCAGGAGGTAAACCCATACTCGGTGCTAAGTTTCGATGCGATAGGTGCCTTCTCAAACAGGATGAGCGACCCTCAGAAGGCCTCAAGGCCATTTGACCGCGACAGGGACGGACTTGTTCCCTCTGGCGGATCGGCCACTCTGATTCTCGAGGAACTGGAGCACGCCAAACGTCGCGGAGCCACAATCCTTGGCGAGGTAATCGGCTACGGCGTATCGAGCAATGGCGGAAAGATTCAGAAACCGGGCGTGTCAGGAACCGAAAGGGCTATGCTGAACGCGATGAAACAGGCTGGTATCACCCCCGCCGACGTCGATTACATAAACGCCCACGCAACCTCGACACCACTTGGCGATAGCGCTGAGGCCAAGGCGATTAACTCTGTATTCGGCGACAAATGTCCATACGTTTCCAGCACCAAATCGATGACAGGTCACGAATGTTGGATGGCCGGAGCAAGCGAGATTGTCTATTCCCTCCTGATGATGCGTGACGGTTTCGTGGCCCCAAACATAAATTTCGAGAACCCCGACGAGGACTCCGCCAAACTGAATATCCCAACCCGGACAATAGATTGTGGCATAGATACTTTCTTGTCCAATTCCTTCGGCTTCGGCGGTACTAATGCCGTGCTGGTGGTGAGGAGATGGA
This sequence comes from Bacteroidales bacterium, assembly GCA_045628165.1. Lineage (GTDB taxonomy): Bacteria > Bacteroidota > Bacteroidia > Bacteroidales > UBA3824 > UBA3824. The sequence goes on along the minus strand of JAZQPB010000116.1, from coordinate 14,102 downwards.
AGGAGTAGAGGGAGAAATATGGAATAGGATAATTTAAAAATCGAAGACTATGGGAATGTTTATAAATAACGGTTTGAGACAGTTCGAGAGCGCACTTAACAGCGATTTCGTAGATAAGTCTGGTGTTCTGGAGTTTATTAATAAATCCATTGACACCGAGAAGCGTTTTATGTGTGTATCCCGTCCAAGACGTTTCGGTAAATCAATAATAGCCAGTATGATACAGTGCTATTATGACAGATCTGTGGATTCAAGGCCTTATTTCGACAATCTTGAGATTGCCAAGAGCCATTCATATCTGAATTTTATAAACAAGTATCCCGTAATCTCTGTAGATTTGAACTCGTTTGCGAGTCATCCGATTGAAAATATTACTGAAACTATCCAGAAAAAAATTATTGCCGAGTTGAAGTGTGTTTATCCATTTTTGGAGGAAAAGTCCATTTTGCACGATTCTTTGGCCGAGATCAACAGCAAAACTGGAGACCGTTTTGTTTTCCTGATTGATGAGTGGGACCGTCTGGTAAGGGATGTTGACAAAAAAACTCAAGATGATTACTTGAATTTGCTTCGTTCTCTCTTTAAGGCAAAGGACGCCAAAGATATTTTTGCCCTTGTCTATATGACTGGCATTCTGCCAATTATCAAAGTTGAGACACAGTCGGCTCTGAATAATTTCAAGGAATACAGCGTTGTGGATCCTATTTGGACAGCACCTTATTATGGTTTTACAAAGGATGAGGTAAGGGTTCTCTGCGACAAGTTTGATATGGATTTTGAGCGGACAAGGCAGGCTTACGATTCCTACATTTTCGGTTCGGCAAGGTCGATGTTTAATCCAAACTCGGTGATGGAAAATGCAGAGCGCAAGACATACGCAAGTTTTTGGTCGAAGACAGCCTCGTTCTCTCTCGTGAATAGGTTTATCCAGATAGACGCTGACAACGTTAAGCAGAAAATTCTCCGTATGATAAATGGGGAATCAATGAGCGTTGATATTATTAATTTCCGGAATGATATGAAGAATATCGAGAATTGTGATGATGTTCTCACTCTCTTGATTCATCTTGGATACCTCTCGTATGATCCGGAAAATGGAACTGCGCGCATTCCAAACACAGAGGTATTGTCAGAGTTTAAGAATATTGTCCGTTCTGCAAACTGGGGCAATATCTCTGAGGCTGTTGCCAAATCGTCTCAGTTGGTTCGTGACACCATTGAGATGAATTCATCTGCCATTGCCAAGGCTTTTGACGATTACCATTTTGAGGCCACTTCTATTCTGAGTTTCAACGACGAGAATTCAATGGCCTGTGCTATTCGTTATGCGTATTTTTCGGCTATCGAATATTACAAAATAGTCCGTGAACTGCCTACGGGCAAGGGTTTCGCCGATATGGTTTTCCTGCCACTTCGCAAGTCGAGCCGACCAGCGATTTTAATAGAATTCAAGTACGACAAGTCAGCCGATTCCGCTATCACTCAGATTCATAACAAAAATTATGCGGGTGTGCTTAAGGGATTGTCAGAGAAGGTAATTCTTGTTGGAATCAATTACAACAAGAAAGATAACAAGCACGAGGTTGTGATGGAAGAGGTGGAGCGGGTGTGAAGAGGGGGAGAATGAAACGCTAAGTTCTAATTGTAAGAGCATTTAGTCAAATACAAATCTCCATAAATACACAGATGCTAATTACCGAGGTAATTGCAGGAGAAAAATGGTTAAACAAAAGAAATTAAAAATTATTATGAACGATATCAATATCTATGGTGACTCTTCTGGGCACTCTAAATATGACAAATTGCCTTATATGATTTTGTCTTATGTTGCAGTTCCTGTCAGCAATGTTAAAAAACTTAAATCGGACATAAAGATGATTGTGCAGAGGCATGGGGGGGGGGGCGAGTTGAAATGGCAGAATGTGTTTGATAAATCGTTGCCATTATACAATGAGTTGGTGAATTTCTACCAGTCTTCTGGTATTGTAGCAAAATGCATAGTTGTAAACAAGAGTCAAGTGCTTATTGACGAGGATGTGGTTTTCAACAAAATATATTTTGATAATTATTGTAAATTGTTTCGCCACTATTTGGATATGGATGCTGATTGCCGATACAAGATATATTTGAACAAGAAGGATACCCGAAGTTCGTCAAGACTTACTCAGATGCGATCAAAACTTGGCAATGATAAAATTGTTTCCGCACAGTTTATTGAGTCATCGGAGAGCGTTTTCGTACAATTAGTGGATGTCTTGATAGGTGCGTTAAATTATAAACTTAGGTTTGAGTCAAAGAGGCGACTTCCTTCTAAAAATGAAGTGGTCAATTTGATATTCCCTAATCAAGACATTGATGTTGAATTCAGTGATGAGGGAATATTTTTTTTAGAAATTTGATTTACCATGGCATTGGATATCTACGATAATAAGCATAAAAAATACGACGATTTGTTGGAACTTGAGTATCCAGAAAAAAGGTCGCTTGAAATCTTGCGTGAGATTTTTGATAGGGATATCAATAATAATATATTGAGTTTCAGAGGTAAAGGTATACTTCTTACTCGCAACGAAGGAAATATTCCCGATAATTTAAGAAATTTTCATCATCTTACTTCTACAGATAAGTATGAGGATCCTTCGCTTGATAATAACGAGGAAAAGGCAAAACGATATGCCATAGACGTGTTGCAATTGTTTGGTCACTTGACTAGCACTGATTTTGAGGAAGATAATATCAAACACAGACAATATGATTTGGAGCGTTCACGTCGTTTGCATTGGGTCAGAACCCATATTGAAGAAAATACTGGTGAGACTGCAAAAAGCATTGTGGTTTTTAGTGCAGAATATCGAAATGGCAAAAAGCGAAAAACAGTATTCCGTACTTATATTTGGAACCGGAAGAAAAGATACGTGGTTATATTGGAGCCATACAAAACCAATCATTATTTACTGATAACTGCTTATTATATTAAGGATATAATAGATGAGAATGGTAAAATCAGGAAGAGTGGTATAGAGACTGCTTTTGAAAATAGGGATGATGATATATATTAAAATAAAAACAAGGCGCGATACCAATAAAGGTCGCGCCTCGTTGCTCTATCTAACCTTAGATGAGAAAATATCTTGTTGTTGTAACAATCTTTTATGTTTGTTATATACTACGAAAATTATTCCAAAAGGTTTCAAATAAATGATAAAATAATTAATAAATAAATAATCTGGCAATTATTAATAATTGTACTTCAAATTACATTTAAATATATCATCTATTTGATGTAGCAAAAGTAGATAATAGTTTTGAAATAACAAAGAATACTCATTATTTTTTTTAATTTTTTTTGTGCCTCTCCAATATGATGAATAGGCCCGCCAAAACAGCAAGAGAGAATCGCTGTTAAAATGTTTCAATTGGACTTGTATTTCACGAGTGAGTTGGATAATGGTTGATGGTTGATTTTGGATAGATATCTATTTTCTTTCTAATAATCCTTAAATATTCTTTGAAAAAAACTTGATCAAGTAATTTTTTATGTGTGGGAGATGTTATGCTTTAATTTCTTTATTTTTAAATATTTACAATTATGTATACGGCTTATTCCAATTTTTAGGGTTGAAAATTATCACTTATTCCATTTTTGCTGTCGTTAATATTAACCAGCATTTTTTATACATTTCAGTTGGAAAGATACTACAAACGTTTATTGACTTTTGTTTTGTAGATTTTTGTTAGATAAAAAATGCCCATATTAATTTTACGTGATCAAATTTAAATTTTGATCGATCTAAGGTATATTTTAGTTATCTTTGATGGCGAAATTTATTGAGATTAAAAATGGAAAAGTTAGCAGATAAAATATATAATTGTTTTAAAAACAAAGGGTTCTTCTCTTTGAAGGATGCATATGCAGAGAATAGTAATAAACCACAGCAGACTGTTAGAACACGAATTTATGACAATCTTGGTATTAGATTCAAGCGAATTGCAAAAGGTGTATATAAAACAATTCTTAACGAAGAAAAATGTATTCTAATAGAAGGAGATGGACGAGACCTGTCGTTCATTGCTGACAATTCTATAGACTGTATTCTTACCGATCATCCGTGGCTAGATCCTATTTCTCACAAAGGGGGCGATCGAAAATTTGCTCAATACGATTGTTTTAGATATAATCAAAATGATTTCAATGAGAAGGCTAGAGTGCTTAAAGAAGGTAGTTTTCTTGTAGAGTTTTTGCCTGCCGAAAACGAAAATAATTTCAAATATTTATATGATTTAAAATGTATGGCAGAGTCATCAGGATTACATTATTATTCTAAAGTTACTTGGAAGAAAGGAAATTTTGTGAGCAATACGGGCCGAAAAGCAAAAAACACTCAAGATGTAATGATATTCTCGAAAGGGAAAGCGCGAAATCTACGAGTTGATGTGAAGAAAACCAACAAAACTGGGATACCTCATTATATGAGTGGCACAAATCAGATGTTGCCAACAATGTTTGATGTTCAACCAGTTAATCCAAAAAGTCGAATTCATCAGAGTGAATTACCAATCGCTCTTTGTGAACAGATTTTGCAATATGTAACATTGGAAGGTGATGTAGTATTAGATTCATTTGCAGGAAGTGGTGTTGTTGGTGAAGCGTCGTTAAATATCAAAAGGAATTGTATTCTTATGGAAATTGATGAAAAAAATATTGAAAAAATAAAGCGTAGATTTCAAGAAAATCTTAATTTTGAGGTCGTAGAAATTTGAATTATTATGACCCAAAACGAAGCAGTTATACAAACGATGGAAAATCTTGGAGGTATTGCTACATTAGGGCAATTGAACCAAGAAGTTTTCAAGATTGCAGATTGTGAATGGAAAACGAAGACTCCATTCGCTTCGATTCGGCGTATTGTTCAGTTGCATAATGAAATCTACAAAATTAAACCAGGACTGTATGCTTTAAAAAAGTACAAAACTGTTTTGGAGAATGATGGATTTATTGTAGAAACCGAACAAAACCGAAACTCAGATGCTATGAATGTGTTTAATCATTCGTATTATCAAGGTCTGTTGTTGACAGTTGGCAATATGCGCAATATGAGGACTTATGTTCCGAATCAAGACAAAAACAAGGATTTCGTAAAACAAAAATTGGGTGATTTGCGTACTTTACAGGAAATTCCTAATTTTTCTTATGAGTCAATCGTGAAGAGAAGTTCAACAATTGATGTTATATGGTTCAATAATAGAAATATGCCTGATTCTTTGTTTGAAGTGGAGCATTCAACTGACATACAGAATTCCCTACTAAAATTCAATGATCTTCAGGATTTTCAGGCACGTATGATTATTGTTGCTGATGAAAAGCGTAAATATGAATATCAACAAAAAATACAATATTCATCATTCCAAAATCTTTATCAAGCCAAACGTGTCCACTTTTTGAGTTATACAGATTTAGAAAAGCAATATAACCAAGAAGTAGAAAAGCAATCAATGCCGTTTGTGTTGTAAAATTATTCCATTTTGACAATCTTATTTTTGCATTGAAAAATTAATTCAATTAAATTATGGCTGACAATAACGAGCAATCTAATATACAGAATAATGAAGAGAAATTACCTATTCAGATAGGTAATACTAACAATTATATGCTATCCACTTCTTGGATTTTGGGTTCTGTAATTCAATTGTACACAATGGAGTTCTGTGAGCATTTTGTTACAGGAAGCAAGTCTTTGATGTCAAACAACAATTATTATTTGTATGATCCAACGGGAAGACAATATGATCAGATGACTCAATCGGCGCGTTCTGCAGTGGCAAATATTGCTGAAGGTCTTTCAAGACACGAAACTTCTAGGGAAACAGAAATGAAACTTGTTGATGTTGCCCGTGCAAGTTTGCAGGAATTGAAAAACGATTATCTGATTTATTTGTTGAAAAATGGTCAAACTACTTGGAAGGTTGAAGAAAATACTTTTCAGCAAATTCAGTATATGAAATTGGAAAGACCTCATTATGTCTCTAAAGATTGGGATTATGAGGCAGAGCAATTTGTATTCAACTATAAGGCTAAATTTGCAAAATGGTTTGACTTAAACGATTCGATATCTTGCGCAAGGCTCTTGTATATTTTGTGCAACAGAAACATACAGATGCTGAGTAGGTTCTTGGAATATTTGCTTGCTGATTTCAAAAAAAATGGAGGTTTCTCAGAAAACCTTACAAAAATCCGTAAGCAAGGAATTGTTGAGGAGGCTATTCAAAAGGAAACTCCTACTTGTCCCAAATGTGGTGCTCCAATGGTGGAGAAGTTATGCAAGAAAGGGAAAAATCAAGGGCAAAACTTTTGGGGCTGTTCCAATTATCCTAATTGTGATGGGATTATAAATATTTAGAGATGAGGTAATATGATATATCAAAACTATCGATATTAATGATATATCATAAATCATCCTACAAATGCCAATTAAGCATAACCTTGTCAACTACGCCGTTGGGATATACAAAGGCCTTGGTCTTGCTGTCGAAAATCGGGTTGGCCTTATGGATTATTCGGTGGTAGGTTGGGGATAGGATTATGATGTTGGAAGTGTTGTTGTTGAGGGATTTTGTGAACGGGATTATATGATGAGCCTCAACAACTGTACAGCCATAATTGTCCCCAATTTTCTCGCCTGTCATCTGACAACGGTAGTCGTAAATCTTTTTCAGTGACTCACCAATGTTTCTATCAAGTTGACGGATGCGCTGAGTTTTTATTACGGTCTTTATTGTGGCCGATGTGTCCTCTTGATAGTTGATTTGATTCTCGAAATCGAGTTCGTTCATTTCTTGGATGTCGGACTCCTCAGGTTGGGATTGGTCGCTGTGGATACATTCCATTACGAAGGTATCCTCTATTGTTGTGCCGTAGAAAACAATCTCGTCTCGGTTGTCGGCTGGCAAATGTATTTGTTTTCTTGGTCCTGAAATCGTCCTTGCATTATTTATGTAGTCGAAATCTTCCTTGAAAATTTCTTGGAGTTTCTTGGCGATAGGTGAGGCTGGTGAGTAACGTACCTGTAGCAAATCTTTGTGCGATGAGTATTTCGATTGGTCGAAATTAATGTTGCATAGTTTAGCCGTGAAAGTCTCTCCATTAATTACTACTTTTATCTCTCTGTTTTCTCCGTGACGCAATTCTCCTCCAGGCAAGGCATACACAAGTTTGTGCATTCCTGTCTGTATATTGAAACCATTGGTCAGCAATGAGTAGTCTATTGTATGTTTGAATAAAAAAGTCTCCATATTCCAATTTCCTTTTCTGCAAAGGTACAAAAATTTTCTATCAAATTACTCACCTTCACTTCTTGTTTTCGGGAATCTGATGCCCACGGCAAACAATGGGACATTCTCCATAAAGTCGTGGCTTGCGTAATCGGTCATTGAGAAGCGGAGGCCTCGTAGTTGGAGATGCTGGGAGATGAAAGTTTTTTTTGATTATACTTGTCAAATTTCTATTTTGCGACAAAATCGTGTTTTCATAGAAGCCCTATTAAAAAATTGCTTGAAGGTCTGGGATTTAGCATAATCATTCTTGTTGTATTTTCTCCTGTTTTACACTTTTCTGAGGGAGTTTTTGCCTAAGTATTACATTTTTCTGAGGGAGTATGATTTCTCACCTCGATTTTTTTTGCAAATATTATATTTTTTGCTACGCAACAAACTTTTTTTCGTTTTTTATCAAAATGTTTTTAATTTTGTCTTCTGCATTTTGTGTGCTTTAAAAAAAACGATAAACAGATAGATATGGATATAAACGAGGTTACCGACAAGGTAAAACGATTTTTGGTGGACGAGTTCGAGATTGAGGAGGAAAAGATTGTGCCTGAGGCCCGTCTGAAGGAGGATCTTGGTATCGACAGTCTGGATTTCGTGGATATTGTGGTGATTGTGGAGGATGTTTTCGGTTTTAAACTGAATTCTGAGGAAGTAAAGAAACTTGTGACTTTCAGCGAGTTCTGCAATCATATTCAAACTAAAACTGAATAGCGATGGCAAACACAACCTCCGAGAAGTGGAAAGGTGTTACGGGTGGCGGTAGTTTTGGTCAGAGGTCGCTCTTCTGGCTGTTCCGTCATTGCGACGTAAGGGTCGGATACTTTTTTATGTATATCGCCATTCCTTTCTATATGCTTTTCGGATACAAGAGCCGACGCGCTATAATGCACTATTTCAGGGATGTACACGGCTACGGCTGGTGGAAGTCGCTGATATCAGCCTGGAAAAACTACAACACTTTCGGCAAGGTGATGCTTGACAGGTTCTCGATTTTCTCGGGTCAGAAAGACAAGTTTCAGGTGGAGTGCGACGGCGTGGAGATTTTCAACGATCTCGTGAAATCCGACGAGGGTTTTATGATGGCTGGATCGCATACGGGAAATTTCGAGATCTGCGGGTACCTTCTCAGGCAGGATGTCAAGAAGATTTTCGCATTGGTGTTTGGTGGCGAAAGTGCTGTGCTTCAGCAGAAAAGATTTGCGCAGTTTGCCTCCAACAATGTTGAGATGGTGCCAGTGACCGACGATATGAGCCACCTCTTCGCTATGAATCAGGCGCTTCAGGATGGAAATATCATCACGATGCCTGCCGACAGGATTTTTGGAAGTAGTAAGTGCGTTACCTGCAAATTCGGAAACGCCGAGGCTGATTTTCCTGTGGGTCCGTTCTCGATAGCCGCTATCAGGAATGTGCCCGTAATTGGTGTTTTCGTCTATAAACTAAGCACCCGAAAATATCGGATTATTGTCCGTAAGATTCAGATAGACAAGGAAATGGAATCGCTGAACTCCAAGAAACGCGCCGAGGCTATGGCCCGGGAGTACGTGAGAATTTTGGAGAGTATGGTGATGGAATATCCTACTCAGTGGTTCAATTTCTTTGAGTTTTTCAGGACAATAAAAGAATAAACGAATAAAGGAATAAAAGAATAAATGGAACGCTGATGTTTTAAAAAAAAATCTGTGTTCTAATAAAATGTATTATGATAGAGATTTTATCAGACAATATAATTTCGCCACTTGGCTTTACGAGCGAGGAGAATTATCTGAACGTGAAGCAGGGGAAGTCGGGTATCAGGACCTACGACAATATCTTTGGTGTTGGCCGTCAGGTATCGTGCTCCCGTATGGATGGCGATTTGCTGGATGCTGAGTTTCAGAAAGTTACTGGGCTTTGTCCGACAGAATACACACGCCTAGAGAAGTCGGCGCTTACCTCGGCCAAGAAGGCGATAGACGCGTCGGGAATCGACCCCAAGAATCCCCGTGTAGGTTTTTATCTATCCACCACCAAGGGAAATGTGGAACTCCTTGACCAGAACCTTTTTGACGATCCACGCCTTTATTTATGGAACACCGCCGACAAGATTGCTCAATTCTTCGGGAATCCCAACAAATGCACGGTGGTCTCAAACGCCTGTATTTCAGGAATATGCGCCATTATCGCCGCGAGCAGGGCCATTGAGAGCGGTCGCATAGATTACGCCGTGGTTACGGGTGCTGATGTGCTTTCAAGGTTTGTGGTATCAGGTTTTGGATGCCTGAAAGCGTTGTCGGCCGATCCCTGCAAGCCTTTCGACAAGGACCGCAAGGGTCTCAATCTCGGCGAGGCCTCAGCAACTGTGGTTTTGCGCAAGGCTGTGGACGGCTCGGGAAATCTCAAGTTCCTGAGAGGTTCTATCCGCAACGATGCCAACCATATCAGCGGTCCGTCACGAACTGCCGAAGGTGCATTCAATGCTTTAACTGACATATTGCAAGACTTTGATAAATCGCAAATTGCATTCGTGAGCACTCACGGAACTGCCACCGCCTTCAACGACGAGATGGAGTCGATTGCGATAGATAGAATGGAACTCAACGACAAACCCGTAAACGCTTTCAAGGGCTATTACGGTCACACTCTTGGCGCCGCGGGAGTCTTGGAGGCTATCATCGCAAAGCACTCGATTATGGATAACACCGTAATCAGAACCCTCGGATTCGAGAACCTTGGAACGTCGAAGCAGATAAATCCAACGAGCGAGAATCTTGCTACCGACAAGCAATATTTTGTGAAACTCATCAGCGGTTTCGGCGGAAGCAACGCCGCCGCGCTTTTCAAAAAGGAGGTTTAGAAAATGGCTTTTATTTACGATTTCGCATATATCAACGAGAAGCGCAATATCTTCGGAAAAGGCGGTTACAGATATAATGTTCCCGATAAAGAACTGGCTGAAAATAACTTTCTTACGGCCATTTACCGATTGTGTGAGTTTAGTTATCCAAAGTTCTTCAAGATGGATAATCTCAGCAAGGCTGGTTTCCTGGCCTCGGAACTTCTGGTTGACGAACTTGACGAGAATTTTGAGCGCAAGGACTGTGGCGTGATACTTTTCAACAGGGTTTCATCGCTCACCACCGACAAGAATTTCGAGAACACTATCAAGGATCCCGAAAACTTCTATCCGTCGCCAGCGCTGTTTGTATATACATTGCCGAATATCGTGACAGGCGAGATCTGTATCCGTCAGAAATTCTACGGCGAATCGTCGTTCTATGTGATGGAGAGTTTTGATACTCAGCGGATTGTGGATATCATCAACGACAGCCTCCAGCAAAACCAATACGTGATGACGGGCTGGATAGACGAGACCGACGAAGGCGTAAAGGCGCTGATGTTCCTCGTAACCCGCGAGAGCCTCTACAACACCTGGATCCCATTCACGGTGGAGGCTATCGAGGATATGAGGAAACTGACGGTGGAGTAATTACGAAATCCGAATTACGAATTACGGATGCCATTCTGATGTGTGCATTCTTAATTCGGATTTCGTAATAAAAAAAGTAAAATTATTAATAATTGGGATTATGGATTATGCGCATTCGTAATTCGTAATTCGTAAATCGTAATTGTATAAAAAATGGAAGAACTGATACTTCAATTAAAGAACGAAATTATTGAGACACTGAATCTTGACGACCTCAAGCCAGAGGATATCAATGCCGACGAGCCACTTTTCGGCACTGGTCTCGGTCTCGACTCTATCGACGCACTTGAACTTATCGTGCTTATGGAAAAGAACTACGGTATCAAGTTGAAGGACGCCTCGGAGGGCAAGAAGATTTTTGTTTCTGTAAAGGTAATGGCTGAGTATATCCAGGCCAACAGAACAAAGTAAGAAATCGCACAGATGACACAAATGACGCAGATTCCCACTGAAAAAAATCTGTGTTATCTGTGTCATCTGTGCGAAAATTAATCCATAGATAATTCGTTGACAATGAAGGTTTTCGTTACAGGCATAGGAACTATTAATGCAATCGGTGACAATGCCGATCAGACGTTTGCTGGTCTCAAGCGCGGGGAGTCGGGAATTTCCACGCTCCGATACCTTAGGACTATGCATACCGATTTGCCTTGTGGCGAAATAAAGATGAGTTATGAGCAACTTGCTGATTTCGCGCAGGTTAACAGAAACTCTCCTCTGGTGCGCACTCCTCTGATGGGCCTTATTGCCGCGAGGGAGGCCGTCAACAGCGCCCGACTCAGCAAGACCACGGGCGGAAATATGGCTTTCATATCTGGAACCACAGTTGGCGGTATGGACAGAATGGAGCAGTTTTACGACGATTTTGTGAACAACGACTCCAAAAACCGCTATCTCTATCCCCACGATATTGGCGACAGCACTCAGTATATCGCTGATAAACTGGGACTTTTCTCATTTGCCACGAGTATAAGCACGGCTTGCTCATCGGGCGCAAACGCGATAATCTTTGGCGCGGAACTCATCAAGAGCGGTCGCTACGATATTGTGGTGGCTGGCGGTTGCGAGAGCCTTTCGAGTTACCATTTCAACGGTTTCAATTCGCTGATGATTCTCGACAAGCAGTTGTGCCGGCCTTTCGACGACAGCCGTTCGGGCCTCAACCTCGGCGAGGGCGCGGGCTACATTGTGCTTGAGAGCGAGATATCCGTTAAGCGTCGTCGTGCCGAAATCCTTTGCGAACTTACTGGCTACGGCAATGCCTGTGACGCCTTCCACCAGACTGCCACTTCCGAGAATGGAGAAGGCCCTTATCTTGCTATGACAAAGGCGCTTGAAATGGCTGAGTTGAAGCCTTGCGAGATAGATTATGTAAACGCCCACGGCACGGGAACTCCCAACAACGACCTCACCGAGAGCGTGGCCCTCAAACGTGTTTTCGGCGATAATTCTGTTCCTGACTTCTCGTCAACAAAGGCATTTACAGGCCACACCACAAGCGCCGCAGGAGGCGTGGAGGCAGTGATGTCGGTGATGTGCCTGATGAACGATTTTCTCCCCAAGTCGCTGAATTTCAGCAATCCAATTCCCGAGATAGGCCTTGTCCCCTTGACGGAAAACAAGGAAAAATTCCTAAGAAGCGTAATGACAAACAGTTTCGGTTTCGGAGGCAACGACTCGTCGCTTATATTCTCCCGCCCCTGATGCAGTATTTTCTTTCCAGCCACGGAGTGGCTTATTGGGGATTGAAGATAAAGATAGGTGAGTAGTGGCGGAATTCTGATTTTTTTTGCTATATTTGCAGAGTGAATATAAAATCATCAGTCGCTATGGAACAGAAGATAAGACAAATACCATACGGAGTTACGAATTTCGAGGAGATTCGTAAGGAGAACAAGTATTATGTGGACAAGACTATGTATATTCCAAAATTGGAATATGCCGGCAATTTTCTTATGTTCCTGCGTCCCAGGAGGTTCGGAAAGAGCCTTCTTATTGCTATGCTTGCCGATTACTACGACATTAAGAGAAAGAATTTGTTTGATGAACTTTTCAGCGGTCTCTATATCCACGAAAATCCTACTGAGAAGAGGAACACTTATCTGATACTTAACCTCAATTTCTCGAAGATAGATCCTCAGGATGTGGAGGAGTCGTTCAATGATTATTTGCTGGAAATGTTCGGTAATTTTGTGCAAAAATATCAGGAATATTTGCCCAATTTAGATTATGATGATTTCAAACAGATAAAATCTTCCAATACCGCGTTTACAAGACTTGACAATGCTGTTTCGTTGACCGAATGGAAGATTTATGTAATCATCGACGAGTACGATAATTTTGCCAATACATTGCTTGCCGAGAGCGAAAACGACTATTTGAAACTTACTCACGGCGTTGGCAAGTTCCGTCTTTTCTTCAACAATCTGAAAGCCTGCACCACAGGAAGCGACTCGTCTGTGGCCCGTATCCTTATATCCGGCGTCACTCCACTTTGCCTCAGCGATGTTACTTCTGGTTACAATATCGGAAGGAATATCTCGCTTGAAGAGGATTTCAATTCTATGGTGGGTTTTACTGATGATGAGATTAGGCAAATGTTTGAGTATTACCGTGATGCCACAGGTGTATTCAAGCATAGTATCAACGAACTCATAGATATCACAAGGCCTTGGTACGACAATAATTGCTTCAATCATTATTGTCTTGATGTGCATATGTACAATTCGGATATGACCCTTTATTTCCTGAATTCATATTCACAAAAAGGCCGTTTGCCCGAGAAGATGGTGGACGACAATGTGAGGACCGACTACAACAAGATGGTGAAACTCATCAAGTTCGAGAAGACTTTCGGGGAGAAGGCAAGCACTGTTCAGAGGGTGGCTAACGATGGTGAGATTTTCTCTCAGATAAATAGCGAGTTCGCATTGAAGGACCTCGAAAAATACGGAAACCTCCTCAGCCTGATGTTCTATATGGGATTGCTGTCGATTGGCCGTTATGAGAAGGGATGTCCTGTGCTGATTGTCCCCAACAACACCGTGCGTCAGAACTACTTTGACTATATGCTCAATGTGTATGACACTATCCTCGAATGGAGGTCTGATACCACCAAGATTGATGACCTTGGCCGAAATATGGCTTGGGACGGCGATCACGAGCCGATGTTCAGGTACATTGCAAGTTGTATGAGCGATGTCTCGTCGGTGAGGGATTTCGCACAGGGCGAGGCTTTCGTGAAGGGCTTTATGCAGGCTCAGTTTGGAGCCAATCTCACATATTTCACCTCCGAGACCGAGAAGGAGGT
>JAZQPB010000115.1:0-10323 GCA_045628165.1 Bacteroidales bacterium | reverse complement strand
GGGGAGTTTTCATTTTTTTCTCCTCCATTAGTTTTTATATTTTTTACTGTGGTAGACTACGTAGCTCAGCTGGTAGAGCACATCCCTTTTAAGGATGGGGTCCTGGGTTCGAGCCCCAGCGTGGTCACTTTGTTTTAGTTCTTTATGGTTCGACTACGTAGCTCAGCTGGTAGAGCACATCCCTTTTAAGGATGGGGTCCTGGGTTCGAGCCCCAGCGTGGTCACTTTCTTTTTTATTTGTCACTAATTTTATTCTCATTTTATCATGTCGAAACTCAACCTCAATATCCATTTCGACTGGAAGGACGTAATTAAGCAGATTATCATAATCGCCCTTTCGGTGGTGGCCATCATTGTGTTCAACAAATATTTCCCGCAGGAGAGGCTTCCTAAATCCTTCATCTTCAGGACTGCAATCTACGCGCTCATCTACGTGTTTTTTGCCCTGATAGTGGAGAGCGTTTTCCGCAAGTTCAATGACAAAAAATAAAGTTTACCTCCCTCGGCCGCCCTCCGGGAGATAAACTTCATCTTTTCTTTATTTGATTCCGAGCTCTTTCTTGGCGTCCTTTATGTTCACCAGTTTGTTGCCCCTGGTGGCTATTACGAACGCGTCCTTTATTTTCTCGCGCGTTTTTTTCTGGAGCGCTATTATGTCGTTGTAGTTCTGGGTTTTGCCCACAGTGTATTTGTACAGTCCGTCGAGTTTCAGCTCCTCCACCTTAAGCCCCTTGAATTCCTTGCTGCTCAGCGGTATCGGTTTCTTGCTCCATTTCACCTGCACTCTAAAGTATATTTTGTTGTCAGCTGATACGTTGTCAGCCGGCTTGCTCTCAGCTGGCTTGCTATCAGCTGATACGTTTTCAGCTGGTTTGCTATTAGCTGGTTTGCTATCAGCTGGCTTGCTCTCTGAGGACGACGCCGGTGGGAGTGACGCGGCGCCGGAGTTTTTGCCCTCCACGGCTTTCTTGTATTCCTTGAATGCGCGGTAGATGGCCGATGCGAGGTAGCTCTGGCCGTCGTCGCTCATCATGTAGCGCTCCTCGGCGGCGTTGCTTATGAATCCGCATTCCACGAGCACGGCGGTCATGTTGGTGCGCCACAGCACGGCAAAGCACGCCTGTTTTACTCCGAGGTCCTTGCGCCCGGCCCTGGTGCGGAACTGGTCCTGGATTTTGCCAGCTAATAGCGTGGAGTTTCCGTGGTTGGCGCTCTGTATGTTGGCGAATGTGATGTATTCCTCGGGCCTGATGTCCTCGCCGCCGTTTTCCTGTTTCTGGATGGCGAGGTTGTCGGCGTCTTTGGCGTGGCCGTTTACGTAAGTGCTTGATCCGTATACTTTTGGATTGTTGCAGGCGTTTATGTGTATGGATATGAATACATCGGCCTTGGCCTCGTTGGCCATCTCGGCGCGGCGGCCGAGTTCTATGAATTTGTCGGTGGTGCGGGTGTATTCCACCGTTACGCCGGGCACATTGGTCTCTATGTAGTGGCCCACCTTGAGGGCTATGGCCAGGGTCAGGTTTTTCTCCTTGGATTTCTTGCCGAGGGCTCCGGGGTCCTTGCCGCCGTGGCCCGCGTCTATCATCACTTTCTTTATCTGGTAATTGTTCTGCGCTATCAGCTGCCCTGACTGCAATATTACGGCTATGATCAGGAGCACGTATTTTATGATGTCTTTTTTTGTCATTTGGTTTTAAGGTTTTGCTTTTTGATATTTCAAATTCCTTGCAAAAGTACTCATTTTCGGTTTAAAAAATGTTATATTGTGTTATTTTACGTTTTATTATTATTGAGTACGATGATTATTTGGCAAAAATGTTTAATTTTGTGTCGCTTTTTAGCATAATGTGATACAAACTAATTATCTCTGTGAAGAAATTATTATTCATAATACTGCTGCTGGCGGTGTCGTCGGCGGTGTTTGGCCAGCGGAGGGCGCTTAGAGACTCGCTCCGCAGGGCCGGGAGGCATAGTATAGATACATTGAGAACCGATACCCTGGCCGCTGATACTATGTCGGTTGCTCTTGATACCGTGGATCTGCGTCCCCGCAGGCCCAGGAGCATCGTGGATTTTCCTATCAACTATCAGTGCAGCGACAGCCTTATGGTTTCGTTTGACGACAAGCTCGTTTTTATGTACGGAAAGAGCGATGTAAAGGCCGAGCAGATGTCCCTTACCAGCGACCACATGCGCATAGAGATGAATACGAGCAGCATATTTGCCGAGGGTCTCGAGGATTCCATCACCCACGAGCGCACCGGCGATCCCGAGTTCAAGGACGGCGGCGACGAGTTTACCGCCCGTGTGATGAAATACAACTTCAAGACCAAGAAGGGCCATGTGATTGATGTGGTGACCGAGCAGAACAACGGTTTTCTCTTCGGACAGGTCACCAAGATGCATCCCGACAGGCAGATACACTTCAAGGGCGGCAAATACACCACCTGCGATGCCGAGCATCCGCATTTCTACCTGAATCTCACAAGGGCCAAGATGCTGCCCGGCGACAAGATTGTGTCGGGTCCGGCGTACTTCGTTTTTCTGGATGTGCCTGTGTATCTGCTGGGTCTGCCGTTCGGTATTTTCCCTAATTCCAAGAAAACCCATAATGGTGTGATAATACCCAAATACGGCGAGGAGAGCCGCCGAGGATTTTATCTTCAGGAGGGCGGATACTATTTCTCCTTCAGCGACTATGCCGACCTATCGCTTACGGGAAGTTTCTATACCTGCGGATCGTGGGGTGTGAGGGCCAGCAGCAAGTTCAAGCTCAGATACAAGTTTTCGGGCAATCTCGATTTCCAGTTCACGCAGAATGTATCAGGAAAAGAGGAGTTCAGAGAATCCAAGAATTCGGACCTCAGGCCCAACAAGACCAAGTCTTTCCTGCTGAAATTCAATTTCAACCAGGATTCCAAGGCTAATCCCAACAGCACTTTCAGCGCCAACATCTCTTACGACAAGCAGAGTTTCGATAAGTACAACGCCACCAATCTCAACGATTACGTTAAGAGTACCACATCATCGAGCGTAAGCTACCGCCGTGATCTGTTTGGCAAGAAGGCCAACCTCACCATCAGCGGCAATATGAGCCAGAATCTCTACGACAGCACTGTGTCGCTCACTGCGCCCACAATGTCGTTTTCCATAAACAGATTCTTCCCATTCAAGCGCAAGGTGCAGGTGGGATCACAGAGATGGTACGAGAAGATAGGCTCGTCTTTCACCATGAATCTCGACAGCCGTGTGCCCACCATGAAGGACTCGCTCCTCTTCAAGCAGGAGATGTTCAAGAACATGCGCTACGGTCTCCAGTACAGGATACCTCTCAGCACATCATTCAATGTGCTGAAATTCATCCAGGTGTCACCGTCAGTCACATATACGGGCCGTCTGTACCCCAACTATCTGCGGCGCTACATGAAAAACAGTTTCGAGTTTGACCCTACCGGCTATATCGACGAGAAGTATCAGAAATTCGGCTACAGCACCGATACCATCAGCGGCATCAATCATGTGTTCGATTTCAACGCGGCCGTATCGGCCAGCACCAAGCTCTACGGTATATTCAATTTCAACAAGGCCAAGCGCATCAAGGCATTCCGCCACGTGATAACCCCCACCGTGGGATTGAGCTACCGTCCCGACTTCTCGGAGGATTTCTGGGGATACTACGAGACCGATCCGCTGGATTCCACCACGAGATACAATAAGTATGCTAATGGTATATACTCGCCTCCGGGAGCCGGCAAGAGCGGCAATATCGACTTCGGCTTCGGCAACAACTTTGAGTTGAAGGTGAAGGGACGCAAGGACACCGTAGACGGTCAGTACACCAAAATCAAGATTCTGGAGAAACTCGATTTCAGATCCGCCTACAACATGGTGGCCGATTCGTTCAACCTTCAGAATATCAGCATGAACGGTTCCACACGCCTGTTCGATCAGATGAACGTTACATTCAACGGCACATTCGATCCATACGTCTACAACGATTCCCTGAAGCGGAGGGAAAACAAGTTTATGATTGTAGAGGAGCACAAGCTGGCGCGTCTCACCAATTTCAGTGTCTCTACAGGTTTCACCTTCAGCTCCAAGATGCTCGACAAGAAGAAACTTGATGAGAAGAAAAAAGCGGCCAGCGAATTTGCCGAGGACATGGAATCGGCCGACTTTGACGAGGACGGCAACATAATTCCCGTGGAGGAGGTTTCCAAGAAGAAAAAGGACCTGATATCCGAGCGCGAGAAAAACGGCGAGTTCGATTATTCGTCGGTGCCGTGGAGCGTACAGCTGGGCTACAGGCTCTCATATCAGCGCTACGGCCGGCAGCCGTTCTCACAGAACCTCGACATATCAGGCTCGGTTCAGTTTACCGACAAGTGGAGCATGAGCTTCCGTTCGGGATTCGATTTCGACGCGCGCAAGATGAGCCCCACGCAGATTTCCGTTACCAGGAATCTCCACTGTTTCGGCCTCAGCTTCCTGATAATCCCTTACGGATCCATGAAGAGCTACAACTTCAATCTCAGCATCAATTCTTCTATGTTCCAGGGTATAGAGTACAAGCGTAATCAATCTTGGCACGATAATTAATATGTCAGACCTCAGGCTTTTCAATCCCGGCTGCGAGCTCGAGGTGGCATCCGGCCTGCCCAACTACAGCCTTCAGAAACATCCGGCAATGCTTGAGAGAGATCTCTCGGCATTGCCGATGTTTTTATCATGCCCCGGCGATTATATCCTGGCGCATACCTCCGACAGCAGTTTCATCGATTTCTGGCGCGACCGCTATCCGTGCACCTTTCTGCGCCTGGATGGCGCCGTGCTCCGCGGCCGTACATTCGCATCATACCGTCCGTGGGGCATATCTCCGCGCGCGCTCCATCTTGTGCGCGGCGCAGAGTTTTCAGCTCAGTACATGCAGTCGCCCGTAGCCAGCTTCACCGAAGTCCACCGCAAGCTCTTTTCGCGCGAGACATCGGCGGATTTTTTCAGGCAGCTGATGGCAATTAATTTTGTATCAGCTGATATGATTACATCAGCTGACACCCTTCCATATATAGCCCGCACCGTGGAGGAGGCCGGGGAATTCTTCAGCAATGCCGCCGTAAGCCGTTTCCGGGGCACCGTTTTCAAGGCTGTTTTCGGCAGCAGCGGACGCGGCGTGAGGATTCTGCGCGACTGCCGTTTTACGCCCAGCATCGCCAGCTGGGTGGCCTCATGCATCAGGGCGCACGGCTCCATCGAGTGCGAGTATCTATTAGATAAGGTGTGCGATTTCAGCATGCATTACGATATCAGCTGCGGAAAGGCGCGTTTTGTGGGCCTGTCGTCTTTTTCCACAGCTGATACGGGAGCATATCTCGGCAGCCTTGTAAGCAGGCTCTCGGCCATTCCCGGCCTTCCCGGTTTCCCCGTGGACGACCTGGCCCGTATGCATATCCAGGCTCTCGGAGATTCCGTCTATACAAGGATTTACGAGGGACCTCTCGGCATCGACTGCATGGTGTACCGCGACCGTGGCCAGCTGATGGTGAATCCATGTGTGGAGGTCAACTGCCGAAATTCCATGGGAAGGCTCGCCATGGAGATTGCGCCGCTTGTGGCTCCCGGCGTGGAGGCGCATTACTTTGTATATCAAAAAGACAGGCCCCTGCCCGGCATGGAGCAGAAGCCTGTCTTCCTGAACGGCCAGCTTCTGTCAGGATTTCTCCCGATTACGCCGGCTGATACCAGAATGTTTGCGGCGGGAATCATTTCTTCTCCTTGCCACCAAAAATAGCCAGATTCACATATTTCTTGGGGTGCTTCTCAAAATCGTCGAGCAGGTAGTTGATTTTCTCGGTCGCCTTCTGGAGATTGTAGTACAGCGTGTCGTTGTTGATAATCTGATGCGCTGTGCCCGTGCCGTTGTTTATTGCGCCCAGCATCTCGTTCAGGTTGCCGAGGGCAGTCTGCGCGTCGGCGAGAGTCTGTCCCAGATTCATTGCGCTTAGTGTGTCGCTCAGCATTGCGAGGTTGCTGATGGCGCGGTTGATGTTGCCGCTGTTTTGCCCCAAAGAGTTGCTCAGATTGTTGAAGTTGGCAATCATGTTGTTTATTTTGTCGGTATTAGCTGCCAGACTTCCGCTTATTTTGTTCAGGTTCTCGATGGAGTGGGAGAGAGCTGCCATGTTTCCGCTGCCCAGAAATCCGTTGATGGCGTGCATTGTGCTGTCGGCATCGGCCAGAATGTTTCCGAGATGGTCTTTCAGCGGAGTTATCAGGTCCTTGGCAATGTCCATGATTCCGCCGTCAAAAGCGGTTTTCAGCGTGTCGCCGTCGGCATGGTAATCCTCGTAGCTCTCCGGCCTCGATATTTCAATGCCCTTGGTGCCCATTATGTCCACGCTTACGATTTTGGCCACGCTTCCCTTTGGAATCCTGAAATCCCGGCTTACCTCCATATTGGCTATTATGCTCAGCTGATGGCCGTTGTCTATGAATTTGATGGTTTTTACGGCGCCTATCCTGTATCCGCTTATCATTACGGGACTGCCCTCGGCTATGCCGTCCAGACGGCTGTATACGGCCACATATTCGTTTCCCTTGTTGAAGATGTTGCTGCCCTTCAGGAAACTGAGTCCCCATACAAATATCACGAGAGCCAGTGCTATGTATATTCCTATTTTTATGACGCTTTTCTTTTCCATTTTTGTTGATGATTTTTGATGTGCAAAGATAATAAAATTTTAATTAACGTGGGTTCGACGAATTTTGAATAACGCCGTTTCGCTCAAAATTACAAAAAAAGACGATAACCGCATTTCTGTGATTATCGTCTCCGAACGTGACCCCTGCAGGATTCAAACCTGCAACCTTTTGATCCGTAGTCAAATACTCTATTCAGTTGAGCTAAGGGGCCGTAACCATAAAAACCTGTAAAAAATCTGTGACCCCTGCAGGATTCAAACCTGCAACCTTTTGATCCGTAGTCAAATACTCTATTCAGTTGAGCTAAGGGGCCGTTCTTTTTATTTTCCGTGTGCAAAGGTAAGGCGTTTTTCCGAATTTACCAAATCTTTTTGCAACTTTTTTCAATCTTTTTTTGCGGGCTGATGTATCTTATTGTATTACATCGTGATATCCTTCTCGCTTTCCTTGTCGAGATAGGCGCTTATGGCGTATAGCGAATAGTCGTTGTTCAGCTTCCAGAAGTTCTCGTCGAAGTCGTGGTGACTCTTGCTGATTATCGACATCACTCCCTGGCCTTTGCCGTCGAGTTCAGCTAATATCATATTCCGGTCTTCCTTCTTGCAGTTGCGCACCTTGTTGTGGATGATGCCGAGTTCCTTGATGTCCTTGTTGTCGATGTGGTTTGCGGCCACAAGTTTCATGTGCTGCTTGTCCTGACGGATGTAGAACATTCCAAAACACTGCTGCTCGGTCTCGTTGTTCAGCCGGTAAGCGTGCTGAAGGATATTCTGCAGCATTTCTATCATTACGCAGTGGAGCTTGGTTTTCAGCAGTTTGGATGTCTTAACCTGACGGCCCAGAATATTTAGGAGCGTCTTCAGGTTGCTCTGGTTAATCTGTCCGCTGAAATTGAGCACCACGTTGTTCAGCTGTAGCAGCTTGTGGTAGCTCTCGCTTTCGTCCATCAGCTTCTTGCCTTCCTGCTCCTTGAAATCGTCTTTCTTGATGGGAATCTCGATATTTAGGTAGAAGGTGTAGAATCCGTGCTTGTAAGGCACAAAACGGTATTTGAATCTTGTGCCGGCTTTTCTGGCCATTTCTATGAGTCCGAGTCCGGCTCCGCCCTTCTCGGAGAATTTGCCCTTGCTAAGCACCTCTCGTGCATATTCCTTCAGCTCCTCGGCATTCTTGGAGTTTACGATGTCGATTTTCTTTTTCAGGGTTTCGATGGCGTCTTCCTTGATGAGGTTGGCCGATGTGATGGAGTATGAGTTGCTGCTGCGGCGGAGGATGAATAATCCCGTCTGGTCGAAATCCGGGTCGTCGTCAAATTCCTGGTGGCGTGTGATGTTCTGAAGGCTTTCCACCATTACAAAATACACCTTTTTTCTGATCAGGAGCTGTTCCTTTACATCACCGAATGAGCTCTCGGCCAGCGACAGGATGTTTTCAACTACAGATGAGTCTACAACTCCCCTGTAGGTATACTCCAGGCTGTACTCGTGGAATATCCCATAGAGGTCGTAGGCTATGTTATTGTCCTGTACTTTCAATTCTCCTGTCATGGTGAATTTTGTGAAAAAAAATTTTACTATTCTTTTAAACGAATTATTCTCGAAAATGTTTTATAATTCGTTGTTTTTTTTACAACTAATTATTTATTTAATTACGAATTACGAAATCGAGATTAATTACGAATTACGAAATCCGAATTTGCAACTGATGTATTTCATCAAGTATGAATTCGTAATTCGTAATTCGGATTTCGTAATTATTTTCGATTTCGTAATTACTTACAAGTATCTGTCCTTGAGAATCTGCTCAAGCTCCTTGTAGTCGTTGTTGATCTTGACAGCCTCTTTCTTCTTGCCAAGACAAGCCTTGAGAGCCTCTGGAAGATCGGGAGTTACATTCAATGTATCTTTCACTACGTCAAGGAACTTGGTAGGATGAGCTGTCTCCAGGAAGATGCCCGGCTTTCCGCTCTTGCCGATATATTTCTCGATACCGAGCATTCCCACAGCACCGTGAGGATCAAGGATATAGCCGTACTTGTCGTAGGTTTCCTTCATCTTGGCGCGGGTCTCGTCGTCGCTGAAAGAGTAGCTTGATATAGTCTTGCCGAAATTCTCGCAGCTGTGGCCGAAAATCTCGTTCAGTCGCTCAAAGTTGCTTGGGTCGCCCACGTCCATGGCGTTGCTGATGGTCTGCACCGAAGGCTTGGCAGTGTAAACGCCTGTCTTCAGATACTGTGGAACAGTGTCGTTGGCGTTGGTGGCTGCCACAAAATGCTCCACTGGAAGTCCCGAGAGATATGCCATGATACCGCCGGTAATATTGCCGAAATTGCCGCTTGGCACACAGATAGTGGCATCAGCTGCATTCAGCTGGGCTATGGCATAGTAATAATAGAACGACTGTGGAATAAGTCTTGCTATGTTGATGGAGTTGGCCGAGGTCAGCTTAATCTTGTTCTGAGTATCAAAATTCTGGAAGGCAGTCTTCACGAGAGCCTGACAGTCGTCGAAAACGCCATTCACCTCCAGGGCAGTGATGTTGTTGCCGTTGGTAGTGAGCTGCTTCTCCTGAATCTCGCTCACCTTGCCGCTTGGGTAGAGGATGATAACATCCACGCCCGGCACATTGAGGAAGCCGTTGGCCACTGCGCTTCCTGTATCGCCTGAAGTAGCCACCAGGATTACTGTCTTCTCGTTTTTCTGGCTGCTGAAGTAGCCGAGGCATCTGGCCATGAAACGCGCTCCCACGTCCTTGAAGGCGCATGTAGGACCGTGGAAAAGCTCCAGGGAGTAAATCTGGTCCTTAACCCTTACGAGAGGAATGTCGAAATTGAGAACCTCCTCGCAGAGCTTGCGGAAGTCGGCCTCGGGAATCTCGTCGCCCACGTAATGCTTGCCCACCTGAAAACCAATCTCAGGAAGGCTCATGCCGTTGAGGTCGGCCCAAAACTCGTTGGGCATCTTTATGAAGTTTTCGGGAATGAAGAGACCCTTGTTGGGAGCCAGACCGCGCTTAACGGCCTGCTCGAAAGTTACCTTCAGGTTCTTGTCCCTTGTGCTTATATACTGCATTGTGTTGATAGCTTTGTGGGTTTCCGATTAGTTGTTGCCGAAGAATGAATCGTGGAGCACATTGAGAGCCTTTACAGAATCCTCTGTCTTCACCACGATTGATACATTGATCTCGGTGCTGTCCTGAGCGATGGCGTGGATATTGATTCCTGCATCGCCGAGCGCTGTAAAAGCTTTCCCTGTAAGACCGGCTGCGTTCTTCATGCCCTCGCCCACGATGGCCAGGATAGAGTACTGCATCTGGGCCTCGGTCTTGTTGATAGTGTCCTTGCGGATCTCCATATCGAACTCCTCGTTGATGGCGGAAACGGCCTTGGCGGCGTCCTTGGCATCTATTACGAGGCTGATGCTCATCTCCGAGCTGGCCTGGCAGATGATGATGATGTTCACATTATTGCGGCTAAGGGTGTTGAACAGACGGCCGGCGATGCCTGTGGTGCCTACCAGACCTGTGCCTGAGAATGTGAGCATTGCGATATCGTCCATTGTGGAGAATGCCTTGATGGGCTTGGTCTGGTCGGTCTCGGCTGTCACGAGAGTACCCTTGTCG
>JAZQPB010000114.1:0-29017 GCA_045628165.1 Bacteroidales bacterium | reverse complement strand
TCCCTTGGGCACTACCCAAGTTTTCTTCTTATTAAAAAATCCCATTTTTGTTGTTAATACAAATTGATGCGCAAAGTTAAAAATTATTATTAAGGAAATTAATAATATTACATAATTTTTTTTTATTTTTGCGCTGTTGTGAATTCATCCATTAAATTACCATAAATGAAACTGATACGCCAAATAATATTATCAGCTGTACTAATGTGCGCCTTCAGCTGCCTTGCTCCCCTGCCCTGCTCGGGACAAAACAGAGATACAAGCGACAATGACTATATATTGTTCATCACCTCATATGCACACGACTCCAAAAACGTATCGGAATTCACCGACGATTTCATAGCATCGTCGCTCAAGCTCTCCATGTACATAGAGACCAAAATAGAGAGCATGGGCGTGCTGAGCCTCAGCAACTGCTACGAATGGCACCACATAATGAAAAACATCATCAGCAGCCAGAACCTTGAGCACCTGAAGGGAATACTCCTGATAGGCCAGGAAGCCTGGGCCACGTATCTGAGCCTCGACACCATTCCCGATGTGCCGTTCTATGGATGCAAGATATCTGATACAGGCATCGGGATTCCCAGCCAGCCCATCGAAATAAGCGATTGGGAGCCCGAGAGCATAAGCACCAGGATGCTGGCCGAGGAGCGCGGAAGCTGCGGAGGTGTGATGTTCGATTTCGACATAATAGGAACCATACAGCTGGCCACCAGGCTGTGCCCCGATACCAAAAACATCGCCATCATCACCGACAACTCCTACGGCGGACTCTCGATACTGTCCAAGTACAGGAAGATGATGAAGAATTGTTTCTATCAGCTGAACTCCATAGAGCTGGACGGCCGCAAACTATCCGTGAAAGAGATGAAACAGAAGATAGATTCGCTGCCAGCTAATACAATCATACTGCTGGGCTCGTGGCGAGTGGGCAATAGAGGCACATTCTATCTGGACCGCACGATACTACACATGCTGGAAAACCGCAGCGACATCCCGATATTCTCCATCACGGGAATGATGATGCGCAAGCTCGCCGTGGGAGGCAAGGTGCCCACCTACAAGGACAACTACCAGGACTACCTCGAGGACATTCTGCCCAAAATAATGGACGGAAAACCCGACCCGCTGTACATAAAACTCGGCAACCATTACGAGATAAACATCCAGAACCTCGAGAAATTCGGCCTGAACAAAAACCTGATACCAAAGGACTCGTGGGAGGTAAACGACGTGGACGAGAAACTCGAGAAATACCGCCTCTACACCCGGATGCTCGCCATAATGATATGCGCGCTGTTCGGCATCGTAATAGTGGTGATATACCTGATGATGAAGGTGAGAAGGAAAAACGAGGAGCTCAGCGACCAGAAAATCGTACTCGAGAAATCGGAGGAGAGGGCCAAGAAATCCGACGAGCTGAAAAGCCGTTTTCTCGCCAACCTGAGCCACGAGGTAAACACTCCGGCCAACGGTCTCCTGGGATTCATACAGATACTCGAGGAGAAGATTCCGAACTTCGATTTCGAATACAGCCGCGAGATCAAGGAGAGCACTTACAAGCTGCTCGACGTGATAAACAAGATTGTGGAATACTCGAAACTCGACACCGGAACCCTCGAGATAGATACCGAGGAGTTCGACATAAACCAGACCATAACCAAGGTGCTTAAACGCCTGGAGCTCTCATGCCCCAAGAATCTGGAACTGAACTCAGTATGTCCTCTCGACGAATGCGTGATAGCCTGGGACAAGGCCAAGACCATGCGAATAATCACGATATTAGCTGGCAACTCCATGAAATTCACCCACAAGGGAACGGTTACAATAGGATATTTCCCCACCAAGAAGGGAATCACTCTCTATGTAGCTGATACGGGAATAGGCATCTGCAAGAGCAACCAGAAGAGGATTTTCGAGAAGTTCGAGAAAATAGACGAGCTAACCGAGGGCACCGGAATAGGTCTGGCGTACATCAAGGAGCTGGCCGAGAAATGCGGCGGAAAAGCCAGAGTGGTATCCAAGCCCGACGTGGGAAGCCGTTTCATAGTAGAGATTCCGTGCGAGATAAAAACCAGGATAGACGACTACTCTAAATACGATATCTCGGAGGACATCAACGACCCCGACACGCTCATAAGCTCGGAGCTGAACAACTCACTGAAGATACTCGTGGCCGAAGACAGCGACGTAAACTATCAGATACTGGAGCAGATAATGAAAAACCACAACCTGAAGCGCGCCAACAACGGAATGGACGCCGTAAGGATGATGCAGAGCGACTGGTACGACCTCGTATTGATGGACATAAGGATGCCGATGATGGACGGACTTACCGCCACACAGGAAATCAGGAAATTCGACCACGAGACTCCGATAATCGCGATTACAGCCTTCGCCTACGACACCGACCTCCGCAAGGCCAAGGACGCAGGTTGCAACGACCTGATAAACAAGCCTATAAGCAGAAAATCGATTTTCAACGCCATACTAAAACTCATGTAACGGCGCCACCAAAAACCGAAACAGAAAAATAAACACGATAGCCAAATGAAAACCACTTACCGAGAAGTAGCCGAACTAATAAAAGGAGCACAGAATGCGATAGCATTTACCGGCGCGGGAATAAGCGTGGAGAGCGGAATCCCGCCGTTCAGAGGCCAGGGCGGACTCTGGAACAAGTACGATCCCGACACACTCGACCTCAACAGATTCAAGCGTGACAGCGCCCAGACCTGGGGACCCATCAAGGAGATTTTCTACGACCACTGGGGCGAGGCGTCGCCCAATCCGGCCCACAAGGCACTTGCCGCCATGGAGAAGGCAGGCCAGCTGAAGGGAATAGTAACAATGAACATAGACGCGCTGCACCAGAAAGCCGGCAGCAGGAATGTGGTGGAATTCCACGGCACGCTCGATACCATGGTGTGCATGAAATGCGGCAGGGAATTCGCCAGCCGCGACGTGGACCTCAGCTCACTGCCCCCTAAATGCGGATGCGGCGGAGTGCTGAAACCCAACTTCATATTCTTCGGCGAGGGAATCCCGGCCGACGCCTACGAGCAATCCATGGTGATGGCCCGCAACGCCGACCTCGTAATCGTAATAGGAACCACCGGCGAGGTGATGCCGGCCTGCTACATACCCACAATAGCCGCACAGCACGGCGCCAGGATTGTGGAGATCAACCCAACAGAATCGTCGTACACACATTCCATCACCACCCACTATCTGCCCGAAAAAGCCGGCGAGGCACTCCAGCAGATAGCGCGCGAGCTTGATATTTGTATCAGCTGATAAAAAAACTACACAAAAACAAAACAACTGCACTAAGAAATGCCATATAACAGAAGGCCGTCAATATTAATGTTGCTGCTGATACCTATATTATACAGCACCGCATCACCGGCCCAAAACGGAGACACCACCATCAATATAAGCAAGGCCGAACTCAGGCTGATAAACACTCTCAGACTCTTCGAGAGCATGTATGTGGAGAGCCTGGAAGAGGAAAAACTCGCCGACATGGCCATACTGGGCATCACAGACCATCTGGACCCGCACACGCAGTATTTCGGGCACCAGTACTGCGACGACAGGCAGTCGATACCGCCCACGGGGCTCGGCATTAAATGCCGCAGCTACAACGACACACTCACCGCCGTGCAGGTGGACCCCGACGGACCGGCATACCGCGCCGGAATACGCCCGGGACACAGGATAGCATACATCGGCTCCATAAAAGTGGCCGGCAGAGTGATGACCAGTCAGGACATAAGGCAAGCTGTGGAGCAGATATCAGCTGATAGCATACTTATATCCTACTATCCCAGCCGAAAGGCATACTCGCCGAAAAACACGCTATCAGCTGTAGACACCACCAACAACGGCGGAATAAACGCCCACTACGCGCCCAACGATTCAACGCTATACATCAGGATTACGTTTTTCAACAAATACACGGCCCCGTATTTCCAGGAAATCATAAAGGGATACTCCAAGAAGAAACGGAAAAACATAATACTGGACCTGCGCAACAATCCCGGCGGAATGTGGGGAGCCAGCTCCGAGATCTGCAACCATTTTTTCGGCAACAACTACATGCTCACCAAGGCCCTGGGCGACAACTACAAGGACACCACCGTATTCTCTAACGGCAACGGAATGCTCAAGGACAGCCGGCTCTGCATCCTGATAAACGAGAACACGGGATCAGCCAGCGAGGTGATAGCCGGATGCATCCAGGACTGGGACCGCGGCGTGATAATAGGCCGCAGATCGTACGGCAAGGGCCTGATACAGCAGATAATGAGGCTGGACGGCGGCGAGAAACTCGCCATTACAAAGGCAAGGCTCGAGACTCCGGCCGGACGATGCATACAGCGACAATACAGGCAATACACACGCGAGGACTACATGAGCGAGCCTCTGTCGAGAAAGTTCTCTGGCGAGAACCTAAACGAATCTGACCTGAAAATCTCGATAGCCGACGCCAGAATAAAGGAGACATGCAACAGCCACCGCAAGGTGCCGTGCGGAGTGGGTATTGTGCCTGACATCTTTGTACCGGAAGACACCACCACAATACCGGATTTCTGGAGCAGATGGGTGAAAACGGGACTTGTGGAAGACTATTGCTACCACTACGTAAACATCAACCGCGAGAAGATGAAAAAGGCCAGGACAGACCTGCTGATGATAGAATCGGGAAGTTTCTACGCCGAGCTGGCCGACGGAATAGACGCATACAGCCGCAACGACAAGCGCCGCGGAAACGCCCCCGCCAATCTCAGAGAATTCATCAACAGACTGCCAGCCAACCAGGCCGGGCTGATAAGGACTCAGCTAAACGCCGCTCTCGCCAACGCCTGGACAGGCCCCTCCGACGCCATAAAGGTGCTCAACAGCCGTGACGCCGATTTTCAGAGGGCTCTCGGCATCATAAACCAGCCTGCCAAATACTACAGCACAATACGGTAAAAAAAACAAAAAAATGATGGAATTCCAGCCCTGAAACCAGGCACCGGGATTCCATCATTTTTTTTATCAGGCTTAGACCGATTAGTAGCGGTCGTCGTAATCGTAATAGCCTGCGTCCTCGTTCTGGATATACGAGTCGAGATCGTCGTCGAAATCGGTGATTGTGGTGTAGTTATCGAAATCCTTGAACTCGTCGTTGTAGAACTGGCTGTCGTCAATCTCGTCGTCGTCGTCCACTACCTTCTTTCTCTTCCTTGAAGACTTGAAATCGTCGTCGAAATCATTATCGAAAACATCCAGGTCGTCGTCGTTGAGATCTTCGTCAAACTCGTCGAGGTCCAGATCATCTATATCCAACTCATCGATATCGTCGTCAAACTGCTCCAGAAGCTTCTCGGTATCGAGGTCGTCATCATCAAACGCATCCTCAAAATCCAAGTCCTCTTCCTCAAGTGACTTCTTCTTTTTGGCGGCCTCATAGCTCAGAGAGCCATTGGCAGGCTCGCCATACACGCGCGCGTACGAACTTGCGCCTTGGTTAATCTCAAATTTCATTTTTTAGATATTATATTTTTCTTTTAATCAATAGGTTAGCACTCCGGCAGAACATCTGCCAAGGCACTGCAAAGATGTGTATAAATAATGGTATAGAATAATTTTGAGGCAAAAAAATTTCATTTCGTCTGCAAGTTACTCATATACAGAAACCAAAGCAGACGAAATGAAACCAATTACTCAAATATCAGAAATCGAAACCACTATTTCTGGAAACCCACCAGAATGCCCAGACATCCCTCGAGTTTCATGCTTCCTCCGCCGTCAAAGGGCACAATCTTAACCTTAATCTTCAGGTTCATAGTATGATCGGGAGTAAACTCATAAAAAGTGATTCCGTTCAATGGAAGCATATTGCCGTCGCTGGTGGTTACAAGCTTATCCTGAGTATCCTTGCCGAAATTCTTGAACAACACTTTTTTGTCCTCAGAGATGGTAATCTCCTTGAAAAACATATCCATGCCGCACACAGCTATCTTGTAGCTCTGTCCAGCCAGGAAAGTCCTGTTGAGCTTCACCTCGTCGCCCTCGCTCACAATGGGCGAGTGGAAATTTCCATCGAGGATGTAAGGCTCAAGCTCCATCTCTGCAATTGTCTCGATATACTCACGGCATTGGGCGCTTGCTATCGATACCTGCAAGGCCAATGAAACGATTGCACAAAAAATTAATCTCTTCATAATTCGGTATTGTTTGCAAATAATAATCAAGTTTTAGCTATATCAGAACATCTCGGTGATATTGGTCCTCAGAGACTTAACATCATCGCATATCCTGCCGAAAAGTTTCCTGTCGTACTGCTTTCCGCTGTTCTTCTGCAATACGAAAGTACCGCCGAGCGCCGAGTTCATGGCCAGATAGCTCGACCTCAGAGGCTCAAGCTCGCTCTTAAGGCGCGCCACATCGGGACTCTCGTCCAGAGTGCCGAGCATTCCCATCAGGTCGTCGAACACAAGCCCCTGCTCCACAATGCTCGACGAAAGAGCCGGATTCAGGTCAGGGTCAGATTCCGAGAGGCAGGTAGAAATATAAAGACTCTCCACCCACATTCCCATCACAATCATCATGGCTGCCGGGCGACGGCTGCTTTCCTTTAATAACGCATCAGAATGGAAAAATGTTTGCGAAACTATCTTTTTTAACATTTCTTTATTCTGAATATTGTCCTCCACCAGCTTCAGCTTGCTCATCGTGAGCGAATCGGCCACCTCAAGCCCCGTAGCCAGATCCCTGATGCAGTCCAGATACTTGAGCGCCACCTGATTCTGGTCAAAATATATCGAATAGCTCAAATCGGCGCCGTAGACACCCAGATTGAGCGCCGACGACATATTAGTGGAATACCTGACACCAAGCTCCACCTTGTGCAGAAGATTAGGCTCGTACTCCACTCCAGTGGTCTGGATTACATGAGCTATCTCCAGCGGCGACGGAAGCGAATAATACACATCACTCACATTGTGGTGCTGCGCCTTTACGCGGGCCTGAGAACGCATATCGCGCTTGCCCTGAGTATCCGATGCGCCTCCACCGCATCCCGTCAGCAGAAAAAACGACAGAGCCAAACAGGATACTCCTCTTACCAAATTTTTCATAAAAAAAATAAATAAATTGGTTTACAGATACTTATCTCCGGCATCCTAATACAGGGACTTTCTCATATATTTCGGTTACAAATTTATATTTTAAATCAGAAATATAAAATCTTTTGGGCAAAAAATTAGCCAAAAAAGAAGAAAAATCAATAGTTTTTCTATAAATTTGCAATCATTATCAACAACAGAGCAAATGAACACAGCAGAAAAAAAATTATTTCTAACTAAGCTTAACACCGAGAGCGACCAGGACCTCCTGAAAACCATCGCCTACTACCGCAAAAACAGCGATCTCGACCTCCTGCCCAGCATTCTCGACCTCCTGGCATCAAACCGCGGACAGGAAATAAAAGACGCAATAGCCCAAATGTGCCTCGACATCCGCACAGCCGACACAGCCATCACGGTAATGGACTACATCGGCCAGACACCGCACACCCAGGTAAGGCGCCAGCTGATGTCGATAATCTGGCAGACCGGACAGGACCTCAGCCTCCGCGCCGGCCAGATAGTGAAAATCCTGCTCCAGGAAGACGATTTCCAGGCCGCATTCGACTGCCTCACCGTGCTCGAAAACTGCACCGAAACCATCACACCCGACACCGCATCCAGCCTTCTCGAAATGGTACGCGCAGCTAATGGCGAAAACTATCCGGCCACATACGCGCTCATAGAATCCGCCGCCGACTATCTTCTAAGCGCATCGGAAGCTCAGTGCAGCTAATGGCAAAAAAAATCCCTGAGCCCGCCCGTCTTCGAGCGAAATCAGGGATCTTGAATTTCATCATTTACTTCCAATTCTTATACGGATTCCGGGAAAGCTCCGAGTTGTAATACCTGACATCGCCGGTAACCTCGTCGCCCAGAAAATCTGGCTTGTCGAACTGCTGGTTTTCGGTGCTCAGCTCCACCTCGGCCATCAGAAGACCGTCGTTGTCGCCGTAAAACTCATCCACCTCCACCACAAGATTCTTCCAATTAACGATATAGCGGGTTTTCTCTATCACACCCGGCTCGCAGATGCGCAGCATCTCATTCACCTGATGCGCAGGAATCTCATACTCCCACTCATTGCGGGTAACGGCCGTGGAATCCAGCGAACTCTTGATGGTGATATAACCCTTGTCGCCCTTCAGCCTCACCCTCACGCACTTGGCATCATTCCTGAAAATATAGCCCTGAACGATGTAAGTGCTCGAAGTAGCCAAATGCTTGAACTCTCCCTTTACAAGGAATTTTCTTTCAATCTCGAAAGCCATTTCTGAAAGATATTAGATATTGAAAAACTTATACCCTTATACCGATTACGATGATATCATCAAGCTGCTCGTACTGGTCACCAATCCATTCCTCGTGGGTATCCACCACAATCTTCTCCTGACGCTTCATATCAAACTCATTGATATCCATTACCAGCTTCTGGAAGTTCTTGGTGAGGAACTTACGGCCCCACTTGCCACCAAACTGGTCGATATATCCATCAGATGTAAGATAGAACGAATCGCCCTCCTTCAGCTGATAAGAAGTCTTTGTAAAGCTATCCTTCTCCCTGATATACACACCGATAGGCATCGAATCGGCCGGCATTATGGTAAGACGCAGATATCCGTCCTCTGTCTCACGGAGATGCTCAGGCTTCAGGAGATTGGCCTTGGCCCTCTCCTCCTCGTCCTTGCCGAAATGCTGAACAAGGTATCCGTTGTTGTTGGCCGCCGCAAAATGGAGCATCTTGGTATCCACATCGTAGCGCACAAGCGAGAGGTCCATACCGTCTTTCTGCTTGGCATTCACATCCTCCTGATGGAGAGCAGCCTTAACCTCGGTTCTCAGATGATTGAGAATCTCGTCCACCTCCACGATATTTCGCTCTGCCACAATCTTGTTGAAGAGCGAGAGACCAAGCATACTCATGAACGCACCCGGAACACCGTGGCCCGTACAGTCGGCCGCACATATAAATATGTGGTTGTTGTCGTCGGCATGGAACCAGTAATAGTCGCCGCTTACGATGTCCCTTGGCCGGAAGAACAAGAAATACTCAAAATTGAACATATTGAGGAAGTTTGGCGATGGCGACACCGCAGTCTGAATACGCTTAGCGTACACAATACTGTCGGTAATCGACTTGTTGGCCATCTCGATAACCTCCTTCTGACGCGAGAGCTCCTCGTTCTTGGTAAGAATCTCGTTGTTGGCTGCCTGGAGATTTTCCTTCTGAACGGTAATCTCCTCATTTTTCATGATGAGGTCGGCGTTCTTGAGCTCAATCTCGGCCTGCTGAGCCTTCAACTGCTTGTTTTTCTTACGCATCGAAATTATAAAGCCCGCAAAGAACAGAATGATGACACCGGCAAATACAAGCGCAAGTCTTGTAAACTTGGTCTGGTTTTTCTGAATCTCCAGAGCGTGTTCCTGATCCTTTTGCCTTTGCTCAAAACCACGCTTCTCATCTTCGGCCTTACGCTGCTGTTCCTCATACTCGTGGGCAAGACTGTCCTGAAGTTTCTGAACACGCTCCTTCTCCTCGCGCTCGAGTTTAGCCAATTGCTCCGCATCCAAAAGTCTTTGGAGAGCATCAGCACGGTCCTTTTCCAAATCTGCACGAGCTTGGTTCTCCTCGGCCTGACGACGGAAGAACTCCTCCTGCTGTTTGCGCTGTTTCTCCTCAGCTATCTTCTTCTGATCGTTCAGGTATTTGATCTCCTCGTCCACAAGTCCCTCATTGAATTTCTTCTCAGAGTCGGAGAAATTCTTGAGCTCACTGGCTCGCTCACGCTGACTAATCTCGTTGTCATGCTTATCCTCCTCCTGAAGGTTAAGGTATTTCTGATAATACTCCAGAGCCTTCTCGTATTCGTTTTTGCCGCGGAGAATATCATTGTACTGCTTGTAGGCATCTTCCATTACGCTTCGGTTGTGCGACAGCTCTGCATTCCGCACGGCAATATTCTGGAAATGGTCGGCATTGTGATAGTCGCCGTCGATAAAATAGATGTGAGCCAGAAGCGATGCGGCGCGCGAAGCCTCCTCGTAGTTCGAATACTTCTCGTGAAGATCTATGGCCTTGCTGAGCGACGAATAGGCGTCTTCGCTGTAGCCGAGGTTGTACTGGCACAATCCTATATTATTATAAGTATTGGCCAGGAGATACTGCGACTCACGCTCGTTGGTAAAATACTGAGGGTCAGAATTTTTAAGTCGCTCGTAATACTTGAGCGCCTCGTCGTAGTTCTTTACGCATACAGAGGCAAAGGCAAGATTATTAAGCGCATTCAGCTGCTCCTTGATATTGTCGCGGCGGCATACAGAATCATAGAAAGCCAGATTGTTGTTGTAGAGTTTCTGGTAATCATGCTTTGCAAGGTAGATATCCGAAATACGCTGATATGTATTCTTGGCATTGTCCCAGTCGCGGTTTTGGATGCGGTTGTCGCGGAGCTCCAGATAATAATTCAGCGAGTTGTCGTAATCCTTCTTGTTGTAATAGCAGGAAGCAAGTTTCTCCTTCACATCCAGGGCCTTGTCCTTGTTTCCAAGTTCGTTGTATTCAGTGAGCGCCTCGTTCAGGTTGTCGATGGCTCTGTCGAAATGGTCGTGACTCTGATAGATAAGACCGATCTTGGTTACGAGGTCGGCATCCATCTCACGGTACTTGCGGATTTTTTCAGGATTGGTCTCGTTAAGACGCATTCTGTCAAGCACCTTCCTGGCCGAAAGATAATTCTTGATAGTCTCCACAGACTTGGTAAGAAGAATGTTGTTGTCGGCCATAAAGAGGTAGCACTCAAGCTCGCGGTCCATATTGCCGATTATCTTGTAGTTGAACGCGGCGCTCCTGGCAGCCTCTATCGCATTATTGAAATCGGGAACCAGAATATACCTGTGCGCCAGCTCATAATAATGATTGGCCAGCGATGTATTGTTGGTATCCTTGTCTATAATGTTCTTGAGGCTGTCACATAGACGTACATTCCTATCCTTTGCCTGACCGAAGGTGAGGCAAGGAGCCGCAGTTAAAACTACCAGCAGGATAAAAATCCGACTATATGTTAATAATCTTACCATCAAAAAATAATTCTTGTTTTCCTAAGTACAAATTGAGTTCCAAATATAAATATTTTTCTCAAAATCCTTAAAATTCATACGAAATACCAAACCTGAACGACCTCAAATATTGAGGGTTGTAAGGCAGGTCCACGTCCATATTCTTAACGTCGATACCGCCGAAGAGGGCGTTGGTGACGTTGGTAACCTTCAGCATCAGCGACAGGTGGTCAGAATTAGGAATTCTGCCTGTCAGTGTCAGATCAAGATTATAGTAGCTTGGAGCCACAAAATATGGATTGTCGGTAGACTGATAATACATACGGTGGAACTTGGTACAGTATACATTATCTATCCTCATGTGGAAAAACTTCTTGTCGGTCTTGCCCAAAAAGTCGAAATCCACCGACAGCTGTGCCAATGTCTTCGGAGTATGGCGGATATAATCCACCTCGTTGAAAACCTCAGCTGTAGGGTCGTTGTTGCTCAAGTGCTCCACACCCTTGTTTAGATTCAGCGAGCCTGATACGCCAAGATGTATCGGCTTCCATATATCGTCGAAAACGCCAATTACCATGAGGCCCAAAAGCTTGGTAGACATACCGGACTCGTTCTTGTAGGCACGTGTCCATGTACGACCCTTGGTATTGCTGAAGAGGTCGGTAACACCCACAAAGAACGGCACCGGATATACAGCAGGATCCAGCTTCACCCAGGCCCTTACGAGCGGGTCATTCACAGTATTGGAGAATCCCACCACCTCAAAATAGCGGCGCTTCTCCCCCTTCAGATAATATCTGAAAGCCACCTCATTAGACCAGATATCCTCTGCCTTAATCTTCTCCATATCAGATGGCACATGATGAACAGCTATGGTAAGCGGAACACCTGGCACCTGGTTTGGCATGGCCACGCCCACACAGTAGAAAATCTGCGCCGGAGATGGTGTCTTGTATGCCCAGCCTGATGACACACGCACAGTAACACGGCTGTCGTCGGTCACCTTATATAATGCCGCCACGCGCGGATTCCACGAATTGCGGTAATTCTTGTTGAACGAGTTGTAGTCGTATCGTGTGCCGGCCGAGAGTGTAAGCCTGTTCAGGTCGAGGTCGGCAAGAAGATACGCGCCAATCTGACGGCTGGTGTAAGGATTGATTCCGAAAGATCCGAAATACTCGTCCTCGTAGAACACCTGCTTGGTAAAAGCGGTGTACTGAGAGAAATCGAACTTGCGCTCACACTCCAATGTAGGAGGCAGAACACCAAAAAGCTGGAACGACGCACCGGTACTTACTGTAAGCATGCGCTTCTTCTCCTTGTTGTTGAAAATCTCCCAGAGAATATTCTCCTCAGCTCCTATCTCGTCGCTGGCACCGTAGGCATACTGATAGCCCGTGTTCCAGTTTACGCCACGGCTGGAGTTCCGGTCCATGTGGTATCTGATGTACCTTACAGAAGTCTCAGAGGTAAGGTTTCCAAACTTATAGTTTCCGCTGAGAGTAAACCTGTGAATGAGGTCGCCCTGCATATTCCGCGGATCCTCGTAATTATATGCAAACGGACTCTGACCCTGATCGGCAAAATCCATGCGGTGCATCAGATTATAAGTAAAGGTGATGTTGTTCATAGAGAACTCGGCACCAAGCTGCGAAGCCTCCTGAGCCACATCAGCCACCTCAGGATAATAAAATCCCGCAAGCGGATCATTAGGATCCTTACGGCCCTCATAATTAATAAAGTAGTACTTTACATTGGTGAAAAGTCCCTGATACTTATCAAACATGTGGGGATTTATCATATCCCTGGTGATGGTGTAAGTCTGTCCGTCACCGAGCGACATCGGCAGCTGCTCGCCGTTCTGGAAGAAGAAATTCCACTTGTTGAACAGTTCGCCGGATTTGGGAACATTCAAGTCGGTGGCCTTCAGGTTGCTTCCATATATCGAGAACTTGGCCACATGCTTTCCGTGACCCAACTTGGTGGCTGAGTGGAAGTTAACATAACGCGAATTGCCTGTACCCATCATGATATCAGCTGACGAAAACTGACCATCATCAGGAGTACGGGTAATGATATTGATAACTCCGGTGCACGCATCGCTACCGTTGGAAGCCGAGGCCGGACCATAAATAATCTGGATCTCCTTGGCCTGGCGGATAGGAATATTGGCGCCCAGAGGCATTCCGTAATGTCCCACGGGCTTTACATCAATACCGTTTACAAGAATCTTGGTATAAGTATTGCCCAGAAGACCGCGCATCATAAAAGCCTCGCCCAGCTCGCCAGACTGCGGCTGAGAGACTCTGATACCAGGCACTGTCTTCAAAACATCACACAATGTAATACAACCATTACGGACAATATCATCATGAGTCACTATATAAATAGAGTTAGGGAGCTCCTGTGCCGTCTTATTGGAGTGCAAGGCTCCAATAGCCTGCTTGTTGGCAGACTGCTGATTGGATATATTATCAATGCCCAATACATTACGCTCAATAAGCACCGAGCTCTCAGAATACTCGTAATCGTCTTCCTGAGAGTAAGATGCAGTTGCCGTAAATATCAGTAACAGAGGCAAATATAGCTTCTTCATAGTAAAATCGTAATTTAATACGTCCGTTGTGCAAAGTAAAACAAAAAAAATCAAATACACAATATCAGGATTGATTTTTTTTCAAAAAATAACAACATCAACAACCATTCCAAAAAAATGGATTAATTTTTGAAAAAAGTTTCGTAGGTAAAAGAAAATTATATAACTTTGGGATTGAATTTTTACCACTATCATAATGAGCACATCAATCATTGCGATAAGCAACCACAAGGGCGGAGTAGGCAAAACCACATCCACCGTAAACATCGGCGCCGGACTGGCTCTCACTGGCCACAAGGTGCTTCTCATAGACATGGACCCTCAGGCCAACATGACACAGAGCTACGGTATCAACAAATCGAAAGTTACTGTGTACGAGGTTCTTAAAGGAGAGGCCGAAGTAGAGACCGTAGAGGTATTTCCCAACTTGGAGATACTTCCGTCCACGCTCGACCTATCGGGAGCCGAGATGGAACTCATCAACGAGGCCGGCCGCGAATACATTCTAAAGGAGGCAATCGCGGGCATCCAGGACAAATACGAGTACATCCTCATCGACTGTCCTCCATCGCTCGGCCTGCTCACAATCAACGCGCTCACAGCCGCCAACGAGGTCTACATCCCTCTCCAGGCCCACTATCTGGCCATCAAGGGTCTCACAAAAATCATCGAAGTGATAGGAAAGGTAAAAAAACGCCTCAACAAGAGCATCGAGATCACGGGCGTATTCGTTACCCAGTTCGACAAGCGAAAAGTCCTGCACCGCGATGTGGTGGAAACCATCTACACATACTTCCAGGAGAAACTCTTCGATTCCCGGATACGCGACAACATCGCGCTCGCCGAGGCTCCAAGCCAGGGTATGGATATTTTCCACTACGACAGAGACAGCAAGGGCGCCGAGGATTACAAGAATCTCGTTCAGGAGATTATGGAACGCCACGGCGAAGTAATTGAATAATAACCATTTAGCTACAAAAGTTTGTTATGGCAAAGAAAAATTTCAAGGGAGGGCTCGACAGCCTGATAGAAAATTCGCTGGGCATCAGAAAGTCCGGCAAAAAGGGTGAAATGCGTGGCAACCCCATCGACCTCCTGCCGGAGCAAACCGAAACCGAACCAGACAACACATCCAGTCAGAAGCCCCAAGCCTCTGATAACGAGACCGTTGTCTCTCTGCCAGCTGATAGCGCAAAAACTGTAACTTCTCAGCCAGCTGATAGCGCAGAAACTGTAAATCCTCAGCCAGCTGATAGCGCAGAAACTGTAAATACTCAGCCAGCTGATAGCACAAAAACAGAAATTTCTCAGCCAGCTGATAGCGCAGAAACCGTAAATACTCAGCCAGCTGATAGCGCGGAAACTGTAACTTCTCAGCCAGCTGATAGCGCAGAAACTGCAACTCCCGAACCGGTTAAGGCTGAAACATCCGCCCCGAAAATGGAAGTTCAGACCAAGATAAAAGCGCCAACCATCGAGGTAGAGGCCACCGACTCGGAGAAAAACGCATATCTGAAAAACATGATTGCCGACCTCAGAAAAGAGCTTTTCCTCTGGAGAAACGGAAAAATCAATGTCCAGTCGTTCAACGCAACACTCCACAACCACGGGCTCAAATACAACAGCGAGAACAACGAGATAGAAGAGTTCTAAACTCTCAACAAGCCGACAGCTTACAGAATTCAATAAAAAAATAAAGGCTGGTTTTCAAGTTAATCCTTTGAAAACCAGCCTTTTTATTATCAGCTTCTTATTAGAGCTTTTTCAATTATCAGCCTTTTGCATCGCCGTTTGGATCGGCAAAGTCCACACCATCTGCAAGTCTCCGCTCCACAAACTGATCATCGGAACGATGCTCGCCGGAGATTACTCCATCAGGCATATCCTCCGAAACTACCTCAGTAAGAGCCATGTCAGGCTTTACGCCGGCGTCCTCAAGCTGCTGACGGGCTATGTCGCGCATCTCCTGCTCGGTGTAAATCTTTATCACGCGAGGCTCGTCCGGATCGGCAGAAGTCTCTGTAGTTGTGGTGGTTACCGTGGTGGTGGTAGTAGTTGTTGTAGTGGTTACGGTGGTGGAATCGTCGTCGTCGTCGTCCTCCACATCAAGCGAAACTGCCGAACCTACCGACTCGTCCATGTCGTCGATGTCGATAACCTCATCCTGCGAATCGCTCTCGCCCTCGCTGTAATACTGGGCAAGAAGCTCCTCGTCGATGTCGTCAGGCTCGGGAACTTCCTCGTCGTCAGTCTTGCTGTCGTTTTCGTCGCTCACGATCGGCTCACCGAGAATGGTTACATTTGTTGAGTTATCAGCTGATATCACAACTGAATCGTCATCCGCTGAATCTGACTGAGAATCAACTATTTTGGTGAATGTATCGCCCTCGTTGTTTATTACTGTGGTTTCCACTACCACAACTTCCTCAACTTTGGTTTCTGTAGTTTCAGTTACCTCGGTATCAGGCTCCTTGGTTTCAGGCTCCGATTCCTTGATTACAACTTTTACCTCAGGCTCCGATTCCTTGATTTCAACCTTGGTCTCGGGTTCTGGAGTCAAATCGGCAAGATTGCATTCGGTGCCATCGCCTTGATCCTCAGCGTAGAATTTTGAAAGCTGCTCCTCAACCTCAGGCTCAGGCTCAGATTCTGTTTTAGTCTCCACAACAGTCTCGATGACAACATCCTCGCTATCAGCTGGCTTGGTAAATGTATCGCCATCAGCTGGCTGAGTGAATGTATCGCCATCAGCTGGCTCGGTGACAATATCCTCGCTATCAGCTGGCTTGGTGAATGTATCGCCATCAGCTGGCTGAGTGAATGTATCGCCCTCGGAATTTACAATTATTGTTTCTACCTCGGTGGTTTTTGAGATAACTACCTGATCCACAACGGGCTCGGGCTCCGATTCGGTAACCTCGGTTTTCTCCACCTTCTTGATATCGAGATCGTATGTGATTACCTGAACGTAATCGTCGGCGTAGAGCTCAAACTGGCTTGAGAGTGACCAGATGCGGAACCATACGCGCAAGATGATGAAAATCTGCTGAACGATAAACATGGCGATGATGCCGAATGTGGTGTTCATGCCGATCTTATCGAAGGTGAGCTTATACAATATCAATGTAAGTATCGGAACAACAAGCAGAAGCGCGTAGAGGAAGTAGGTTTTCAGGAAATTGCTGAAAACGAACTTGATACCCTTGCCGATGGCCTTGAGTACTCGGCTGGTGCCGGCCATTTCCATGTAGAATTTGGCGTAATCGGATATCATGAGAAACAGCGCCACCACGCACAGGAATATGAATGTGGCTATGCCGTAGGCCCACATGAGCGGTGTCTCGGTTACTACGTTTTGGAACAGCGACAGCAAGAATGTGCTTACTCCGAAAAGCACTGCGGCGGTTGCAACCAGAAGGGCTATAACGATAACATCGCAGAGCAGGTATCTGAAGAAATTGACTCCCGCGCCCGAGAAGAATGTGCCTACCGTGAAATCCTCCCTATTGAAGGTGCGGACGATACCGCCCACAAAGAAAATCATTATAAGCCAGAAAATCAGCACTGAGAATTTTCCCTGGCTGAGTATGGAATCAAGGTTCCACGAATGGAATTTTACCAGCTCCGACATGGTGGTATAGTCGAGATTGGTAACTACAGAATTGCCTACAGCGCTCTTGAACGAGAAGAAGAACGGCAATGCCACCGAGAGGCCAAGCAACAGGGTGATTGCGAATATCAGCAGTATCATCCTTGGATGACGCAAAGAGTTCTTGAAACCTCTGCCGTATGCTTTTAATATATTCATGCTGTGAATGTTGATTTTGTTCTACAATAATAAAGTGTATTAGGCGAAGAATGCCACCGACTGGAAAATGTTCTCAAGCCAGAAGAGGAACTTGGTGGCATATTTCCATATTGGATTGGATGTGTCTTTCAACGACATCGAGTTGTTTACCAAATCCAAATCGCAGGCTATCTTGTGGTCGGGGTCTATCTGAGCCGAAACCACTGGCACTGTGGAATTTACCACAAAC
Organism: Bacteroidales bacterium; assembly: GCA_045628165.1. GTDB lineage: Bacteria > Bacteroidota > Bacteroidia > Bacteroidales > UBA3824 > UBA3824. The sequence goes on along the minus strand of JAZQPB010000114.1, from coordinate 11,207 downwards.
TCCCTGCAACGGGCCTTGCCGTCCCAGTAGAACATCTGCGTTTCGCCGTTCTCGAATGTTACCAGCACCTCCACAGGCATTATCATGGTGCCCATGCGCTGTACGAAGATCGATGTGCGCTGCACCTCGGCTGTATCGGTATTCACGAAGAGCTTGGTAAGTCCGTTGTCGAAAAATCCGTTGCTCTTGTTGGCCAATGTCCTGTTTACGATCTTGGCAAGCTTGTAGTCGCAAACCTGGTCGCTGCGGAGCATCGCATCAAAAAACCAGTTGAGATTGCTACCCACCTTAGGATCGTTCTTCCTGGCGGCCACAGAGTTTACCACGGCCTGAAAATCGCGTCCCGATGGATGACCAAACTTGTATTTTGCATAGTATTCACGCATCACGGTATTGAAGGTATCCTCGCCGAGCAATCCCTTGAGGGTCTGCATCATAGTGCAGGTTTTGGCGTATACCATGGTGCCGTATGTGTATGAAGGATATTTCCATGAGAAATTGTCGATGGAAGATATCGAAGGATTGTAGCTCTGAGTGTACTCGGTGCGGTATCTCTCGGATGTGTTCATCTTGAAACCCATGAAATTGTAGAGAGAGCCCTCGCCGTAATACTTGTCCATGATCTGGCTCTCGTAGAATGAGGTGAAGCCCTCGTCGAGCCAGGCCTCCTCAAACTCGTTGGTGGCCACCACCGACTGGAAATAATTGTGCACAAACTCGTGGATGGCCACGCTCTCGGCATCGCGCATTCCGTTTGGCCAATTATTGAGAGTGCTCACTGTCACCAGCATAGGATATTCCATTCCCGCGGCCGCCTCGGCGTAGTAAGGACAATCCACAAGCGTAATCTCGGGATATGGGAAAGCGCCCACATTCTCGTTCATGTATTCCATGGCATTCTTTACAGCTGATATGTACCGCTGGGCCTCACCAGAATGCTCCGGCATGTAATAGAGCTTGATGCCCTTGGCCTCGGGTGTACCTTTCTTATATGTATCGGTGTAGAGGCGGTATCTTGGCGATGCCGACCATGCGAAATCTATAACGTCATTAGCTGAAAACTTATAAGTCTTGGTGCCGTCGCCGATGGTGGCCTCGTAGGTCTCTACGCCGGTGGCAGCCACCTTGAACTTTTCGGGAACATTGATGGAAACCTCGTAATTGCCGAAATCAGAGTAAAACTCGGAGTTGTAGTGGAACTGATGGCAGTTCCATCCGCCGGCAGGACGCTGACGCATTCCCTTGGGCTCGTAGACACCGATTTTCGGGAACCACTGGCCCACCATGTAGAAATCGCCGCGCTCGTATCCTGTGCGCGATACTATCTTCGGGAGCTTGCTCAGGAAGGTGATGGAGAGCTTGATCTCGGCGCCGGGAAGCACCGGATTGTTCAGCTTAACCTTCATCACGGTCTGATCGAGGGTGTTGTTGTCGTCGGGCTGAAAATACTTGAGATCCTGAGTAAGAGGGTCGCCATCCACTATTACCATGCGGTTGATATCGATGTAGCCCATCTCGTTCTCGGCCATATCCTCGCCAATATTATATCCTGTATTCAGCTGACTCTCAACAAAATATGTACTTCTTGAGTTCTTGAACGCATTGAGATAAGTATGGAACATCAGCTCCGATATAGTATCCGAAGTTGTGTTTTTCCAAGTGAGAATCTCGGTACCTGATACCATCTTGGCGTCGGTATCAAGCTTGGCATCTATCTGATACGATGCCACGGGAACGGTCTGATTTGGCATAATAGCATCCTGGGCCACGGCGCAGAGCGTCATGGCCGAGAACACTGCCGATGTCAATATTTTTCTCATGTTGTTAGCTGCAAAAATTACACTATGGATATATACAATCCCATTTAATTGCGTAAAATTAGTATAAAAAAATCAAAAAAACAAAATAAATTATAAAAAAATATTCAAAAAAAAGCTTTTAGTAACTGCCTGTTAGTAGATATAGGTTGTTGATCATGGAATCAGTCACCCAAAATTGGCCACAATTGGAAATCATATTTATATGGCGCAAGATTTCTGAGAAGCATATAATAAGTGCCGGCTGCGGCATTTTTTATTGTCACAGTTTTGTCGGTCTTAGATATATTCTTGGAAACCAGCACGTTGCCAGAGGCATTTGAAACCTCCACATAAAAATCAAGATCCCGCTCCTCTACACCATTATAAAAACCGAATGAGATTTCCTTTCCCTTGTCGTTTTTGCCGATGGTGAATTTTATCCAATCCTCGTCGGCATACGATATATTGCCTTTGCCATCCACACTCTCGTGGAAATTGAAGGAGTAAATGCCTTCCAACTTGATTACGGACGACAGTTCCTTGCAATAATTGGGCTCCCAGGGATCACTCACAATGTCGAACATTCCGTGCCTCCAGATGTGGGAGTTCTTCATCTTGGCGGCCTCCTTCAGCATCGTATTTTTCTGCGCGTCGGTAAATTTGCGCCGGGCACTCTTCACGGGATTATACGACATTATATTATCCTGAATATCAAAGGCATGCTTCAATCCGAGGAAATGGCCAACCTCGTGGGCAACCACCGAGGGGTCCTCCCCTGCCGCTATGGTAACGCAGCCATTGGGGCCGAAACATACGCCGGTGTAATTGTCGGAACCTCCTTTCTTGAGCTTTGGCACAAGATGGATGTTGAGCATGTTTTTGTCGTGGCGGGTTATAGACTGCCAAGGCATCTGCGAATAGAAGCCTGTCTTGTTGAATTTCTTCTTGGCAACATACTCAACCTCAAGCAGATAATACGAGATATGTGTCTCGTTTTCGGCGTTGAGTTTGTTGAGGTTCTGCATGGTCCACTTGATGTCGTCGAAAGTGGGCGCGTTGTCGTTGCTGCCATAGACCCAGATCTTGGTGGGTATGGAATAATATTCTCCCTGAGCCGACAATCTTGCCGCCATGAGCACCATTGCGAGCGATAAAAACAATAATCTCTTCATAATCAACTAAATTACTTTTTCGATATTCCTGACACGCTTGAAACGCTCCTTCAAGGCATTGAGCTGAGCCTCGCCCATCAGGTTTACCGACAGAGTGGCGGTGAACTTTCCGCCTGGCTCCTCGGTGATGTTGAATGAGCGCATGTGAACATGGAACTCATTGACAATCACATCATTGATTACGCTATACATTTTCATGTCGTAGTTGCCAACGAGTTTTATCTGTGCATTAACGAGTTCCTTGCTTGCGTCGGCCTTCCATACGGCTTTCACCACGCGGTAAGGGAAACGTGTGAGCAGACTCTGCGCATTCGGACAATCGTAGCGGTGGATCTTGGTGCCCTTGTCGGCGGTGATGAATGCGAAAATCCTGTCGCCCGGCAATGGCTTGCAGCACTTGGCGAAAGTGTAGCCCATGGTATCCATGTCGCTGATTGTCAGGTAATCGGTGCCCGACGAAGTCTCGGCCTCGCGGAATTTCTTCTCCTCTATAGGCTGAGTGCTTTCAGCTGAATCGGCAAAAGCCTGCTTGATTTTGTGGAGATCGAATTTTCCGTCGCCTACACCCTGATACAGAGCCACGGCGGTTTCCACCTGAAAATATTTCAGCAGCTTATGGACGTTATTGTCGTTGAAGGGCACATCTATCTGCTGAAGTTTCTGACGGATGACATCGCGACCAATCTCGGCCAGACGGTTGTTGTTGGCATCCACAATGCGGCGGATTCGGGTCTTGGCGCGGCTGCTGTGGGCAATCTTTATCCAGTCCTCGGTAGGTTTCTGGTTATTAGCTGTAAGCACCTTGATGGTGTCGCCGTTGTTGAGCACGTGCTTGAAAGACACGAACTTATTGTTGACATGAGCGCCCGTGCACTTGCTGCCCACCTCGCTGTGGATGCTGAAGGCGAAATCGAGCACGGTGTCGCCCTGACGCAGCTTGATGAGGTCGCCCGTTGGGGTGAAGACATAAATCTCGTCGGAGTACAATGCTTTCTTTTCAGCTGATACATTCTTGCTCTGATCGGGATTCTCGATGGCCTCGCGTATGCGTGAGAAGATGCTTCCGCCCTGCTGTCCGTCGGTTCCGTTCTTGTATTTCCAGTGGGCGGCCAGACCCTTCTCGGCTATCTCGTCCATGCGCTCGGTACGTATCTGAACCTCCACCCATCGGCCCTCTGGACCTATGAGAGTGGTGTGAAGGCTCTCGTATCCGCTCGATTTGGGCACAGAGATCCAGTCGCGGAGTCGGTAAGGATTCGGCTTGTATTTCTCGGTGATTACTGAATAGACCTTCCAGCAGTCGGATTTCTCGTCCTCGGGCTTCGAGTCTATTATCACGCGGATGGCGAAAAGGTCGTAGATACCGTCCACATCCACGTGCTGCTTCTTCATCTTGGTTCTGATGCTGGAGATCGACTTTGGGCGTCCCTTGATGTGCACCTTCAGGTTCAGCTCCTCAAACTTCTTCTTCAGCGGCTCGATGAAGGCCTTTATATATTCGTCGCGCTCCTCCTTGCGGATCTGCAGCTTGTCGGCGATGGAGCGGTAAGTGTCGTATTCAAAGAACTTCAGGCAGACCTCCTCCATCTCGGTCTTCACCTTGTAGAGGCCGATACGGTGGGCTATCGGGCTGTATAGATACTGCACGAGAGTGGCCACACGCACGCTCTCGGGATCGCTCAAGTCCTTGATATGGCGTATTTTCTGCAGATATTCAGCTAATAGAATTATTATGGCTCTCACATCGCCCGATAGAGTAACCAGCAGCTTGATGTGGTTCTCGTTCTGGGTTTTCAGCTTCTCGATGTTGAACTCTGGAATCTTCAGGATTCCTGTAATGATAGACGAAACCTCGTCGCCGAAAAGCTTGTCAGCCACGGCGGACTGAAGCTTTTCCTTGCTCAGGTAGGCGTAAGGCACGATGCACGAAACCGTGGAAGCGTCGGCGTTTATCTCGTCGGCGGCTATCATCAGAAACTCGTCGGCATCGGCGGATTCCTCAATTCCAAGGGCCTCTACCCTATCAACAACATCCAGAAGCAGAAGGCGGTCGTCCTCGCTTACTGTGGAAAGGTAATTAGTTAATTTTTCTTTTATCATAGTTGTTATTTTAATTTTTGGCGTTAAAAGAGGGCTAATGTGAGCCATTAGCTCCAATAAGACAAAAGGCCTGTGCGAAACAAAATTCCGCGCAGGCCTTATTAATATAGTGTAGTCTATGAAAACATTGGCGAATTATGCGTCGATATTAGCATATACTGCATTCTGCTCAATAAACTCCCTGCGTGGAGGTACGTCGTCGCCCATGAGCATCGCAAAGGTTCTATCGGCCTCGGCGGCGTTCTCAATGGTTACGAGTTTCAAAGTACGTGTCTCGGGATTCATGGTGGTCTCCCAGAGCTGCTCGGCGTTCATTTCACCAAGACCTTTGTATCGCTGTACGGTACAGCCATCCTCCGATCCGTTGCCGAAATCGTTGAGAGCCTGCTGTCTCTGGTCCTCTGTCCAGCAGTAGCGCTGGTTCTTGCCCTTCTTTACGAGGTACAAAGGCGGATTGGCAAGATACAGGTGTCCCTGCTCTATCACCTCCTTCATATAGCGGAAGAACAGAGTCATTGCAAGAGTCTGAATGTGGGCGCCATCCACATCGGCATCGGTCATGATGATGATCTTGTCGTAGCGGATGTCCTTGAGGTTGGCGGCCTGAGAATCCTCCTCGGTGCCTATGGTGATGCCGAGAGCGGTGTAGATGTTCTTGATCTCCTCGTTCTCGAGAGTCTTGAACTGCATGGCCTTCTCCACATTGAGAATCTTACCACGGAGCGGAAGTATAGCCTGATACATACGGTCGCGTCCCTGCTTGGCTGTACCGCCCGCAGAATCTCCCTCCACTATGAAAATCTCTGTCTTTGTATGATCGCGCGACGAGCAGTCGGCCAACTTTCCAGGCAGACCAGCACCCTTGAGCATGCTCTGCTGATTCTGCACGAGCTTGCGTGCGTTGGCGGCGGCGAGACGTGCCTTGGCTGCCAGCATCACCTTGCCCACGATATTGCGCGCATCAGCTGGGTGCTCCTCCAGATAGTTTGTGAGGGCATCGCTGATGGCGGCGGATACGGCTGGCCCCACCTCTGTATTGCCGAGCTTGGTCTTGGTCTGACCCTCGAAGAGAGGCTCCTGAACCTTTACGGAAATAATGGCTGTAAGGCCCTCGCGGAAGTCGTCACCGGAGATCTCGATCTTCTTATCCAGAAGGTTGCTCTTCTCGGCGTATGACTTCAGGGTGGAAGTAAGACCACGGCGGAAACCTGTAAGGTGAGTACCGCCCTCGTGGGTATTGATGTTGTTTACATAGCTGTGAATGTTCTCACGGTATGTATTGTTGTACTGCATGGCCACCTCGATAGGAATACCGTTTTTCTCGGTATTCAGGTGGATGATGTCGCAGAGCTCGTCCTTGCTTACCTCCAGATAGTCGATGAAGTCCTTGAGACCGTTCTCCGAATAGAAAACGTCCTCACGCATCTTGCCCTCCTCATCCACGGTGCGGCGGTCGTGGAGCTCCAGATGCACACCTTTATTAAGGAACGCGAGCTCGCGCAGACGTGCGGCCAGAATATCGTAAGTGTATTCGTGACAGGTGAACACGCTGTTGTCGGGCAGGAAATGGATCTCGGTACCAGTCTCCTCCATAGGACACTCACCCACCACGATTACATCGCTGGTAGGCTTGCCGATGGAGTATTCCTGCTGAAAGACCTTTCCGCCACGCTTAACCGTGGCCTTGAAATATGTAGAAAGGGCATTAACGCACGATACACCCACGCCGTGCAGACCGCCCGACACCTTATAAGAGTTCTTGTTGAACTTACCGCCCGCATGGAGCACGGTGAGCACAACCTCGAGGGCGCTCTTGCCCTCCTTCTCGTGGTAGTCGGTAGGAATGCCACGTGCATTATCTATTACGGTAATAGACTCGTCCTTATTAATATATACGTCGATATTGTTGCAGAAACCAGCAAGAGCCTCGTCGATGGAGTTGTCAACTACCTCATATACAAGGTGGTGACGGCCTCTCTCGCCAGTATCGCCGATATACATCGCAGGTCTCTTACGCACTGCTTCCAGTCCCTCAAGCACTTGGATACTGCCAGCGTCGTAACTCTCGGCAGCCTGCTGTGCCTGATTGATGTTGTTTTCTTCCATTTTTGTAAATGTGTAAAAATTCTTAAGCACAAAATTAATGCTTTTCTTAAACAATACCAAAAAAATTTTAGCAAAAACAGCAAAAAAATCATTAAAAACTACATCTATTTTAAATTCTGTTTTTTATATTTGCATTCTCAAAAACAAATGAAATGGAAAAGGACAAAATATTAGTAAGTTACTCAGATGTGGAAATCAGCCGCGGGGGAAGCAAAATCCTCAGCGATGTCTGCTTCTGCATCAAGGCTGGCGAGATGGTGACGATAGAGGGGCCAATTGGCTCGGGAAAGTCGTCACTGTTCAAAACATTGTACGCCGACATACAGATAAGCGGTGGAAAGGCAAAGGTTTTGGATTTCGACGTGAAAGGCTTGTCGGACCGAAAGACCGCACAGCTGCGCCGACGCATGGGCATAGTTTTCCAGGACTATCAGCTGTTCGACAACAAAACCGTGGCCGACAATCTGAGGTTCGTAATCGACTCGCTGGGATACAAGCCTGACGGTGCCAGCATCGACGAGCACATCGCACGCATACTTCAGAAAGTGGGCATGGAGAGCAAATCAGGCACATTCCCCCACATGCTGAGCGGCGGCGAGAAGCAGAGCGTGGCCATAGCGCGCGCCATTGTCTGCAATCCAGAACTCATAATCGCCGACGAGCCTACGGGAAATCTCGACGAGACTTCGGCAAGGCACATAGCATCGCTGCTAAGCCAGCTGGCCAGCGAAGGCACAGGCGTTATCGTGGCCACCCACGACGAGAACATCTTCAGCGAGTTTCCCCACCGCACCCTGCGCATCGAGGACGGCAGACTGGTAGAATAAATCATCAAATCCATATATAGAAAAGACGGGGCTCGCTCCGTCTTTTTTGTTTATCAACCTTTACACTAACCGATATGAGGAAATTGTTAATCTCCACGCTATTAGCTGCCATAATAATAGAATGTGCGGCGCAGCATCCATACAAGACCGACTGGATGGTTTACAAAAACGACTACGCAAAGATTATATATCCAGCTGATAACGCATACGATGCAGCCAGGCTGAGCTACGCAATGCGTCATGTTTATGCAGCTGATACGGTAAATATGCGAGCGCATCCTAAGAGAATGCCGATAATAATTTCGCCAACCTCCTGCACATCAAACGGATACACCACGATGCTGCCTTACAAGATGTTTCTATACACCAAGCCCACCGACTACGGCGAGATGTGCGGAATGTACTGGTATCAGAATCTGTTGAGCCACGAGTTCAGGCACATCACTCAATACAGCCAGTTCGACAAGGGACTTACCCGTCTGGCCCACAAGGTACTGGGAGGCTACGGATGGGCGGGCCTGCAATACTCTGTGCCTCAGTGGTATTACGAGGGCGATGCCGTGTATGCCGAGACTGTGACATCATCGTCGGGCCGAGGAAGATCGGCGCTTTTCGAGATGCCCGTGGCCGCCATGCTTTTGGAGAAAAAAGGCAAGCTGTATCCTTACGACAAAATCATTTACAGGTCCTACCGCGACATGGTGCCAAACCACTACCCTGTCGGCTATTTCCTGACCACGGGAGCCAAGCGGAAATACGGCAACGATGTTTTCGCCCAAGTGGCTGAGAATCAGCGCTGGTACCCATTCTGGCCGTTCGCTTTCGGACGCGGTTTCAAGAAGGAGACAGGCAAGAATCTGAGGCAGAACTACGAGGAGGTTTTCTCGGAGCTCAGGGATTTCTACAAGCAGAGAATCACCGAATGCGGAGCCACGGATCATTATTGTATCAGCTCCACCAAAAACAAAACATACACCAGCTACCGCCACCCGAAAATACTGGACGACAGCACATTGATATGCATAAAATCGTCGCTGAGCCAGACTGCGAGGTTCGTGAAAATAAATATCGCAACCAAAAAAGAAACTGTAATCTGCAGCACCGACGCATCCTCTTTCGATACCGACGGCAGGATTGCGGTTTACGCCACATCGGTGCCCGACCTTAGATGGAGCCTGCGCGACTATTCCGACCTCGCGATTGTAGATCTCGAGAGCGGAAAAACAAGAATCGTAACCAAGAAGGAGCGCATCTTCGAGCCTTCGTTTTCAGCTGATGGCAAAAAAATCGTGGCCACCTCTTTCAGCGAGAGCGGAGAATGCAGCATAGTGGTTTTCGAGAGCGACGAAACTGGTATCAGCTGGACTCCCAAAAGTAAGACCACGGTGAAGAAAGCTTTCGACCAGCAACATTATCTGCGTCAGCCTATTTTCCTGGACGACAACAGGATAGCCTACATCCTGACGTTCGCCAACAGGAACCACATAATGGTACTTGACCTAAAGGACAATTCTGAGAAGGGATGGCTGGAGTATGCGAACTACAACATTCAGGACCTATCAAGGCTGGAATCAGCAATCTGTTTCGTAAGCGACAAGACAGGCATCAGCAACCTTTTTGCCGTAACCGAAGACGGCAGAATGGACCAGCTTACCAACTCGAAAATCGGAGCCGTATCGCCCTGCGGAAATTACAAGATGATTTTCTTCAACGAGTTCACCAGCAAGGGCTACAAGATATCAGGAGTCAGGATCCTGGAAGACGACTGTCTGTTCCCAAATCAAAAGACCGAATACTACAAGCCCCTGATAGACAAGGAGCCCAGCGGCAGTCTCGACAAGCCAATGACCGACTGGGGAAATCCCAACAGCATACTGGAATCCAGCAAGAAATACCATCAGTACAGCGACCCGTTCAGGTTTCTCGGATGGATGCCCAACGCCAACGAGGATTATATCAGCATATCAGCTAATAGCGAAAACAATCTCGAGACCCTCTATATATCGGCCACCGGTGTCTACTACCTCGACCCTGGATACCTAAGAGGCGCGCTATCAGCTACATACAGAGGATTCTGGCCGGTGATAAGCATATCGACGTCGGTGGGCGAAATGGGCGACAGAATCCTGTTTCACGACCTGAGAGGCCGGAGCTATTTCAAGACCTGCTACTGGAGGGAAAACACCGTATCTGCCTCGGTATCAATACCATTGAATCTGTCACGGAGACATTTCAGCCAACGGGTAAACGTATCAGCTGCAATACAATACTACATGATAGCGGAAAAGCCGACCTACGGGCTCGAGGAGCTCGGCAACGGCAATCTCCCGATGATAAGCGGCTCGGCCAGCTACTCCTGGAGCAAGAAACTGGCCTACCGCGATTTCAGGAGTCCGCTATCATTATCAGCCAGCGTATCGGCCATCAAATCAGCGACTTCGGCCATGAGCGGAGGTATGGTGGCAGCTAATGGCAGTTTTACTGTACCCGGACTCTTCCGGCAAAACTACCTCACCGTAACGGGCAACATTGTGCGGCAGAAAGAGATTGCTGACCCGCGGAAATCATACCTATTCAGCAACACGGCCTTCGATACCAGAGGCTACGAAATCATGCGCCTGGAATCCATCAACAAGCTGAGCGCCGACTATGCGTTTGCGATGGGCTATCCCGACATCGGAATCCCGAGCATTGTATGGATAAAGAGGCTCAGGGGAGGCATATCAGCTGATATCGCTAAGGGCAGGTATTTCGGAATAAACCTGAACTACGCATCCGTAGGCGCAAGGGTAATGGCGGATTTCGGCGTGCTGAGAATCAACAGGGAATTCACCGCAGGTTTCTCTATAGCCAAGGGACTGAGGGCCAACGGTTTGGATTGCATGAAATACGGTCTGATATTAAATTTGCCGTTTAATTAGAAATAATTGCTATCTTTGCAAAAATTAAAAATTAAAAATCATAAATAAAAATGGCATCAGCATTGAAAAATCTCTCGGATTTCGGCGGAGTCGAGATCCCAAACGGCATCGATATGAAGATCGGCATCGCCGTGGCTCAGTGGAACAAGGAAATCACCGAGGCTCTCTTGAAGGGCGCCAAGGACACTCTCCTGAAGCACAACGTAAAGGAGGAGAACATCATCACCGTAAGCGTTCCCGGCACCTTTGAGTTGACTCTCGGCGCTCAGAATCTCTTGGAAT